>CALFNG010000213.1 GCA_937902985.1 uncultured Myxococcales bacterium
TAGCGAAACCGAAGCGCGGCGGCGCACGCGACGCGATCAACGCTTCGAGCGGGCCAAATCGCAGCGTGGCGCTCCGTCGATGGCGGACCGACTTGTCGAGTCAGCGCCGGCTGTCGGTCGATACCTCCGGCGCGGTGGTCTCTCTCGTCGGGCTCGGATCGTTGGCCTCCGGCGCTGTGGCACATCCGAGGCGGGAGGCGCCCGTTACCCCATCCGCCTGGCGCGTCGCCCCGTCGCGCCAGAGGACTCGCGCATCATGTTTGGCGCTCGAGGCCTCGCGGCGTGACACCAAGCAAGTCGAAGCCAGGGATGATCACTTCGACCGTGGCCCGCCGGGCGGCCGCGGCAACGTCTTCCGGCGTCGGCAGGCCGTGTTCGCGGACACCTGGCATGCTCGTGTATGGGGTCGCAGCAGACCAAAGCCGGACGTAGCCCCGAAGCATCGGCAACAGCCAAGGCTCGACGCCCCTTCGCGTCGTCGCGCTGCAGCCAGCGAGTAATGCCCAGCCTATGCGAGCGTGCTGGACGTCGTCGCCAAGGAGCTCGCGGGTCGCGGCTCGCGCAAGGGGCCCCCGGGCGGCTTCGAGCGACGCCTCGAGGAACACTGCGGCGATCGTCTCGCCAATCGAACACTGGGCAACGATTCGCAGCAACCGTTCGACCTCCTCCGAGGCGCCGTCATATCGCGGCACGACGACGGGCGACTCCACGGGTAGCGCCAGGTCGGTGCCCGCGTATCGGGAGGCCACCTGGCGACAGATTTCCGCATGGCGGCGCTCATCGTCGACCGCCCGGGCGGCGAGTCGTGCTGCTTCGCTGCCCGGTCGCAGGGCGACGACGTCCTGGCAAACGACCGCCATGATTGCGCTCGTCTGCAGCTCGGCCGCGGCTCGTTCGAACCAGCCGCGCGAGACCGTGTCGCGCAATGACGGCGAGAGGGTATCCAGTGCCGGGTCGTCGGGCAGGGGGCGCCTGGTCACACGACCTCCCCAGCGGCCATCTCCCGCGACGGCGATCATTTCACGAGGATGCTGCCCCACTCGGGCCGGCTTGGGGCGTCGCCGCCCATCCCATCGACGACCGCGGCGTCCACATCGGGTGTTACGTTCGCGTCGACCGAGGGATCCGTTGCGGCTTTGGCTGCCCCCGCATCCGGCGCTTTGGATGCCGTGGGGCTCGCGGGTACGCGTCCCCCGTCGGGAATGTCACCGAACGTGGGCACCTCCCATGAACCATCCGGCTCCTTGCCGGAGGAGCCGCAAGCCTCAGCGAGCGCCGCACCGGCGACAACAATCGCGCGGAACATACGGGATGCCATGCTCGATTCTACGACGGCCGGCGAACGACGTCCAAGCCTCACGGGAAAGGCGCCATTCGTCATCGACGCGGTTCGCACGCCGCCCGTGCTGCGGGCGGGGCCGGCGCGCTCACCCAGCCCTGACCTTCGCGCGCCACGTCCGCTTCTTCCTTCGGGGCCCCGCCCGGCCCGATCAGAACGGCGATCATGGCCTCCGCTTTCGCACGCTCCGCGTTCGTATCGAAGCCCGCGGCCTTCGGAGCGTGCGGAGGATCGATCGAAACGCATGTCTCGAGCGACGCGGGGCCACCCGCGACCAGGGCGGCGCGGGCCGCTCGCGAAACGGACCGCGTCTCGAGCGGACCGGGGTGGATTCCGAGTGATGAGCGATTCATCGGCGCTCCACGAGGATGCAGGTTTGCAACGGCCGCCGATGAATTGCGACGATGACGAAGCCCGAGCGGCGAGCCACGAGGCCGCAGGTGACCATGGGGCTTCTGTCGTGGCGTGCAACGCGCGATCGCGTTGGGGTCCACGCGGGGACGGCGATCGGGCGGGGGAAGCGCGGAGTCTGCGTGAGTCGCGGGCAAAGCGCGGCTGGGGCGCGTGGTGGGCAGCGCGCGTGGGGAGCAGCGTGGTGGTGGGGGTAGTGGAGGACGTCATGCGGCGCGTGCGGGTGGGTCGCGGCAGGTCGGGGGCGCACTGCTCATCTGGCTCGTCGTAGAGATCCTCATCGTCGGGTACTCCAGCCATCCGCCGTTGCAGGCGGCGTATCTCGGACTCGGGGTCGTGATCACCTTGATCGGCGCCTGCTGGCTGGGTCAGACGGCGACGCGCCGGCGCGCATGCGCGCGATGACGCGCCACCCTTGCCGGCGTCTGGATCCATGCCCGCCAGGCCGTGGTGGCGCGCGCGAGGAGCGTTCATCGCTCGCATGCTGGGGCCCGGTACGCGGCGTCCCGAGCGCCCGTCGTCCGCGTGATGGGTCCCGATGCGCGGCGCTCCGAGTGTTCATCGCTCGCGCCCTGGGTCTGATGGTCACGGCTCGCGACCGAACGTGAAGAACGTGACCGGAGACGCGACCCCGCCGAGCGCCCGATAAAATTCGAGCGCGTGCGCGTCGTCGTCGTCCGCGGGCACGAACACGTCGTGGATACCGGCGTCGCTAGCGAGTCGCCTCAGATGCGACATCAGAAGTCTGCCCACGCCTCGGCGCTGATGATCCGCCTGCACCGCGATGTCGTAGATGAAGATCTCGCGCGACTCTGATCGCGTCATTGGCAATGTGTGCGCGGTGAGGCCACCTACGATCTCGTCGCCCGACGTCGCTGCGAGGACCCACAGTCCTTCGCGCGCGAGGAGCCGGGCGACATACTCGTCGCTCAACGGGTCGTCCTTCTCTTCGAACACGTCGGCCATCATCGAAAAGAGCGTCTTGGCCACGGGGGCATCGCCGACGACGAGCCGCTCGACCCGATAGGCTGCTGCGTGAGTCGGCATGATCGAGCGATAGCTCAGCCGAGCCTACTTCGCCCTTCGAGCGTCACGTCGGAATCGACGCCATCGCCGATGAAGAACACCTGGTGCAGGAGGGGGGCGAGCGTCGCGAAGTCGTTCGCTCCGCTCGCGTCGAGCGCCGCAGGCGGTCCGCTCGGCACCTTGGACGACCGCGACGGCGGGTTAACGCCCGCGAGCGACGCGCGTTCGGCTCGAGGTCGCGGATTCGAGTTCAACGCCTGCTGGGGATCGAGTGCTCCCAGTCCGCGAGCAGCGCGCGGACAGCCGCGATGAACGCGAGCGGCTGATCGAGGATCAAATGGTGGTGCGCCTCCGGGATCTCGACGAGCGGAGCGGAGCGGTTCAGGAGCTCGTACATGTACTGGCCCGTCTCGGGCGGCACGACCACGCTCTTCTCGCCCCGGAGAAGCGCGATGCGGCAGCGCGTGCTCGCGAGGTAGTCGCTCATCTTCTCGAGCGAGAACTTGGTGAACACGCGCGGGTCGAACTTCCACGTGAAGCCGCCGGCCACCTGCCGGAGCGACGTGCGCGCGATGTGGTCGACGATGAACGCGTTCTCGCACGGCTGGGCCGGGACGAGACGGAAACGCGCGACCGCTTCCTCGAGCGTCGGATAGACCTTCGGATTGCGGAAGCTCTTGCCGGCCTCTCCCTCCTGGCTCTCTGGATCCGGCTTTCGCACCGGCGCGTCGACGATGACCGCACCAGCAAGAGCCTCGCCGTACACCGAGGCCGCGACGATACCGACGAGGCCGCCCATGCTGTGGCCGACGAGCACGGGCGCGCCCGCGAACCGCGCGTCCGCGACGACGGCGAGCACTTCGTCGGCCCATTGCCGTCGGGGGTACTCCTGGCGACGCCCGCTCTCGCCGTGACCGCTCAGGTCGAGCGCGACGACGTCGTACTGGCGCGTGAGCATCGGCGCGAGGAAGGACCACCACTCGGCGTGGGCGGCGCCGCCGTGCACGAGGATGAGCCCGGGTTTGACGCCCTCTCCCCAGCGCAGGTAATGAATCGGACAGCCGGCGACCTCGACGAAGTGGTCGGTGCGCGGAGCGGCGAGCGCTTGGCGAAACCATGCCGGCGCTTCGGTCATGGGAGGAGCTTAGGGGCGCCGGGCGACGATGCCCACCCACCGCCATGAAAGTTCGTCCGCGTTGGGGTCGTCGATCCCCTGCCGAGCGTGCGCGCAGACGACGATCGGCCTTTCCCCGTGCAGAATGGGCGGCACGCCATGGGAGCCGTGGGTCGCGTCGCGGCCGGGGACCTGCTCGCTCGCGGCCATGTTCGAACAATCGGGCAGATTGTTGGTCCCGAGCTGGCGCGCGGCGCCGTTGTCTTCGACCGTCAGGTCGAGGTCCGAGTCGACGCGTCGAAGACGGACCTTGACCGCCCCGTTCTTGGGTGTGAATTTCACCGCGTTCGCAACGAGATTCCAGACCGCCTGCTGGAGTCGATCCCCGTCGCCGCGCATGACCGCGTTGTTGCCGTCGAGGTCGACCGCGAGGTCGATCTGCTTGGCTTCGGCCGCGGGGCGCACCCCTTCGATCGCCATCTCGACGACGTTGCCCAGATCGACCTGGGACGCGCTGATGCGAATCTTTCCCGTGATGACCCGGCTGATGTCCAGCAGATCGCCGACGAGCTGGTTCAGCGCCTGCGCGTTTCGCTCGATCACGTCGATAGCGTGCACTCGCTTCTCTTCCGTGAGCAGGCCCTCTCGTCGCAGGCGGAGCCACCCGAGGATGGCGTTCAAGGGGGGGCGAGGGGCACGTCGTGAACGTCGCGTCGATCGGGGGCGTCGTCCCCGTGCCGGGGATCGCCCTCTACCGGGAAGCCAGCGGCTCGCCCGACGCGATGACGACCGGGGCCTCCCGGCGCCGGTGGCTGGCGAGGAGCGCGTCGAGCGACCACGGGCCGGGACCCACGACCAGCAGGAAGATCGAGGTGAGGATCTGGGCGTAGTCCGAGCGCGTCTCGTGCATCACCGCCCAGAAGCCCACCTTGGGCAGCGACGCGGGGAGCGGCAGCGGAGACGTCCCGAGGTAGAGAGAGATCTTTGTCGTGAGGATCGCGACCACCATCTCGATGATGAAGGGGATCGCGATGACGCGCGTGAAGAGCCCCGCGATCAGGAGGATGCCGCCGACGATCTCCAGCCCGCCGACGAAGGTGGCAGTGAACTCGGGCGCGGGAATTCCGAGCTTGGTGAAGCGGCCGACTCCCTGGTTCGTGTAGACGAACTTGAGGATGCCTTCGGAGAGGAAGACGCCGCCCGCCATGATCCGCATGATGAGCGCGGACCGGGGAGCCGAGAGGGATGGGTTGAACAAGAAGTCGATGAGCTGGTTGAGTTTCTTCATACCCCGTCAACGATCGACTCCCGGTCATTGGTTCCCTCGCATGTCGCCGAGCATGGGTGCCCGTTCGTGGCGCCGCGACGCCTGGAACGATCCACGGCCGCCGATCGTTAGCGAGGCGGCGGAGGCGGCGGAGCGGAAGGCGGCGTAGGCGGCCAAGTCTCCGCCGGCGCTGAGGCTCGTGGCGCCGTTCGACGCCGTGCACGACCCCGCGACGCATGCGGCGGCGTTGCCCCCCTCCGGGGCGCCGCCGCTGAACGTGGGACCGGTTCCTCCCGCGCCCTCGCCGACGCTTCCGTCCGCCGAGGTCTTGCTGGCGTTGGAGGGTACGGTCGAGGCACAACTCGCGGCCGTCACGGTCACCGCTGTCCCCACTAGTGTGCCCATTGCGATCAGTGCTAGCCGTCGCCCCGCGAGTATGCTGCTTACCGTCATGTCGCGCGCGGCCGCCTTGTCCGCCAGGGTTAATGCGCGACGTTCGCAAAACGATCATCGGACGCGAAAAAAAACAGCGCTGGCGACGTCGGAAACACGGACGAAAACGTGCAGAGCCAAGGATAGCGCCATGGCCAAGATGAAGCTCAAGCCCGGCGTCATCGCTGGCACCGCTCTCCAGGAGACGTTCGAGTACATGAAGAGCGTCGGCTGCGCGGTGCCGGCCGTCAACGTCATCGGCTCGCACTCGGCGGTCGCGGCGCTGCAGGCGGCGCGCGAGGCGAAGAGCCCGATCATCATCCAGTTCTCCAACACCGGCGCGCAGTTTTTTGCCGGCAAATCCCTCGACAACAAGACGCAGCAGGCGTCGATCGCCGGGGCCGTTGCGGGCGCTCACTTCGTGCGGAACGTCGCGGACGCGTACGGCGTCCCGGTGATCGTGCACACCGACCACGCGGCGAAGAAGCTCTTGCCCTGGGTCGAAGGGATGCTCACCGTCGGCGAGGCGTTCTTCGCGAAGCTCGGCGAGCCCCTCTTCTCGTCGCACATGCTCGACCTGTCCGAGGAGCCGCTCCACGAGAACCTCGAGATCAGCAGCCGCATCCTCGCGCGCATGGCGCCCATGAAGATGACCCTGGAGATCGAGCTCGGCGTCACCGGGGGCGAGGAAGACGGCGTCGACAACGCGGACGTCGACAACGCCAAGCTCTACACGCAGCCCTCGGAGGTGCTCGCCGCCTACGACGCGCTGAAGCCCATCGGAGCGTTCACGGTCGCGGCCTCGTTCGGCAACACGCACGGGGTGTACAAGCCGGGGAACGTGAAGCTCCGGCCGGTCATCCTGAAGAACTCACAAGACGAGATCGCCAAGGAACGAAAGACGTCCAAGCGGCCGGTCGATTTCGTGTTCCACGGGGGATCGGGTTCGTCGCGAGAAGAGATCCGCGAAGCGGTCTCGTACGGCGTCGTGAAGATGAACATCGACACCGACGTGCAATGGGCCTTCTGCGAGCCGATCCGGAAGTACATGGACGAGAACGCGCCCTACCTGCAGGCGCAGCTCGGCAATCCGAAGGGGCCCGACGAGCCGAACAAGAAATACATCGACCCGCGCGGGTGGATGCACCTGGGCGAGAAGGGGATGACCGCGCGCCTCGTTCAAGCGTTCCACGATCTCAACTCGTTCGGTCAATTCGACTTCTGAACGCCGGAGACGAGCTCTCAATGGCATGACCAAGAGCAAGAAAACCAGGAAGGCGAACGCCGTCTCGAAGGTCGCGCGGAAGACGCTCGGCCTCATGGCGCGGGTCGGCGACGCACTCGAGGCAGTTGCCGTGGCCGTGGCTCCCGCGCCTGGAACCGCAGGCCCCGGGACCTCGAGCTCGCCGGCCCCTCGCGAGCCGGCGCCCTTGCCGGCCCCTCGCGAGCCGGCGTCCGATCTTCTCGTCGCGGCGCTCTCGATCGAAAACGCGCCCGGCGTGGTCAACCCGGGCGCTGGGGCTGTCGCGAGCGAGGCCGTGGACGGCGGCGAGGGCGTGCGCGCCCTGGCGGCAATCGAGGTCTATGCGACCCGGCACAATCTTCGAGCCGTTGACCTGCCGAGCCGGACTTTACTGGTCGAGATATTGACCCGAGCAATGACCCACCATGGGTCGAAGTTCACGGACGCGCACGTTCAGTCCTTGCTCGACGAACAGATGAGGATTCATTTCCGAACGGCGAGCGCGCGCCCGCGCGGGTGACTCCGCGCCTCACGCGACGACGTGCACCATCCGGTAGGCGTCGGAGCTCGCGAAGGTCCCGTGCCGGTAGAAGCGAGGCACGCGGAGGCTGACGTTGAAGGCCTCTGATCGATAGAGCCCGATGGCGGCGACGTTCCCGACCCATACGTGAAGGGAGAGCGTATGGGCCGGCATCTCGCGCGCGAAGTGGATTGCGGCGCGCAGGAGAGCGCGTCCGACGCCGCGGCGGCGGGCAGCGACCGCGGTCGCGAGCCCCTCGAGGTAAAGGTCGAGCTTGCGCCGCTCGCTGGCCGCCAGGAACCCGAGCACGCGCGACTCGCCGGCGCTCCGCGCGATCCACACCGGCGACACTGCCGGGCGAAACACGAAATGAGAGCTCGGGTACGGGAAGGCGTTCACGTCGATCGCAATGCACTGAGCCATCGCGACGATGTCCGGCGCCGCGAGCCGACCGACCACGATGGTGGAGGCAGAAGCGTTCGAGGGCGTGTCGAGCATGGGGACGTTCCGGGAAGACGCTCCAGTCTGGATCGCCGAAGCCTGGGATGCTCGAAATTGCACGCCCGCGCGCCGAGGAGGCCGTGCGTCGGATGCGAAGAGCCGTACGAGGGGCGTCATGACGATCGCGCTGTGCCGTCTCCGCAGCTAGACTGTCGGCCGGCGATGCGTAGGGGCGATGCCTGCCACGAGCCGTGAATGCAAGTGCGACGAACCTTCCCGATCCTCCTTTCTCTGTTCGTGATCAGCATCGGCGCGCTGTTCTTCCTGGGCTCGAGGGGGAAGCTCCCGCCGGCGCTGGCCGACGCCTATGAAAGCGTTGCGTCCCTCGCTTCTTCCGCATCGGGAGCATTCTCCGCCTCGCGTACGGCCTCCGACGGACCGGACGCGGGCGACGCCGGCTCCGTCGCCGCCCACAGGCTCACGCAGGCGGCGCCGCTATCGAGCGCACAGCTCGGCGCGCCTCTGGTTCACGGGAGGTTCGTCAGCGAGTGCGGAGCGGCGGACGACATGAAGGTCGTCGTGAAGGTGACCGTCAAGACGGGGCGCGCCGCGGGCGCCTCGGCGACGACGGACCCGGCGAACCCCGCGGTCGCGTCGTGCGTCGAGAAGGCGATCCGGCAGATGCAGTGGGACGTGAGTCCCAAGACCCAGCACCTGACCGTGACTTATTGATCGCCCGGATCCGCGGTCCGGGGCACTTCGAGCGCTCGCTTGAGGAACGCAGGGGGGTGGAGCGATGGCTAGAGAATGGGAGGGGCAGGGAGGTATGCG
>CALFNG010000214.1 GCA_937902985.1 uncultured Myxococcales bacterium
CGGGCCGCGACGAAAACGCCGTCGAACGCTTCTTGCGCGAAGCACGTGCCGTGGTCGCGCTTTCGACGGAGCACGTGGCGAAGGTGCTCGACTTCGGAACACTCGACAATGGAGCCCCCTACTTGGTGATGGAGTATCTGGCCGGCATCGACCTCGGCCAGATGCTCCGGCGAGATGGTCCGCTCGCAGTGACCGAAGCCGTCGGGATCATTCTTCAAGCGTGCGAG
Source organism: uncultured Myxococcales bacterium (assembly GCA_937902985.1). Taxonomy (GTDB): domain Bacteria; phylum Myxococcota_A; class Polyangia; order Polyangiales; family Polyangiaceae; genus Palsa-1150. The sequence goes on from CALFNG010000214.1 coordinate 228, forward strand.
GCGCTCACCTCCCCATCTTTTGACGAGGGTCGTTTGCGCCGCCATCTCAAATGTCGCGCCGGCCGGCGGCGGTCACGTACGCCGCCGCCAGCTGACCGACGCCCCGCCGCAGCCACTCCTCAGTTGTGCCCCGCCATGAGAATGTAAGCGATCGCTGCGACGCAAAGGCCAATCACACCGACGAGTGACCATTGGAACCAGTCGAGGCGGCGAGCGGCCAGGCGTGCATGCAGTGCGGCGTTGTCGCGGGCTAGACCCTCGGCTCTTTTGACGGCCGCGGCGAGATCGTCGCGAAAAGGCTGGCAAGAGAACCGCCTACTAGACACCTTTAAGGATTGTACCCTCCTTTGGTCTACGGGTGGCTGAGTTCGCCCATGGATCTGTGACTCCGGCTGGACGGCCTCCAGCTCCCTGTGGACAGGGCTCATTGACTCGAGGGCCAACTCGCAGCAAGCTGCGCAGGTGTTTCGGGCACGGCATCGGGAGCTCGTCGCTGCGCGGGCAGGCGAACGGCCGCTGTCCGTTGTGACGAGTGCTGGGGAGGGGGGTGCGCCGTGTGCTGAGGACTGGCGGCTCCTGCGAGCCCATGCCCGGTGAGATCAGACGGAGCCGAGATCCTGCCGGAGAGGTGCCCGCGTCAGGCGAGCTGATCGCCGGCAAGTACGAGGTCGACCGGCTTCTCGGTGTCGGCGGCATGGGCGTGGTGGTCGCTGCGCGGCATCTGCTTCTGGACCAGCCCGTGGCGATCAAGTTCATGCGCGGCGAGACTGTTCACGACCCGACGGCGGTCGAGCGCTTCCTGCGCGAGGCTCGGGCGGCGGTAAGGCTGTCGAGCGAGCACGTCGCGAAGGTCCTCGATGTGGGGACGCTTGAAACGGGTGCGCCCTATATGGTCATGGAGTACCTGGCCGGGGTCGACCTCGGTCAAATGTTGAGGGAGAACGGGCCGATGTCCGTCGGCGAAGCTCTGGTTGCGCTCCTTCAGGCATCCGAGGCCATCGCCGAGGCGCATGCACTAGGCATCGTTCACCGAGACCTGAAACCGTCAAATCTCTTCGTGACGAGGCGGGCAGACGGAACGGCGCTAATCAAGGTGCTCGATTTCGGCATCTCGAAAGTGAACGATCCGATCCCGTCCGTGCACGGCTCGGCGTTGACTGCCAGCGGGGCGATCATGGGATCACCGGCGTACATGTCACCCGAACAAGTGCGCAACGCGAAGGCTGTGGACGCGCGGACCGACATCTGGGCTCTTGGCGTGATTGCCTACGAGCTTCTTTCGGGCCAACCACCTTTCGCAGGGGAAACCTTGGGCGAGACGTTCGCCAAGATCATTTCCGAGCCGCCGCCGCCCATCGGTGCTCACCGCCCCGACTTACCGGGCGGTCTCGTCGACGTCCTCATGAAATGCCTCGAGCGCGACGTCACTCGCCGTGTGCAAACGGTCGCCGCGCTCGCCACCGACCTTGCGGCCTTCGCGCCAGCGGAAGCCGCGGTCTCCATCCAGCGAATCTTGCGCACGTCCGCGTTTCGGTCGTCGGGCACCCTGGCGGCGCCATCGGACCTCGGCCGCTTCTCGACCCGCTCGCCCGGAGGGGACGACTCGGCTGGAGGCACCGCGCCGCCTTGGCTCACGTCAGCGGCGCGTCTGCCAGCGGTCATCCGACGGCGACGAGGAGCGCGCCTCGCACTCGCCGGCTTCGCGGGGATCGTGATGCTCATCGCGACGGCGGCCACGGTGGCGACGCTCCACCGCGGCAAGTCTCCCGCGAGCGTTGTATCTACAGTGGGTAACGGGACGAGTAACCAGGGGATCGGTAGTCTCGGACTACTTCCGGGTGAAAGTGCTGCGACGACGAACCCCGCGGCCGACGCATCCCGCGGACCGCCTTCCGAATCTCCGGTTCCCTCCGAGGCACCCCTTCGACCTCTGGGCGCACCGGTCGCCGAGCCGGTCTCACCCGCACTTGTCCGAGCACAAACCGCAGGACATCCTCTCGGGCGCCACGCGCCCGCTTCGACAGTCGTCGGCCCGGTGGACGCACCGACCGCTCCGGCTTCCGCCCCAAAGGAGATCGCCACCACCCCTCTGGACTCGGACCCCTTCTCACGGTTGCAACGCAAATGAGTCGACAATCACGAACCTGTTCGGCCGGCCTCGGGCTCATCTGCGCGCTGGTACTCCTCTCACCGTCGGTCCTGGGAGAGACGCCCGGTCGGCGGATCGCGAAGCCCGCAGCGCCTCCGTCGCTCGCGCAATCGCTCCAGGGAGAAGCGAAGGAAGCGTATTCGTCAGCCGAGTTACTCTTCAAGAACGGCGACCTTGTCGCGGCAGACAGCAAGTACCAACAAGCTTATGACTTGTCGAAGGACCCGAGGCTTCTTTTCGATATGGCGATTGCTGAGAAGAGTTTGCACCGGTACGCGCGTATGCAGGAGCACCTCGAAGGATACGTTCGCGAAGAGGGCTCGGCCATCTCGCAGGAGGACCAGGCCGCGGTCAGCGCGGCGCTTGCTGCGATCCACAATCTGGTCGGAACAGTCTCGATCGAAGTGAACGTTCCCGGAGCGACGGTCGCGGTGGACAGTCAGAACGTCGGGACGTCGCCTCTCGCGCGTCCGCTGACTGTCGACCTCGGCGAACACGTGATCGATGTGAAGAGTCCCGACTTCGAGCCGATCTCGAAAAAGGTCGCGATCGAGGGCGGCGCGTCAACAGCGATGTCCTTCACCCTAACGCGCATGATGCATACCGGGCAGCTGAGCGTGGTGGCCGAGCCGGGAGCCACGATCGAGGTTGATGGAACGTCAGTGGCCAGCGGGCGCTACGACGGCCGGGTGACCGCGGGGACCCATGAGGTACGCGTCACGGCGCCCGGCAGACTCGCCTATGTCGCCAATGTCGAGCTCCATGAAAGCGAAACGCGCTCACTGCAAGTAACATTGGTCCGACAGTACCATGGGGAGATCTGGCCATGGATCGTTGGGGGCGTGCTCGTCGCCGCCGGAGCGGCGGTGGGAGGCTACTTTCTGTTGAAGCCACGCGACGAGACCAATCCCATTCCGGCCGGAACCCTCGCCGGCGTCCAGCTCACTTCGTGGAAGAAATAGATATGGCTGGCAAAGTCGCCGTTCGTTTTGCCTCGGCATTTCTTTGTTCTGCGGTCTGCATCGTCACGGGGTGCTCCCGTCAGACGACACAGGCCGGCGGGCTGGAGGTCGTTCTCGAGACCAATCTCTCGATGCCGACCGATTTCGACACCCTCGAGGTCGAAGTCCGCCAGCGGGCAACAGGCGGCACGTGGACCGCGTTGCTCAACTATCCTTATACCGTTACGTCGCAAACTTCGCTTCCGCGGACCGTCTCCATTGCCGCAGGCAGCGGTCCTAATCAAGAGGTCTTGATCGACGTCACGGCGCGCAAAGGCGGATCCTCCGGCGCGGTCATCGTCTTGCGCGAAATCGAAGTCCAAATCCCCACCAACCGGGTTGCGGAGCTGGACGTCCTCCTGGCCTCCATATGTGCGGGCGTTCTAGACTGTCCAGCGGCTCAAAGCTGCAATCCGAAGACGGGCCAATGCGGGCCCGACGCAGTGAACCTGACGACGCTCCCGGACTACAATCCGCATTTCGATGCGAGCCTCGAACCCGTCCCGATCGATGGGTCCGCAGGAACTCACCCGGTCGGCGATGCGAGCGCCGGTGACGACGCGACGCTGCCCGTGGACGACGGGGGGGCGGAAACCGAAGCGGCGGATGCGGGCCCCGCAGCGGACTGCTTGTCGGCGCAGCTCAACTGCAACGGCTCGTGCATTCCGAACGACGTGCGTAACTGCGGGATGTGCGGCCACGACTGCACCGCCCTCGCGAACGTGACCGGGTCGCTGACGTGCGTCAGTGGCGCCTGCACGTTTGCGCCGTCGGCGTGCAAAGCGGGATTCGCGCATTGCATGTCAAACAGCGACCTGGGCTGCGAGACCGACATTACGAAGCCCACCAACTGTGGAACCTGCGGTAGCACCTGCCCTTCCGGAGACCCGAACTGCGCGGCCTCTGGAAGCTCCTACGGCTGCGTTTCGGGCTGCCCGGTGGCGACCCCCACTCTTTGCGCGTCCACGTCAACGTGTGTCGACACGTCCAAAGATCCGCAGAACTGCGCTTCGTGCGGGCACGTCTGCGCGACGACCGTTGTCGGTGCCGTCACGACGTGCGCGCAGGGATCATGCGGCTTCGCGTGCACGAGCAGCAACCCGAACGCGTGTCCGAGCGCCTGCGTCAACTTCTCGAGCGACACTTTGAACTGCGGAGGCTGTGGAAAGTCGTGCCCGGCCCCGACGAGTGGCAGCGGCTCGGCGGCGTGCAGCAGCGGCGCCTGCGCGCTCAACTGCGGCGCCGGTTTGACCTCATGCGATGGCGCGTGCGTCGACGAGCAGGTGGACGGGAAGAACTGTGCTAGCTGCGGAAACAGCTGCCAGGGCGGCGCGTGCACCGGCGGCATTTGCCAGCCGCTGGTCCTCGCCTCCGGGCAGAACAGTCCCTGTGGCATTGCCGTGGACTCGACGAACGTATATTGGGCTAACACTGGCCCGACGGCCGGCGGGACGGTGATGAAAGTCCCCATCGGAGGCGGCACGTCGACAACACTGGCGACGATGACGTCCGGTGAGTGGCCCTACAACGTCGCCGTCCAGGGCGGGAACCTCTACTTTACGACTTCAGACGGAACTTCGACTTCTGGCTCGGTCTTGTCCGTCGCAACCGGCGGGGGCGTAGTTGCGACGCTTCTGACCGGATCCGGAACCCAAACTGCGGCGATGACCACGGATACCTCGAACGTCTATTGGACGACATCAAACGCTCTCATGTATGTGCCCTTGTCCGGAGGGACCGCCACGACGATTGGCTCAGGCGGTAGAGGAGGCGTTGCCATCAGAGGCGTGCACGCCTACTGGAGCAACCTCAGTTCGGTGATCGCGTCAGGCTTCGCGAACTGCACGATCACCAAAGGAGCGTGTTCGCCAGTCACCCTAGCTACGGGGGGAGAGATCATCGGCGTCGCCGTAGACAGCACGAGCGTTTACTACACGGATGCAAACAATCCCGGCGGTACGGTCCTCAAGGTGCCCCTCGCCGGCGGTACGGCGGTTACCTTGGCGCAAAACCAGAACGGGCCCTGGATGATCGCCGTGGACGCTTCGAACGTTTACTGGGTGAACTACGGCACCATGGGCGGCTCGGTCGGGAGCGTCATGAAGGTCCCGTTGGGCGGAGGAACGCCCGTGACGCTCGCGACGCAACAGGGGAGCCCAGAGTTCCTCACGGTGGACGACACGAGCGTCTATTGGACAAACCAGTCAAGCGGCACTGTCATGAAAATAGCGAAATAGATTTGGACGAACGGCGAACTGTTGCAGCTTCGTTCTTGCTCATGTGGGGTCGCCCGCCGCAGCCCACGACGTGGCAAGCGGTGCCGTCTATGGCCCGGTAGAGCAGATCGAACCTGGCTCCGTACCGATCGTTTGGCACGTCAAGGTCAACGTCGACGTGTTGAAGACGGAGCAATCGGCGTTGGTCGTGCATCCCGGAAAGCAGATGAATTGGTTATTGCCGTTCTTGACGCAATAAGTAGGGTTACCCGCACTATCCGGACCCCCGCAATCTGCGTCCACCTTGCACGATTCGGTACACCACACGATGCCGCTCTCACACGTCCCGATCGTGCAGTCAGAGGCCATCGTGCACGGGTCGCCGACAAGGCCCGTGGCCGGCGCGCTGCAGATCGACCCCGTCGTTGCCCCGGCGATCGGCTGGCATGTGGTCCCGCCGTACGCTTTGCAGTCGCCGCCCTTGGTGCAACCTGGGAAGCAGATGTATTGGTTGTTGCCGTTCTCGACGCAATAGTTCAGCTCGCCCGAGCTATCGCTACCGCAGCCGATCGCCGGCGCGCACGCCTCGGTGCACCAATCGCCGTTGCAGGTCCCCTTTGCGCAGTCAGCGTTGACGCTACATGGGTCGCCGATCGTGCCGCCCGCTGCGGACGAAGGAGCGCAGACCATGGCTGAGCCGGCGACGAGCTGCTGACAGGTCGTCCCGCTGTAGGCCGTGCAGTCGGTGTCTGCGTTGCAACCGGGGAAGCAGACATTCTGCACGCAGGCGTTGAGCGTTCCCGCGCTGTTGCTTCCGCAGGTCGCGCTTTGTGTGCAGGACGCCGTACACCAAGTGCCATTGCACGTCGGCCCAGCATCGACATCGAGCAGCGCCGCGGCGCATCCAGAGTTGGACACGCATGGGTCGCCGATGAAGCCGGTGGACCCCATTCCCGAGTCTCCACTTGCAGGTTTTGTGGATCCATCCGTGGTCGATCCATCCATGGCGGTTCCGGACGCCGGCCTCAATCCTCCTTCCCCACTGGCGCCCCCCTCGACGTCCGATTGACCAACGGAGTAGTCACCAGAGCCCACAATCGCGTTGCAACCGGACATCGACGAGCCGACGGCCGCGAGTAGCGCCGCCGCGATTCCCACGGTCACATTAGAGATGCGATTCATTCGACGTGCCCTCCGTTCGTGCCGGGACGGTCACTTTGTTGTCGCAGGTCTTTGATCCACACAAAGGCGAATCTGCCCGGGCGGAGCAACGTCGGCCGGGAAATCGCTTGTGCCCGCGGCCACGCTCTGACGAACGCGGGGAGTGGCAGGAGCTTATGGACGACGCGGTCCAGGTACTTCGCGCCCACGGCAACGCACGCATTTTGACCTCACAGTCGCCGAGACGCGCGAGCACGCTCGTGAGCCCGCCAGGCTGACGTTGGCGAGGGGGCGAGGAGCGGTCCCGACGTGCGGGGGCTCCGAATCGATCCAGGATCCGAGTGCGCAAAGGTGGTTCAATGTGACGCGGAACGGCGCGACATGTCAATCGGCGAGGCCGAGTGTGCCGAGAGACCCTGTGTCCGGACCCGGAGGCTTGCGCCCGAACGGCCACCACAACCTCGTCTGTCCGATGCAGCGGGACAAAATTTGTCGACGGCGTCGCTGCACGCGTGGCGACCCGGCGAAAGGGGGTCTCGCAGGTCGAACGGGACCTTCCCTTCGAGGAAGAGGCCGAGTCGCCCTCTCCGTCGGTCCAATGGCATGGGCATCGTCTCGGGCCCGCACCTTCAGGTCCGTCATTGCATCGCGATCTACACCAACTCGCCGACGACCACGGCCCCGCAAGTGATTCTGGCGCAGCACCGCAGCACCGCCGGTGTTTGAACTCGACATCGCCTTAGGCGTCTCGGCATGCGGGACATACCGGCGACTGAACGACGTCGCGAATCGTCTTGCTCCAAACGTGTCCTTTTTGGCAGATCCACCAAGCATAGCGCTCTGATTTCGCGTTCACTTCTTCGGGCTTGCGTCGCTTGCCATTCTTTGTCGGATGCCAAAGCGCTGCGGCAAGAGGCGACACGCCGGCCAGGGACTCTGCACGCGTCGCGCGCCTCTGTGCACAAAACGGACAGCCCGAGCCATTTGCGACCCAGATCGGAAGAGCACACGTCTGAACTCCAGTCACTTA
>CALFNG010000215.1 GCA_937902985.1 uncultured Myxococcales bacterium
TTCGGTCGAACCGCGTCACGCGCGGCCTGGCCACCGAGCGTTGCAGGACGGCGAGCTGGTGGCGGAGCAGGGCGATCTCCATGAGCAACGCCCGGCGCGGGCGAAAGGCGTCCGCCACGGCGGCGGCGAGCACGAGGACGGCTTCGAGCATGGCGCTCAAAGGTAACGCCGACGCCCTAAATTCCTCGCTGATCCTCGAAGTAGCCAGGACGGCCGGCGGGAGCGCTCATTCACCAGAGGACGGGCGTCGGCAGGAGCGAAGGCGTGGTCGTCCCGTTTCCGAGCTCGCCGTTGTTGTTGTCGCTCCAGCACGAGACCGCGCCGGTCGAGAGGAGCGCGCATGCGTGACGGTACCCGACCGCGAGGGCCGTGGCCCCGGTGAGGTTCATGACCGGCACGGCGGTGCTCGAGCTGTCGTTCATGCCGTCGCCGAGCGGCTCGGAGCCCCAGCAGGCGGCCGTCCCGCCCGAGAGGAGCGCGCACACCGCAACATCCCCTACCGCCACGCCCGTCGCGGTCGTGACGCTGGCCGCCTTGATGGGAGCGGCCGACGGCGAAGTCGCAGCCTGGTCTCCCAGGCCCGTCTGGAGATAGCCCCAGCACTCGACGTTGATCCCCACGAGAGCGCAGGTCGCGATCCCTGTCGATGCGACCGCCGTGGCGGCCGAGAGACCGCCGACCGGCACGGGAACGTTGGAGCAGTACTCCCCGCTCGGGAGGCACATCACCTGCCCCGATCCGAGCATGTCGCCGCTGTTGTCACCCCAGCAGACGGCCGTATGGTCCGAGAGCAACGCGCAGGCGTGCAGCTCGCCGACCGCGATGGCGATCGCGTTCGTCACGTTCGACACGAGCCGGGGCTGCGCCGACGTGGTGAACGTGCCGTCACCCAGCTGCCCCACGGCATTGTTCCCCCAGCACTCGACCGTGCCTCCCGAGATGATCGCGCAGGCGCTCTCGTAGCCGGAGGCCACGGCGACCGCGGACCCGGTCAGGGGAATGGTGGAGAGTGACATCGAGAAGCACGGGCTGCTCTGCGAGCAAGACCCGCTCGGGGCCACGCCGAGCTGACCAAACGTGTTGTCGCCCCAGCACTTGACGGTGCCGCCGGTGAGCAACGCGCACGTGGTGTTCTCGCTCGCCTCGATCGCGGCAACTCCCGAGAGACCCGGCACCGGGCGCGGCGACATCGAGCACGGAGCCGAGTTGCACGTCTGCGACGTGGCGTATCCGAGCTGGCCCTCGTTGTTGCTGCCCCAGCACTCGACCGTGTGGTCCGACAGCAGCGCGCACGTGTGATTCGCGCCGGCGGCGATGGCGATCGCCTTGATGCACTGCGAGCTCGTGCACGAGATGGGGCAGGTGTTCCCGCATCCTCCGCAGTTGCCGTTCAGCGTCCCGTCGACGCACGCGGCACCGCACTTCAGGTAGCCGCCGTTGCAGCTGATCGCGCAGTTGCTTCCGGTGCACGTCGCAGTCCCATTGGGCGGCGCGGCGCAAGCGTGGCCGCACGACCCGCAGTTGCCGCTGTCGTTGCTGAAGTTGACGCACCCCTGGTTGCAGGGGTTCGGGTAGCTTGCGGTGCACGCGTACCCGCACTGGCTGCTCGAGCAGGTGGCCTGCGCGTGTGCCACGCTGGTCGTGCACGCGGCGCCGCAGCCATTGCAGTTCTGCGCGTCGCTCGTCGTGTTCACGCAGGTCGTGCCGCCGCATAGCGTCGGCGCGCCGGCGGCGCACCCCGAGACGCAGCTGTACGTCGACCCGGAGCCGGAGCAGAGCGGAGTGCCCGCTCCGCATGCGCTGCCGCACGAGCCGCAGTGGCCCGCCGTGGTGATGCTCGTCTCGCATCCGAGATCCGGACTGCCCGTGCAATGTGCGAAGCCGGACTTGCATGCGCTGGGGGCGAAGGTGCAGACGCCGCTGCCGCAGGTGACCGCGCCGCTGACGTTGGAGAGGTTCGTGCAGTCGTGGCCGCACGCGCCGCAGTTGCGCGGATCGTCGGGTACGCACGCCGTGCCGCAGAGAAGATCGGTCCCGGAGCACCCCGGTGCCATCGCGTCGGCGTCCGGCGCCGAATCGGGCCCCGCGTCGGGTGTCGAGGCGTCGTCGCCTGCATCGCCGCCCTCCGGCGCGCCCTCGTCCACCGTGGCGTCGGGCACGCCGCTGTCCGTCTTCGTGGCGACCGCCGCGTCGGAACCGGCGTCCGGGCTGGCGCCCGGGAGGGGCGGCTCGTCGCCCACACACCCGGCGACGGCCATGCACAGGCAGGAGAGGGTCGCAAGGACCTGCGTTCGGGTTGCGCTCGCTGCCCAGTACATCGGCAAAACTCCTCCGGGCGGACGTAGCCTTCGCCCCCGCCACAGCGTACTAGACCAGAAGCGCAGCCGTCGGCCAGCCATCCATTCGGGTGACAGGCGGCTACTTCGGCCAGGACGACGGTTCGCGAACGAACCGGGCGGCCGATCCGCTATGATGCGGAGAGTTGCATCATGGGTCGGAGGCAGGCTTGGTCGATCGCCGCGGCATGCGCCATCGCGGCGCTCTCTTCGGCAGAGGGCCCGGCGGCGGCCCAGTCGAACGCGGCCATCGCCGAGAAGCTCTTCCTCGACGGGCGAGCGCTCATGAACGCCGGGAAGGTCCACGAGGCGTGCGCGAAGTTCGGCGACAGCCAGCGGGCCGATCCCGCGCTGGGAACGCTGATGCACCTGGCCGCCTGTCACGAGAAGGACCACCGGCCTGCCACGGCATGGAGCGAGTTCACGGACGCGGCCGAGCAGGCGCGAAACTCCGGGCAGCACGAGCGCGAGCACTTCGCACAAGCCCACGCCGCGGCCCTCGAGAAGGTCTTGCAGAAGATCGTCATCGAGCTCGCGCCACCGGTCGCAGGAATCGACGTCAGGCTCGACTCGCAGCCTCTCCCGGCCGGCGTCATCGGGACGGAGATCCCGCTCGACCCGGGGGATCACGAGCTCGACATCACGGCGCCGGGCAAGAAGCCGTGGCACCGATCGGGGCTCAACCTGGGCACGAGCGCGGCGGTGACCCACGTGGCCGTCGCGCTCGAGGACGAGGCCGCGCCGGCGACGGCCGCCCCCTCGGCGTCCGGACCGTCGGGTGGCCCGCCGGTCCTGGCGACGGTCGCCGCACCCGACGAGAGCTCCAAGACTGGCGGGCAGACGACCAGGCGCATCGCGGGGATCGCCGCCGCCGCCGCCGGCGTCGGCCTGCTCGTCGTCGCCGCGGTCGAAGAGGGCACCTCGATCTCCAGGAATCACGACGAGGGCAAGTACGCGGCAGCCCCGGCGCTGGAAGCGCAGGTCGCCGACCAGTCGAAGACCGCGCAGACGTATGCCATCGTCTTCGGCGCGACAGGGGTCGTGGCCGTCGGGGTCGGGCTCTTTCTCGTCCTGACGGCCCACGGCGACCCGGCTCACGTCGGCTCGGCCGCCCGGCCTGCGCTCCGCGCGGCGCCGTATGCCGTCCCCCGCGGCGGCGGATTGGTCATCGAGGGTCTGCTCTGAACGCGGGGGCCTGAGCGTGGATCCGACCCAGCCCGAAATCGGAAGCCTCTTCGTGGGGAAATACCGTATCGAGCGCAAGCTCGGGCAGGGCGGGATGGGCGCCGTCTTTGCGGCGCGGCACGAGCTCCTGCATCAACGCGTGGCCATCAAGGTGCTGATCTCGGACGTGGTGGCGGACGACCAGGCGGTCACGCGCTTTCTCAACGAGGCCCGCGCAGCCGCGCGCATCGTCAGCGAGCATGTCGCGCGCGTGACCGACGTTGCCACGCTCGACAACGGCGTACCCTACATGGTCCTCGAACTCCTCGAGGGGGCCGACCTGGCGAAGGTGCTGGAAGAGCGAGGCGCTCCGCCGATCACCCTGGCGATCGACTGGGTGCTCGAAGCGTGCGCCGGCGTCGCGAAGGCGCACGAGCTCGGAGTCGTCCATCGGGACCTCAAGCCATCGAACCTGTTCCTCGCGAAGCGCGAAGACGGGACGAGCATCGTCAAGGTTCTCGACTTCGGCATTTCGAAGTCGACCAATCCGGCGCTCGTGCCGAGCACCACGCTGACGGCCACGGGCTCGATGATGGGCTCGCCCTGCTACATGGCGCCCGAGCAGGTGCGAAACGCCAAGCAGGTCGACGGCCGCACGGACATATGGGCCCTCGGCGTCATTCTCTACGAGCTCTTGACGGCGAGGCGGCCGTTCGGCGGCGAGACGCTCGGAGAGCTCCTGGTCGCCATCGTCGAGCAGCAGCCGCTTCCCATGTCGGCGACGCGCCGGGACGTGCCTCCCGGGCTCGAAGAGGTCGTCGCGCGGTGCCTGAAGCGATCCCCGGCGGATCGGTTCGCGTCGATCGCCGAGCTCTCCAGGGCGCTGGCGCCGTACGCCTCGCGGCCCGGGGGGCCCTCCTCCTCCTCGTCCTCCTCCGGCGCGAGGTTCTGGCAGACCGCAGTCCCTTCGCTCGCCGCGGGCCGGATGCCCGATTCGGTGTTCGAGACCCAGACGCCGCCCTCCCACGAGACCCAGACCGCGGGGGCGTGGGGCGAGACGAGGGGGCTTCGCCGCCGTTCCGGCGGCAGTCGTCTCGGGGCGACGGCGGCGGGGGGTGCGGTCGTGATCCTGGTGCTGGCCGGGCTGGCCTACCGCGGTCTCGGCTGGCCTCGCGCGACTCTCCCTTCCCCGCCGGAAGCGTTGGCGCCGGCGCCGCCAGCCGCTCCTCCCAGCGCCATCTCGGTTCGCGCCGAAGCGCCAGCACCGGTACCAGCACCGGCGTCGCCGACGACCCTTGCGCCGGACGCCGGGTCCGCCCAGGCCCCCCCGGAAGGCTCCGGAGAGCCGCGGCCGCGAATCCCTCAGAAGCACAAGCCCCAGCCGCGATCCGCGGTCCCCGTGGGAACGGCGGCGCCCCATCCCACGGCTGCCCCTGTCGACGACCTTCCGGACCAGAGCCGCCAGTAACCGCACCAGAGCGCGAGCCGCTTCACCTCGTAGGCCCGTCTCCGGCGCCTGGGTCCATGCGACGCCGAGCCCTCCCGGTGACCCCAAGGGCGCGGCGCAAGGCCTGGACCTCATCGTCGTGACCGGGGCCGCGGCGAGCCCGGCCCACTGAACCGCCGAGGGAGCCCGCAACAGGGAGAGTCCATTGGGCCCTCGACGCACGATCTCCGCGAGTACGAGACGCGAACTGGCTCCCTGCTTCCTCGGGGCATCGATCCGGTCTACGACAGCTGCAGGAGCGAGGTCCCCAATGCCGAGACCCAGAGCCCCTATCGCCGAACCCCTCGCCGGCACTCCGGCGGCGACGAAGGCCATCGTGGAGAGGGCGCGAGAGACGGTGCGCGCGGTCGCGCCCGAGGCGGAGGAGGTGGCCTGCCACAGCCGCAAGCCCAGCTCGCCGAGCATGATGTGGAAACTCTTCCGCTACGTGGCTCATGGCGAGGTCGTGGTGACCATCGGCACCTTCACCAAGCATGCGTCGATGTTCTTCGCGCGCGGCCGCGAGCTCGGCGACCCGCAAGGAATCCTCGAAGGGACCGGCAAGGATCTTCGCTACATCACGCTGCGTGAGCCGAAGCACGCGGCCGGGGCGCGAGTGGGGGCGATCGTCCGCGAGGCCTTCGCGCTTGCGGACGAGTCGGCGCAACGCCGGATCGCAGGGGCATGATTCTTCGCATCTGAGACCCCACCCGTTGCACGTCAGCTGCCGCGGAAGTAGTCGCGGTACCAGGCGGTCTCGTGGTGATCGATCGTTTCCGGCGGTGCCAGGTCGGGCCGTCCGAGACGAGCGAACAGCATGCGGAGCGTCTTGAAGTCGCGCTGGCTGACGACCGACAGGCCGCCGCGAATGAGCACGGCCGCCGCTACGCCGGCGCCCGCGCGATACATCTTCAGCCGCCGACGGCCATCGTAGATCACTTGCGAGCCGCACGCCGCGCTGATGTCCATGAGCAGCGCGAGCCGCACCTCGTGCTGACGAGCCAGTTCGAGCATCGCGCCGGCGGCCCGCACCATCCCGTCGGTCCAGTCCTCGCCGTCGTCCGTCAGGACGCGAGCGCGGCCCTCGAGTACATCGAAGCCATCCCCTCCATGGATATCGGGAGTCGCCCTCGGCGTGCCAAACGCAAAATCTTCGGGGCAGAAGGCGATGGCGCGCACGTTGGGGAGCGCGAGGAGCGACGCCGGCGTTGGATGCTCCCCGTAGGTCGATCCGTCGGCGCCGCACGGGCGACCTGCAATGCAACCGCTCACGAGTACGCAA
>CALFNG010000216.1 GCA_937902985.1 uncultured Myxococcales bacterium
CGAAGGTGTCGCCGGTGTAGACGGTATCGAGCGCGGGATCGTCGACGACGAAGTGGTGATTCGCGTGTCCGGCCGTGTGAAAGACCGTGAGCGTCGCGTCTCCGAGCGCGAAGCCCTCGCCGTCGGCCAGGGCGCGCACGCGCGCTTGGGGGATGGGCTCGATCGCGCCGTAGAGCGCCCGAAAGCGCGCTTCGCCGTACACGGCCGTCGCGCTGGCGACGAGCTTCTCGGGGTGCACCATGTGGCGCGCCGCGCGCGGGTGCGCGAGCAAGACGGCGTTCGGGCAGGCCGCCATGAGCGCGCTCGCGCCCGCGGCGTGATCGAGGTGCGCGTGCGTGATCACGATCCAGCGCACCTGCTCGGGGCGCATCCCGTTTGCGGCGAGCGCGGCGAGAAGCCTCGGCAAAGCGTGCGAGGTGTGCGCTTCGACGAACGCGCACTCGTCGCCCGCGATCCGCAGATAGCACGCCGTGAACCGAGGCGTGACGTCAGCGTCGACGGTGAAGCGGGCGTGGCTCGGCATCGCCCGCCAGCGTAGCGCTCACGAGCTTATTGGCACGCCGTGTAGGTGCCCGAGATCATTCCCGACGTCAGGTCGAGGTTCCTCCCGGACGCCGCGAACGCCGCCGGGGTTCCCGCCGAGACGCACCAGACCTGAAGCGTGCCGCCGACCATGTCGCCCTTGCTGTCCCAGTGCATCACCGTGAACGTTCCCTGGAGCGAGATGTGTCCGGCGGTGGCGAGCGTCTGGAAGGCGGCGCCGGCCATGTTGGAGCCGACCGGGAACGACGAGCCGTAGTCGAGCTGGCTGAGCCCTTGCGCCACGCTCGCCCCCGTGACCGGCGCGCCGCCGCCGGCCGCGATGGCGTAGGCGACCGAGTACATCGCGTCGTAGGCCGGACCCATGCCCGCGGTCCCGGGGTTCGTCGAGTAGGCCCCCTTGTATGCCGCGTTGAACGCGTCGAAGACGGTGACCGACGCCGAGTCCGGGGTCACGCCGACGCCTCGCACCCGCGACCGGAAGTCGCTGGCCACTCCGGTCGGCAACGAGAGCCAGCCGGTGGTCTTGGCCGTGTCCGTGGCGATGTAATACGGCCTCTTGTTGGCGGGCGTGCCCGCGGTCATCAGCTGTTGCTCGAGCGGAATGACGATGCTGGCCACGGCCTCTTGAGCGATGACGAAGATGATATCGGGAACGCTCGCCGCGTACTTCGTCGCGATGGCCGCCTGCGCTGCCGTGTCGCTCAAGGCGTACTCGTCGATCGTGACGTTGGCCCCGGGGGAGCCGACCGTCAGATTCGAGCCGAAGGCGACGCTGCTGATGGCGTGGAGCGCGCTGCTCCCGAGCGCGTCGTTCCGGACGATGACGCCGAGCTTGAGGTTGGAGCGGCCGAGGCCCGTCAGCTGCGTGACGAGGGCGCCGATCTGGTCGCCATAAAGTGGAGCGCGCTGGCTGTCCGACGGGATGTCGCGCCACGTGAGGCCGTTGTCCTTGAGATCCGTGACCGGGTCGATCGGCACCGTGGGAGACATCATCAACATGCCGGCGCTCGCCGAGACCTGCTGGGTGATGTTGAGGATGTCTTCGGCGACGTTGGGGCCCACCACCGCGGCGACGTGAAGGTCGCCGGCCAGGTGGGTGGCCGTGCGAATGGTGTTTGCCGTCGGGTCGCACTCGACGACGAGGAGCGGACGCACCGGCCCGCCGTCGACCCCGGGGATGCCGCCGCCCGATACGCTGGAGTTGATCTCCTGAGCCGCGAGGAGCGCCGCTTGCTGCCTTGGAATGTTCGCCCCCGCGAGCGAGCCGGTGGTGTTGAAGATCGTCCCGACCAGGATCGAGTTGTCGTTCGTGTAGTCGCCGTAGAGCGCGCGGCAGTCCGGCGTGAGCAGGGGAGCGCACTTGCCGATGGACTGCACGCACACGGCCGGAACGACCCCGCCGTCGAGAATGCCGTTGAACGCCGCGTCGCCCGTTGCGGCGACCGAGCCGGCTTCCGTGGCCTCGGCCGACGCCCGGGCCGTGCATTGCGCGTTCGTGAGGCACTCCGGAGCCGTGGCGTCGTTGCCGCCGTCGATCGCGGCGTCGCTGGATGCGTTGGCGTCGGGGCGACTCCCTGGCGCGCCGTCTTTCTCCACCGTGCCGTCAACGCCGGGGGCCCGTGAATCGGTGAGCGTCGCGCCGTCGTCGCCGCCTGGCGATTCCAGAGAGCGGTCGGTGATGTCGCCAACGAGCTGGCATGCGCCCAGCGTCATGCCGACCGCGGCGGCGGTCAACGTCAACGTCAGCGTCACGCCGCTCACGGTTCCCGCGCGTTTCATGCTGCCCCCGCTCACCAGGTACCCGACAGTTCGAGGCTCGACGTTCCCAGGCCGACCACGGGCAACACCTTCACGCGGCCCGCCGTCGACGCGGGCACGGGCTTCGATCTGGCGCCGGTCACGACGAGATAGGTGCCGACCACGAGCCCGACGATACCGACTCCGATGCCGACGTCTGCGAAATTGGCGAATCGCTTGGCGTCGTCGTTCAGGCTCACTCCGTCGGGAGTCGTGCAGGTATTGCCGCTGCACGTCGCGTCGCTGTCGTGTCGCTTCTGCAGGGCTTCGACCCCGAAGACCGCGCCCACGCCGACCGCCACGAGCCCCGCGCCGCCCACGACGAACCCGGCCACGCGCTTCCCCGGCGAACCCTCGGTGCTGTTCGGTTCGGGGACCGAATCGGGGAGAGCGCTGGGTTGCGCGGGGGCGTCGTCGAGCGCGCGGATCGTGACGGTCTTGGAGTCGGCGAGGCCGGCGACCTGCACCGCCACGTGCTGGTCGAGTTTTCCCGGGGCGCTCGCGACGACGTCGTGCGCGCCGGGATCGACCGGCAGCGCGCTGCTCCACGCCGCCTGGCCAATCGCCTGGCCGTCGAGCTTGATCGTGAAGCCCGCGACCGACGCGTTCGGTTCCACCGCGAACGTCAGGTGCGAGACCCTCGGTTCGACCTGCGCCAGGTGCTCTTGAGCGAGCTGCTCGCGGTCGCGTCGCCCGTCGGTCCGCGCGAGGCCGAGGGCCTCTTTGAACTCCGACCAGGCCGAGGCAAAGTGGCCCTGATTCTCGTGGCACACGGCCAGGTTCAGGATCGTTCCGCCACCGGGGTCGAGCCGCTGGCTCTCGGCGAGCTTGGGGCAGGCCTCGTCGAACTTGCCTTCGGCCATGAGCTTCTTGCCGTCAGAGAACATCTGCTCGGCGAGGTTGCGCGCGCCCACGTCGTCGGCGCAGGCGACCGAGGGTGCAAAGGGCGCGAGGGACGCGAGGCTGCCGAGCACGCCGAGCATCAGGTGGCGCCGCACCCCACGCATCCGCCGATGAGCGGCGACGGCGGCCCCTGATCCATCTCGCTCAGCGGCGGTCATCGAGGGGTCCGAAGGTTGGAGCGGGCGCCGCCCTGGGAGGGCTGACCGTCTGGGGTGGGGGCGGCAGGGGCGCTTCGTTGACGGGGATCGATCGAGGGGAAGCATAGGCAGGACCACGTCGGGGTGGAGGAGTAAGCGCGGAAGGTTGCGGAATTCGCGCGCTCTGCGAGGGAGTCGCGTCTGCCGTGGAGTCTGGTTTGGGCGTGTCCGCGAGGGCGGAGGCAGGAACCTTCGCCGTCTCCGGGGGCAGGTCGACCGCGGCGCTCGGCGGCTTGCTCGCGGCCGATGCGCCGGGCCGCTCCGAACCGCTTTGCGACATGCCCCAGACGGCGATGGTGGCGAGCACACCGAAGATCGCCGCCAGCACCAGGGTTGTTCGTCGGCGATGCATCGAGGAATCTCGCCAGGACCACTTCGACCCTCGCGCGGGGCCCGCCGGTGCGTCCCTGGCCGGGGTCATGGACATGACGCCCGCCGCGACATGAAGCGCCGGCAACGAATGCAACGCAAACTCTTCACTCGACGTGGCGTCGAGGAGCGCGAGCTGCTTTTCGATGATGGCCGAGATGGCCTGTCGGTCTTGCTCGAAGAGCGCGGAGATCAAGTCGCCGATGTCTCGCTCGGAGGCCCGCTCGGGCAAGCGAGCGATGCTCGCCTCGAGGTCCTTCTGCATCTCGAGCGCTGACGTGTAGCGGTTGTCACGGTCGACGGCGAGCGCGCGCTTGCAGATGCGATCGATGTCTTCGGGGAGGCCGGGGAGGATCGACTTTGGCGAAGCGGGCACGTCGCCCGTGACCAGCCGCTTGACGATGTTGACGTCGCGCGTGGGGGTCCCCCACATCCGCTGGCCGGTCAGCGCCTCGTAAAGGACCACTCCCAACGAAAATATGTCGGAGCGCCCGTCGAGCTCGACGCCGCCGATGTGCTCGGGAGACATGTATGCGATCTTGCCTTTCAAGATCCCGGTCTCCGTTTCCGTGGTGCGGCTCGTGGCCTTCGCGATGCCGAAGTCCACGATCTTGACCTGGCCCGCGTAGGTGAGGAAAATATTGTGCGGGCTCACGTCTCGGTGAACGATGCCGAGGGCCGCGCCGCCGAAGTCGGCGAGCGTGTGCGCGTAGTGAAGCCCGGCGCAGACGTTGGCCGCGATGCTCAGCGCCACGTGAATGGGCAAGGGCTGGGGCAAGAACCGCTGCACGATCTTGAGGAGCGGCTGCCCGTCGAGATACTCCATCGCGATGAAGTACTTGTCGTCCGCGAACCCAACTTCGTTGGTCTGAACGATGTTCGGGTGATTGAGGCGCGCCGCGAGACGCGCTTCGTCGAGGAACATGTCGAGAAAGTGAGCCTCGGCGACGAGACCCGAGAGGAGCCGCTTGATGACGACGAGCTTGTTGAAGCCCGCAGGCCCGCGCGAAATGGCCAGATACACCTCGGACATGCCGCCGCGGCCAAGCTGCGCGATAGGGTAATATCGCCCGCTAGAACCGCCGGAACCGCCGGGGTGAAACGGGCCAAGTGTGACGGCCGACATGGGCGAAAGCTCTCGGGGGACGGTAGCAGGGTCTCCGGGCGGCGAACAAGAGACTGTGCCTGATTCCTGAGGGCGACTTGCCAACTCGGAGCTTGCGCCGAAGCCATATTTCGGAAGCCCATCCTTCGGAAATCAGGTAGGGGGCGTCGCTACGCGTGGCTACGTCGCGCCGGCCGCGCGATCGCGAGGCATGACCACGGCGCGATTGGCAGGCGCGTGGCTGAGCCGTCGCCCGCTCCGCGAGCAACAAAAGTCGAGAAGGCGACGCAACGCGGGCGCTATCCACGCAGGTTTGGGGGGCGTGGGTGGCGTAGCGGAGGCGGGCGAGGCGCATGATGTGGCCATCACGTAGCCATGACGTGGGCGTGACCTGGGCATGACCTGGCCATGACCTGGGGCATCACCTGGGCAACACCTGGCCATCACCCTGGCCATCACCCTGGCCATCACCCTGGCCATCACCCTGGCCATGTGAAGGGCGGAGCGAGAACAGCGCGTCATCGGACAACGTAAGCGCGTCGGCCCCTTTCTCGCGCAGCCCCGCGCCTTTCTCGCTCGGCGGCGCGCATTCGCTAGACTCATCCGGAGAACTGACTCAAGATGAAAACGCTGCCGGATTGGCGCGCTACGCGCGCGCTTGAACGCGTCCCAGGCTCGATGGTCAGGGATGCAGCAACTCACCAAGGAGGCAAGGCATGCAACTTCCGAGAGGAATCTGCTGGTCGATGGTCGTCGTAGGAGTCGCGGGCATCGGCGCCCTCGGTTGTTCGCACGATCAGACGGAATCTGTCGCCTCTTCGGAGTCGGACCTGATTTCGTTTCCCATGAGCGAAACGCCCACGTTCACGACCGTGTTCAAGGCGCCCCTGGTCGTCGAGGGGCTCGCCGCCGACCGCGCCGGGAACCTGTACGCGTCCGGCAGGCAGGGCAACCCTTGCCCGGTCTGGCGCGTCCCCAGCACGGGAGGAGGGGCGGCGGTGGTGGTGGGCGATCTCCCGCCACCGTGCAGCCCGAACGGCGTCGCGTTCGACAAGACCGGCGACCTTTTCGTGGCCGACGGCTCCACCGAGACCAACGGAACCATCGGCGACCGGATCTATCGATTGACGCCCAACGCGGCCACGCCGCCCACGGCGACGCTGTTCGCCTCGGGCGTCCCCGGGGTGAACGGGATCGCGTTCGACCGCAAGGGCAACCTCTGGGCGGCGGACGGCACCACCGGGCAGGGTCGAATCTGGAAGGTCACACCCGCTGGCACCGTGACGGAGGAGTTCCGCGTGCCGCCCATGGCCAACCTCGTCAACGCCATCGCAACCACCCCGGACGGCGGCGTTCCCACGTTGACCGGCGGTGTGGGCCGTGACGTGAGAGCGTTGCCCCCCGGGACGCTGGTCGTCACCGATTCGACGCGGGTGGCCGGGAACACGGCGGGCACGGTCCCCATCGTGGCGAACGGCCTGGCGTTCGACCTCGTGGGAAACCTCTTCATCGCGGACACGGCGCGCGGCGCCATCTGGGAGGCGACCTTCGATCACGACGGCAACCTCCGCAGCCAGGTCGGCTGCGACACCACGTTCACGCCCGACACGCTGTGCCTGAAGAACATCTTCGTTCAGCACGCGCTGCTCGAAGGGCTCGACGGCATCATCCTCGATCAGCGGGGCGACATCTGGGGCGCAGCCAACGAGCGCAACGCGATGGTGCTCGTGACGCGAGAAGGCCGGGTCCAGGAGATCGTCCGCAACCCGCCCGACGCGACGACGAGGCTCCGCAACGGCGGACCGCTCGAGTTCCCGACGAGTCCCTTCCTCGTCGGCAACAAGCTCTGCATCACGCAGAGCGACACCACCCGGCGTGACAACTTCCCGAACACGGCCGGCGAAGTGGGACCTCCCGGACCGAACGTCGCGAAGATCTCCTGCCTCGATCAGCCGGTCTTCGTCCCGGGTCTGCCGCTGCCGACGCCGTGAACGGGAATCATCGCGCTCCGCCGTCTCGCGGCGGAGCGGAAGCCGCCCGGACCCGTCGGGCGATCGCAGCCCGAATTCCCGGTGGCCCCGTCACCCCTCGTTCGAGGGCCGACGAACGCTCCGAGCCGCGACGCTGGGCGAGGCTACGGGCGCCGGCCCTTCGAGTTGGGCCGAGCGAGCGGCAGCTCTTCGGGCGCATATACGCGCTCCGTCGGCTCGGGCAGTTCGACGAGCACGGCCGGCGGAGGGAGGCGCGCGCTGGCCGCCGAGCCGGGCATGAGGTTCGTCATGCCCATCGAGACGTGCGGCGGCGGTGAGGCGGACGGCATGGACGGCGCTGGGGTGGGGAGCGACATGCGAACGCCCGCGGCGAACGACGCCGCCGAGACCCCGACGAGGACGGCCGACAGCGCGACCGCGACCCATGCGTTCCTCGAGCCGAGCGGTAGAACCGGCGCTGGAACGGACGCCGGCGGATTTGATGCGAGGGTCGATGGTGACCACGGCGCCTTGGCGAGAGCGAGCCGCGGCGTGGGCGTGGGCTGCGCTGCCGGGGCCGTCCAGGTGGGCACGCGCGCGCTCGCCGCCGGCACGGCGAAGCTGGACTCGGGCGGCGTCTTGCGGGGACTCGGCGGCGAGGACGCCCGACGTTGCATGCGCCGTGCGAGCAGCTGCCCATCGCTCGAGGCAAAGGGCGCGAGCGCGAGCGCGAGGCTGGCGGCGCTGGTGAATCGACGGGACGGGTCCTTCTCGAGACACCGGGACACGACCGCGTGCAGCTCGTCGGGCAAATCGGTGCGGATCGCCTCGAGGGGTTCGGGCTGCTCGCGCATGACCCGCGTGCACACCTCAGGCAAGGTCTCGCCCTGGAACGGGGAGCGCCCGCCCGACAGGAGCTCGTAGAGGATCACTCCCAGCGACCAGATGTCGGCGCGCGCGTCGACGTTCTTCGACGAGCGCATCTGCTCGGGCGCCATGTAGACGGGGGAGCCCATGAGCGCCTGCGTGCTCGTCACCGGGCTCTCCTTGCCCAGGGGCGCGACGCCGGCCGCGAACTTCGATATCCCGAAGTCGAGCAGCTTCATGCGAATCGAGCCGTTGCGCTTGCGCGTGAGAAACAGGTTCGCCGGCTTGAGGTCGCGATGCACGATGCCCGCGGCGTGGACCTCGGCCAGCCCTTCGCACGCCTGGATGGTGAAGTCGATCGCTGTCGTCACGGGGATCCAGCCGGGATCGCCGACGACCTTCTCGAGATCGCGCCCGTCGAGGTATTCCATCACGAGGAACGGCTGGCCGTCGGGCAGCGTGTCGACGTCGAGGATGCGCGTGACGGCGTCGCTCGAGACCCGCGCGGCCGCTCGACCCTCCTGAAAGAAGCGCGCGACCGCGTCGTGCGTCGCGGCGAACCTCAAGAATTTGAGCGCGACCTTCTGGTTTAGCTGAACGTGCGTCGCGCGAAGCACCCAGGCCATTCCGCCGCAGCCGAGCACCTCCTCGACCCGGTACTTGTTGGCGATCACGTCTCCGGGTCCGAAGGGCGGCACCAGAGGGTTCACCGGCCCGACGAGCGCTTCGATGAACGGGAGCGTCTTCTCGTCCCCGGGATCGTCGTCGTCATCGACGGGCGCCTTTCCACGGCTCACCCAGCTCGTCGCCGACGATGACGTCGAGCCACGATCGCGCGCGGATGCCCCACGCTGCAGGATGCCACTAGGAAACAGCAGCGATTTGCTCGTCGACTTCACAATGACCGTCCGGATTGACGCACTTGCACACGCCATACCGGCGAGCTAGGCGAGGCCGAATTACCAGGCGCCGTCGACGTCCTTGATGAAGTCGTACGGGTACCCGAGCTCGGGAGCGCTCGCGGCGTCGAGGCGAGCGACGGCCTCGGCCGGGAGCTCGAGATCCCCGGCGCCGAGGTTGTCGTCGAGCTGCGCCACCGTGCGAGCGCCGAAGATGACCGACGAGACGACCGGACGCGCGAGGAGCCACGCGAGCGCGACCTGGCTCGACGACTTGCCGAGATCTCTGGCGACGCCGTCGAGCGCCTCGACGATGCCCCAGTTGCGCGGCGTATCGAAGGTCTTGTAGCGCTCCTTCCACTGAGCGAGGCGCGAACCCTCTGGCGCCGCCTGGCCGCGGCGGTACTTGCCCGTCAAGAGCCCCGAGGCGAGCGGCGACCAGGGCAAGATGCCGAGGCCGAACTTGGTGCAGAGCGGTACGTGCTCGCGCTCGAGAGCGCGCGTCGCGAGGTTGTAGTGCGCCTGGAGCGTCACGAAGCGATCGAGTCCGCGCTTGTCGGCCACCCAGAGCGATTCCATGAGGCGATACGCCGCGTAGTTCGACGCGCCGAAGTAGACGATCTTGCCGGCGCGCACCGCGTCGTCGAGGGCGCGAACGAGCTCTTCTTCCGGAGTCCGGCGATCCTGCATGTGAATCTGGTAGAGGTCGATCCGGTCGGTGCCGAGCCTCTTCAGGCTGGCGTCGATGGCTCGCAGAATTCGCATCCGCGAGGCCCCGGTGCCGTTCGGACCCGGTGCCATGCGAAAGCGTCCCTTCGTCGCGACGACGACCTGATCGCGAACCTTGCGCGCAGCGAGCCAGGCGCCGAGCACGCGCTCGGAGAGACCGTCCTGGCCGTACACGTCGGCCGTGTCGACGAAGTTGATGCCGGCTTCGAGCGCCCGGTCGAGCACGGCGAAGCTCTCTTTCTCGTCGGAGCCGACCTTGTGCATCATCGACTTCGCGTCGGCTTCGCCGAACGTCATCGCGCCGAGGCAGAGCACCGAGACCTGCGTGCCGGTCACACCCAACTGTCGGTATCGCATAGCCAGGCACTCTACAGAAATGTGAGCAACCATCCACGACGACCGGCGTCCGTGCGAGCCTTCGCTCGCGCGCCCTCGCGCGAGCCCGACCCTCCATGCCCTACCAGACCGCATCGATCGCCTCTGCCGACGGAACGACGATCCGCTATCGTGTGTCGGGCTCGGGTCCCAGCGTCGTGTTGCTCCACGGCGCGATGCAAGCCGCGCAAAACTTCACGAAGCTCGCCCGAGCGCTCGCCGACTCGTCCACCGACTCGTTCACGGTCTTCGTGCCGAACCGTCGCGGCCGCGGAGGGAGCGGTCCCTTCGGCCCGGCCTACGGTCTCGACGCGGAGTGCGCAGATCTCGAGGCGCTCCTTCGCGAGACCGGCGCCCGCTGCGTGTTCGGCTTGAGCTCGGGCGCGTTGATCGCTCTCCACGCGGGACGCAGGCTCTCCGGGATCGACAAGCTCGCCCTCTACGAGCCGCCGCTGAAGACCAAAGCGTCCGATCCGACGACCTGGGTCTCGCGATATCTGCGCGAGCTCGACGGCGGCGACCTCGCGGCCGCGATGGTCACCGTGGTCCGAGGGACGGGTGACGCCTCGCCGCTCACGCACGTCCCACGCTGGGTGCTGGTCCCCCTGGTTCGCCTGGCCTTGCGCCTGTCTGCGCGCGCGAAGGGCGATGTCTCGCTCCGGGACCTCATCCCGACGCTCCGCTTCGACGCCGAGCTGGCGCGCGAGTCGGAGGGAGCGCTCGCAGGCGTCGGAACGATTCGCGCCGACGTGCTGCTCCTCGGCGGCGAGCGCAGCGCGCGGGCCCTTCGCGTTGCGCTCGACGAGCTCGCGCGCCGGTTGCCGAAGGCAAGGCGAGTCGAGTTCGCGGGGATCGGACACCTCGCCGCCGACGATACCGGCCGCCCGCTGGACGTGGCCGAAGCCTTGCGTCGGTTCTTTCGCGACGCGCCCTGAGGAGCTAGCGCAGCGGGGCCGGTCTCTTGGCGGCGATCGACTGGCTGCAGCGGGCGCACCGACGCACCTCGACGCACAGCCCCTCGGGCCAGATGGTGGCGAAGCGACGCACTTCGTGGGGTTCGAGGCGCTCGACGAGATCGAGCCGCGGCCAGGACTCGGCGTCGTAACGCTTCTCGCACGCGCCGCAGGTGAGGGCGGTGGACCGGGCCGACGTGGCCATCGGATGGACTCGCGGCATCGCGCTCGGGCAGGCCGACACGCAGGTCACGGTGCGCTCGCCTTCGCGCGCGACGCGAGCATCGGCCGGAACGCGTCGCGGTACGACCAGGCCACATAGACCTCGAGGAGAAAGAGAACGAGACCGGGCACGATCCCGGACGGCCCGAGGAAGGCGTGGAACGCGAGGATGTTGACGAGCACGGGCGCGAGGATCGCGAGGGCGAGGGGCACGAAGCGATTCGCCACGAGCAACGCCCCCCCGACCGTCTCGGTTCCCTTGATGAGCGGGAACAGGTAGCCGCTCTTCATCAGGCCCATCATGAAGGCCATCGCGTTCTCGGGCGGGGGCCTGGCCGGCTGCGGCATGGGAAAGACGCCCGCGGCCATGAGAAGCCCGGAGACACCCGAGGCCAGGAAGCCGAGGCCGAGCAGGATTCGCGCAACGGTCGGGACGTATCGGGCGAAGGTCGTCGTCTTGTCGGTCATGGCGTCTGGTGTCCGGGTGACTGCGTGGGCCGTCATGGTATTCCCTTGGCTGCGGTTCGGGGGCGGTTCGAGTGAGTCGCTCGGTCCGCTCTGGGCGGGCCTCTACTGAGACGACGAACGAGAGGCCCCGAAATCGACATGCGATCCGAAAAAAGATCGCACGCCCGGGAGCGCGAGCAGCAGCATCCACGCAGTCGCTGGCGGCCGGCGTCGCGCCCGTCTCACTCCTTCACGACGATCTGCGGGTTCGCCACTCATTCATGAAATACATGCTGCTCATGGCGTGCACGGCGGCCTATTGGGAGGGGCTCGCCACCCTGACCGAAGACGACCTCCGCGCCCAGAAGGCGTTCTTGCGCGATCTCGAAGAGCACCTGGGCTCCCGTCGTCGCCGGTCGAGCCGGGCGCTCCGGTGTCGGTGTCGCTGCCGGACGCGTCATTGCCCGGATCGCTCCCCGCGCCCGGATCCGTCGAGCCGGTGGCGCCGCTGCTCGACGCGCCCCCGGAAGCGCTTCCGTTCGGGTTCGGGTCATCGGACACGGTTCCGAAGCCGTTTCCCGAGCAGCCCAGGACGAGCAGCGCAAGCGGAACGACGGCGATGACGGCGGCATTGCGACGCCACGCGATTCTTCGATGGTCGTCGCTCTGGCCGCGAGTGCCTGCGCCAAGACAGGCGGTCACGACCTGCCCGCGCTCAGGTTTGCGCCCTCCTCCGAATCGGACATGGCGCGCGGCACCGACGTGGTGTCAAGCCATGGCACGTCGATTGCTGAAGGCAAGGCGATGAGCAAGCTTCTCAGCGCGGGAGTGGTCGCGCTCCGCGTCGCGGTTCTCGTCGTCCCGCTCGGTTCCGTCGCCGCCGGATGCGTGGCGCGCGAGCGATCCGTCTACGTCGAGCCGGCCCACGAGCACGACCACGAGCACGACCATGGCCACGATCATGACCACGACCACGACCACGACCACGACCATGACCATGACCATGACCATGACCATGATCACGACCACGATCATCACTGAGGCGAAAAGCGACTCGCTACAGCAACCGCCGGGTCTTTACCTCGAGATACGTGCGAACGAGCTCGGGCGTCAGCTCGTTCGGCTTGGTGTCGAGGACCAGCGCGCCCGAGCGGCGGAGTCCGCGAATGAGCGAATCACGCCACGCGAGCGTCTCCGCGGCGGCCGCCCGGACGTAGAGGCCTTCGGCGCCGGACGCGGGTCGTACCGCCATCGCCTCGACCTCGGTGTCGCGCATGAGGACGCACAGCGGCACGTGCTGCGGCATGAGCCCTCGGACCGAAGCCGCCAGCTCGGAGGCCGAGCGCCGGTCGAGCAGATTCGTGAACAGAACGAGGAGCGAGCGCGCGCGGACTTGCGAACGGAAGTAGGTGACGGCGGAGCGGTAGTCGGTCGCCGCGAATCCCGCCTCGAGCGCGTACACCGCGCGCGTCAGACGGCGGCCCGCGGAGCGACCCATCGCGGGCGCGACGAAGCTCCGCGGCGCGTCGTCGAAGACCAGGAGCCCGGCCCGATCGCCACCGCGGAGCGCGACGTCGGCGGTCAGGAGCGCGGCGTTCAGGGCATGGTCGAGGGCCGTGAGCGCGTCGAGCCCACGGGTCTCGCCATGCGTCTCGCCGCGCATTCCCCGGCCGACGTCGAGAGCGAAGACGATGTTCTGGTTCGACTCGGTCTGGAACTGGCGGACGGTGAGGTCGTCTCGCCGGGCGCTCGCCCGCCAGTCGACGTGGCGCACCTCGTCCCCCCGCTGGTAGGGCCGCAATCGCTCGAACTCCGTGTCTCCGCCTCGCACGCGGAGCGATCCGGTGCGCGCGCCGTCGCGCCCTTGACGGCGAAGGAGTTCGAGAGCGCGCGCGGCGTGGACGTCAGGATAGACGTCGACCGTGCTGGGGAGCAGCACGCGGTCTTGCCTCGCCACGAGCCCGAGGGGCGACGGGTATCGAATGGTCACGCCCCCGAGCGCACGCGGACCGCGGTGCGACGGGACGAGCTCGTAGCGAACGGTCGTCGACCCGCCGGGTGCGATCCCGATCGACACCGGGTTCCCGGTCGCCACGCACCCGTCGAGCGGATCGTCGGCGACGATCGCGGTCAGGCGTCGCCAGGTGCGGCTGCGCACGTGCAGGGTCACCAGGTTGGGCCGGCCGACCGAGAAGATCCCGGCGACCTGGCGATCGAGCTCCACCCGCGGACCGAGCGCGAAGAGGGCGTCGACGACCACGGCGAGCGCGAGAGCTCCATCGATCGCGAAGAGCACGAGCCTCGGGCCGGGCGCGAACCCACCCCAGACGGCGAGGCCGACGGAGGCCAGCAGCACGAACGCCAGTCGGCGCGTGGGCAGGAGCCACGACGAGCGTCGCCCGCCGGTCACGACCGCCCTTTGGCTGGCGCCGCTCACGCAGCGAGCCGCGGCACCGGGACCGCGCGAAGGATGTCTTCGATCCGCTCGTCGGCCGTGACCCCCTGTAGCTGCGCGTCGGCGTGGAGCATGACGCGATGCCGGAGGACGGGCGCCACCATCGGCTTGACGTCGTCGGGCGTCACGAAGGCGCGGCCCTCGCTCGCGGCGATGACCTGGGCGGCCTTGAGCAGCGCGATGCTGGCGCGAGGGCTCGCGCCGAGCTCGATCGCGCGGTCTTCGCGCGTCCGGCGCACGAGCTCGACGATGTACCCGATGACGGCGTCGTCGACGCCGACGCCCTGCGCGTGGCGCTGCATGGCGACGATGGCGTCGGGCGAGACGACCGCTTCGAGTCGGCCGAGGTCGGTCGGATCGAACCCGTCGGCGTGGTGCCGGACAATCGTGCGCTCCACGTCCGGGGACGGATCGCCCACGATGAGCTTGAAGAGGAAGCGATCGAGCTGCGCCTCGGGGAGCGGGTACGTGCCCTGCGATTCGATCGGGTTCTGGGTCGCGATCACGGCGAAGGGCGCGGGGAGCGGTCGGGACGTGCCGTCGACGGTCACTTGATGGTCTTGCATCGCCTCGAGGAGCGCGCTCTGCGTCTTGGCCGGGGCGCGGTTGATCTCGTCGGCGAGGATCAGGTGCGCGAAGATCGGGCCGGGAACGAACGTGAACGTGCCCGCGTCGCGGCTGTAGACGCTCGAGCCGGTGATGTCGCTCGGCATGAGGTCGGGCGTGAACTGGATGCGCTTGAAGGCCGCGCCGCTCACGACGCCGAGAGACCGCGCGACGAGCGTCTTGCCCAGCCCCGGCGCGCCCTCGATGAGCACGTGCCCCTTCGCGAGGAGCGCCACGACGACGCCCTCGACGAGCGGCTCTTGCCCGACCATGACCCGCGCGATCTGCGACTTCATGCTGGCGAACGTCTCCTGAAATGAAATGGGGTCCATCGGGTCTCAGGGGTCCTGGGCCGTCGCCGCCGCATAGGCCGCGCTCAGCTCCTTGAGTATCACCAGGTCGTCGGCGCGAGTCTGCTTCTCGCCTCGCCTCGGCTTCTCGGTGCCGGCCTGTGCGGGCGCGGCTTCGGTGCCGCGCGCTCCGGCGGTCGCGCGCTGGAACAGGCGCTCACACACGTCGAGAGGCAGCTGCGAGCGCGACGCGAGGTAGGCGGCCACGTCGACAGCGCCTCGCGGCATGCGCGCACGGAGCCGCTGCTCGACGAAGCGCGCATACGAGGT
>CALFNG010000217.1 GCA_937902985.1 uncultured Myxococcales bacterium
GGAGTTCAGACGTGTGCTCTTCCGATCTCGACCGGATCGTCGCGAGCTTGCTGGCGCCCATACCCGACGCGCGGCCCGCGGACGCGTTCCAGGCGCGCGAGAGGCTGCGCGCGTTGCCGTGGCCTGCCGACGCGAGCGGCCCGGCGAAGGCCGCCGAGGCTCGCGGCGCGGGCGAACCCGCCGCCGTGGGGCGCCTTCAGGTCCGGGCCGACGGCGGCTTCGTCGACACCTGGACGGGCCGTCCGGTCGAGTGCGTGCCGCTCTCGGAAGCGGTCGTCACGCGCGCTCGGTGCTTTGCCGCCGCCGACCACGCGGCCCTCCAGACGGTCCTACGCATCGACCGCGAGGGAGGACACCTCTGGCTGGCCGCATGCGCCGCGCCCATCCATCGCTCGCCGACCGATGTCGAGCAGCTCCGCGTGCGATCGGCGCTCGACGCCCTCATCGCCGCCGGCCTCGACCCCGCGTGCCTCGACCCGACCGCCCTGGCGATCGGTGGCGAAGGCGCCGTCGTCGTGCGCTTCTAGAGCCACGGCTGCTCATTTAGGCGAGAGAGCGAGATTGGCTGCAGAGAGCGCAGAGGACAGAGGGTTTTGCGCGCGCTGGAGCGCCATAACGCAGATCGGATCCGCCGCGCAGGTCGCCAGCGTTCGACCCAATCTCTGCTCTGCGCCCTCTGCGGCCAATCTCGCTCTAGCGATCGATGATCGTGTAGACGAGCTCGCGGGGCTGACCGCCGCGCTCGACGGCGACGCGCAACTCGCTCGCCACTTCGAGCGAATCGAAGGCTGTCTGCGCTTGCTCGGGGCGCTCGATCGGAAAGCCGTTGACCGTCGTGACGACGTCCCCCGGCTTCAGGTCGACTCCGCTCCAGAACTGCGCGTCACGGAGCCCGGCGATGCGAAAGCCGTGAAATTTCCCCGCGACGAACACCGGATGACCGTCGACGTCGACGCGGCGCAGGAACATCCCGAGGCCCTGCGACACCACCTCTTGCACGGCGGAACGCGCGACGGCGTGGTCGGGCGCCGGGCTGACGGGGGCCTCGCCGACCTGTGCGGAAGCCGCGGCGGGCGCGACGACGGCCACCGGTTCCGACGCGCGAGACGCCGCGCAAGCCGCGAGCGGGATCGGCAAGAGCCAGAACAGCGAAGCGACGGGCCGCATGCGCATGCGGGTGAAGTTGCCTCGCCGCTCGCAGGAGAGCAACTTTTCGGGCCGACGCCGCCAGGCTAGCGCGCCCATGAGCGCGCTAGCCGCGCTCGTAGGCATCCCAGATCCGGCCGTGGACCACCTCGACCGGGCCGGCGGCATCGACGACGACGATGCGGTCCTTCGGCATGTGCTTGTTCAAGTCCTTGTAGAAGGCCGCGAGCGCGCGCTGGATCTCGTTCTGCTCGTAGAGCTGCACCGGCTCTCCCCGGTGGCGCCGCCTCTCGGCCGCCGTCTCCGGGGAAACATCGAGGACGATCGTCAAGTCCGGCCGCCGCACGTAGCGGTTCAGCGACCGGATCCATTCGACCGCCTCTTTCGCTTCGGCCCCGCTCGAGACGCTCTGGTAGGCGAGGCTCGAGGCGTCGTAGCGGTCTGACACCACGACGCCCCCTTCGGCGATGAACGGGTCGATCTCGCTCCCGACGTGATCCATGCGATCAGCGGCGAAGAGCAGCGCCATCGTCGACCAGCCCGGCGCCCGCCCACCCGGCACGACGACACGGCCGGTGAGCACCTGCCGGACGAGCGTGCCGACCGGGCCATCGCTCGGCTCGCGCGTCGCGCGGACCGGGACGCGACTCGCGCGAAGCCGCTCTGCGAGCCGCGCGACATGCGTCGTCGTGCCCGCGCCGTCGATTCCTTCGAGCACCACGAAGCGTCCCTTCGAATTCATCCCGCGAACCCGTTAGCGCAGCTGGCGGCCGACTGGAAGCCGCGCGACGTCGGTGTCGCGAGACCACCGCCCTCATCCGGCCAGGGCCGCGAGGGGGGGCGCATCGACCCCAAGGACGACGTTGTCGATGAGGCGGGTCGCGCCGATCCGGCAGGCCACCGCGAGCAGCGCTCGCGGGCCGGTGAGGTCTTCGATCGCGGCCAGCGTGTCGGCGTCGCGGACGTCGGCGTAGTCGATGGACGACGCGACGCGCTCGATCGGCTCGCGCGCGGTCGCTTCGAGCACGCGCGCGCGCCGCTCGCCGGACGCGAACGCCACCGCGGCGCGAGAGAGCCCGCGCGCGACCGCGAGCGCGCGCGAGCGCTCGTCTGGCGACAGGAACGCGTTGCGCGAGCTCATCGCGAGGCCGTCCGGCTCGCGGACCGTCGGTAGCCCGACGATCTCGATCGGGGCAAAGAGGTCGCGAGCCATCCGCCGGATGACGAGGAGCTGCTGGTAGTCCTTCTGGCCGAACACGGCGACGCTGGGACCGACCAGGTTGAAGAGCTTCGCCACCACCGTCGCCACGCCGTCGAAATGGCCCCGGCGGATGCTTCCGCACAGCGGCTCGGCCACCCGGCCGACGTGGACGCGCGTGTCTTCGCCCGCCTCGTAGATCTCGGCTGGCTGTGGGGCGAAGACGGCGCTGACGCCGAGAGGCTCGAGGCGCGCCAGATCGCTGGCCAGATCGCGGGGGTACAGGGTGAGGTCCTCGTTCGGGCCGAACTGCGTCGGGTTGACGAAGATCGAGACCACGACGAACGATCCGCGAGTCTTCGCTTCGCGAACGAGCGCGAGGTGCCCGGCGTGAAGGGCACCCATCGTCGGCACGAAGCCCACGCGCTCTCCGCGGCGCCGGGCGGCGTCGCAGGCCTTTCGGAGTTCGGCGCCGCACGCCAACGGCGTGAGCGAGGGCGTGAGCGTGGGCGTGAGGGATGGCGTCGGCGTCGGCGTCGAGGAAGACGACATGGCCGGGAGGTTATCCGAATAGCCAAGAAACAGTAATTGTGGCAAGTTCCAGTACTCCGCGAAGGGAAGCGCTTATGAAGTTTCGATTTCCGCTGCGTACGACCGTGGGCGCAGGCCTGTGGTCGTTGCCTGTGATTGCCATTGCCTGCGGAGGGCGGAGCCCGCTCGACACGGATATCGCGGCCTACGACTCCCCTGACGCCTCCGGCCTGCAGGGCAACAGCAGCGGGCCGGGCAACAGCAGCGGGGGCGAGGCGGGCGAACCCGGTCAACCGACCGTCGACTCGGGCACGATGCCCAAGACGGTGCCCGATTCGGGCAAAGGCCCGGTAAAAGACGCGGGAACGCCGGGCATTCCCGGGCTCCCGGGCCCGGGCATCGATGCCGGTCCGCTCGGAGCGTGCTTTACGTGCGCCCAGGACATGTGCGGCACCCAGGTCACGGCGTGCGTCTCTTCTCCGACGTGCGTCCAGGAGGGCTTCTGCGACCTGATGACGTGCCTCGGTGGCACGGGAACGACCGGCGGCGGGGGGCTCGGGGGGCTGGATCTGGCGTGCTTGCAGAAGTGCGGAACGGACGCGACCGCGAGCCAGGAGCTCATGTCCGCGCTGCTCTGCGTCTTCGGGTCGTGCGGGTCGCCTTGCCTGGGCGCCCTCACTTCGCTCGGAGGCGCGGGGCTCGGAGGCGCGGGCGGTGGGTTGACGGGGTTCCCGGGACACTGACACGACCCTTGACGACAAGATTCGCCGCAACGGGTAAGGCGGAGTGGGTCCACGCCGGCTCGCCTTTCTGGTAAGGGTCATCCGCCGAGCGTCGGGCATGCACACGAGAATCCTCGGTCGCTTCGCAGCGGCCACCGCGCTACTGATCTCCGTCGGACCCGCAAAGGCTGCGAGCGCCGACGCGCCGCCGACCGGGGCGCAGCTGAACGCCGCCCGCGCGCTCTTCATTGCCGCCGAGAAAAACGAGGACGCCGAGCGCTGGGGTGACGCGCTCGACAAGCTCGTTCGCGTGTCGGCCGTGAAGTTGACGTCGGGTGTTCGCTACCACACGGCCTTGTGCGAAGAGCACCTCGGGAGGCTCGTTGCGGCCCTTCGCGACTACAAGGCCGCAGCGAACCAGGCGCACTCCGAGAACGCGGCCGACGTCCTGCGGCTCGTCGACAAGCGGGTCGCTGACGCCGGCGACAAGCTGCCCAAGGTGACCATCGTCCTCGTCCCTAGCCTCCCCGACGCGACGGTGTGGCTCGACGGCGAGCCGGTTCCTTCGGGCGCCCCGGTCGACCTGGATCCGGGCAGCCACAAGATCGAAGCGCGGGCGGCCGGGCGCGTTCCCTTCGAGGCCAGCGTCACCGTGGTCGAGCATGATTCGACATCGATCGAGGTCAAGCTCGACCCGATCGCCCAGCCGGCGCCGGCGAGCCCCCCGCCACCACCGCCAGCCCCGTCGCCGAAGGGGGAATCGGCGGCCGCGCCGCCGGCGGCGCCGCGCCATCGGGCCCTCGCGCTGGTCGGAACGGCGGCCACGCTGGCTCTCGTCGCGGGGGGGATCGGCGCATACGCCGTGGCCAGCACCGAGCACTCCGATGCGGTCGCCGGGTGCGCTCAGGTCGTGAGCTTGCGGACCGACGCGTGCGATTCGAAGCGAAACCTCGTTCGCGCCTGGGACTGGGTCGCGGTCGGCGCGTGGGCGGGCGCGCTCGCGACCGCCACGCTCGCCACGGTCTCGTTCGTCCGGCTCCGACGGGACGCCGACACGTCCGCGCAGCTCGTCGTCGGTCCTGGATCCGTTGGGCTCAGGGGGAGCTTCTGAACGATGGCCGTGCGCCGGGGAGTCGGGGTCGCTCTGGCGGCGGTGGTGTCAGCGGCGGCGGGCGGGGCGCTCGTTGCCTGCTTCGATCTCTTTCACGCGACAAGCGACGTCGAGACGGCGTGCGAGCTCGACGCCGGGCACGCCGGCTGCTTTCCGGCCGTGAACCCCGACGCGATCGACACCGACTTCTGCGCGTACTCCCCGGCCCAGGCCCAGAAGCACGCCGCGCACGCGTGCTCGTGGCTTGGCGCGTGCGAGTCCCCGATGGGCAACAACGCCTTCGGGCCCTGCTACTTTCGCGCTCTGATGGCGTACGACTGCGCGGCGAATCCGGATCACCGCACGCGCAACGAGGCGCACCGCCTCTGGGATTGCCTCCAGCGCGTCCGGAGCTGCGGCGACGTCGACACCTGCGTCTTCGGCTCGCGCGTGCCCACCTGCGCGGCGAACGACGACTATACGGCCTGCGCTCCGGCGCCGGTTCCGCTGGCCGTTCGGGTGCACTGCTCCGATGGCGGCGGGGCGAAGCTGCGGCCGTCCGGCGAGAACTGCGCACTCTGGGGCCAGACGTGCGCCACGGGGCCCGAAGGAACCGCCTGCGCGGGCGAGACGACCGGCCTGTCGTGCACCGACAGCGACCGCAGCTGCGTCAACAGAACCTCGCTTCACTGGTGCGAAGCGACCGCAGACGGCGGCATCGCGCGCGATCTCGGGATCGACTGCACAAGCTACGGGTCGACGTGCGGTGGCTTTCCGGTCGCAGACGCAGCGTACTGGACCGCATGCAACGTCGAGACCGACGCGTCCGACGGCGCGGCCAGCTGCGAGCCCGACGCGTCCGCGACGTGCGAAAACGGCCGGGCTGTGTCATGCCCGAGCGGCGTCGTCGAGAGCCTCGATTGCGCCGGGCTCCTGCGGTCTCCGAACGCCTGCAACCCGGGGGCGCTCGATCCTCCGTTCGACTGGACCAGCTCCTGCTCGATCGCGGTACCCGAGTGCGCGAGTGACTCGTGCGACGGCATGCACCTCACGAGCTGCGAGCGCGGTGCGAACTTTTATGTCGACTGTGCGAGCACCGGGCTCGGATCGTGCCAGCTCGTCAGCGCCGAGCCGGGCGCGGCTCCACGCGCGACGTGCACGGCGCCGTCGCCCTGAAGAGCGTTAAAGCTTGTCCGGGACGAACTCGCGCGGTTCCATGGCTCCCGACCCATCATGTCCGACGATCGCCGTACCGCCCGCCGCCTCCGCCTCTCCGGAGTTCAGGTCACCTACGAGGGTTCCACGGGAGAGCGCCACCTGGCGAGAGTGGTCGATCTGAGCCGGGATGGCCTCTACATCCCCTCCCCCCGGCCCCTGGCCGTCGGCAAACGGCTCTCTCTCGAGATTCAGCCGGTGGGCGACGCGACCTCGTGGTCGGCGCTCGGCCGCGTCGTCTGGGTTCGCGAGGTCGACGAGGGAGACGAGCGTCCGGCTGGAATGGCGATCAAGATCATCGACGCCGAAGAGGCGGTGCTCACCGCCATCGAGCAGCTCCTCGAGGCGCGGGAGCCGACCGAGCGCGGACTCGGCACCGGCGACCAGATTCTACCGGTACGACCGCGGGCACGTTCGAACCCGCCGGCGCGCGAGAAGACCATGCTCGGCGTCGGCGTCGATACGACGTCGGCGCCCACGGCTCCGGTCCTGATCGCGGTCCCGGAGCGCGAGGCGACCCTGCTCGGCGTCGGAAGCGATGAAGCCGCCGAGGCCCGCGAAGTGAGCCTTGCGATCGACCTGATTGCGAAGAAGCCGCCCAGCGTCCGTCCCGCGACCGAAGTCGCGGAGCCCGAGGCTCCGGCGAAAGCCGTCGTCGCCGTCGCTGCGGTCGTGCCGGTCGAACCAGCGCGGCCCCTCGCAGTCGAACTCGAAGAGGCCCCGGGCGATCGCGACTCGGTCGATCGGCCGCCCCGGCGAGGCTCCGGCGGCAAGTGGCTCTTGCTCCTGGTGGTCGCGGGGGCGGCGGGCGCCGGGTACGTGTACCGCGACCGCGTGCTCGTTTACTGGCACGTCGCGGTCACCGAAGTGACCAAGCAGCTTCGCTGAGCGCCTCGCGATCAAGTCGCGGTCTTCGGAGGGTGGGCCTTGGCGTGGTGCTTTCTCGGGAGCTTGTGCACATTGCCGGGACCGACCTTGCCCGCCGGCGCGCGGTGCGTGCTCGAAGGCGCGACGTTCGCGGGCGACCGGGTGGGAGCGCCCGCCGCGAGGGGGCTAGACGACGACGACCCCTTCGCATCGAGACCCGCGTCGCGATCGCGGGTGAAGGCGGGAGCTTGCGCGCTCGCCGCCGATGCGCTCGGAGCGGCGGCGGTCTCCGGAGCGGACGACGCGGCCGGCGCCGACACGTAGGACGCGCCGCCCGCCGCGGTCGCGGCGCGATGCGCGAACCAGAGCTTGCCGCCGATCACGACGGCGGCGATGCCGACGAGCCAGGGAAGGATCGAACGTCTGTGCGGAATATGGATCGACTCGTCGGTCGCGTAGAGCTCGCGCATGGGTTCGCGCGTCGGTTGCGCCGGGGGCATCGCAGCCTCCGACGGCTCGCGAAGATCGGTCGAGCTGAGCTCGACTGTGGGCTGATCGACCGAGGGTGCCGACCGCGGAGCGACTGGCAGCGCGGGCGGTGGCAGCGCGGACGGCGGCGGCGCAAGCGCGAGGTGCGTCGGCCCGCTCCCCTGCTGGATCTCGGCGATCGCACGCTGCACGTCCACGCGCATCGCGGACGCGGTCTCGTACCGGTCTTCGCGCCGAAACTCGAGAGCCCGGTCGATCACGCGAGCGCAGGGCGCGCTCACCTCGGGTCGGACGTCGCGGACGCGAGGCGCGGCGACGTTCGCCATCTTGCGCACGAGCTCCACGGGGCCCGCCGCTTCATGGATGCGGCGCCCGGCACAGATGCGGAACCCGGTAGCGGCGAGCGCGAACAGGTCGGTCCGACCGTCGATCTCGTCGATTCGACCCGCCGCCTGCTCGGGGGACATGAACGAGGGCGTGCCGAGCGCGAGCCCGTACGACGTGATGGCCTGCCCCTGAACGAGGCGCGCCAGACCGAAGTCGAGCACCTTCACCCGGTCGCCCGCCGAGGGCGGATCCGAACGCGCGAGGAAGAGGTTCTCGGGCTTGAGATCGCGGTGGACCACGCCCCGCGAGTGCGCCGCCTCGAGCACTTCGAGCACGCTGCCGGCGATCGACAAGAACTCGAGCTCCCCGACGGGCGGGCCCCGCTCGAGGCGGTCCTGCAGCGACTCCCCTTCGAGGAGCTCCATCACGAGGTACGCCGTTCCCGATTCGGGTCCCGAGGCGATCACGTCGTCGTCGAGGACCTTCACCGCCCCCGCGTGCTCGACGCGGTTCGCCGCGTACCCCTCACGCAGGAATCGCTCGCGCACGTCCTTGTAACGCGACAGATCGGCGTGAAGCACCTTGACTGCCGCGCGCGCCCCGTTGCGGTGCCGGGCGGCGTAGACCGCCGCCATGCCGCCGAGGCCGAGGAGCCGCTCGAGCGTCCACTTGTCGTCGAGCACGCACCCGACGCGCGCTTGCGCCTGCTTTTCCGCGTCTTCCGCCAATTCGGAGGCTCCACTCGACAGTGTACCGGAAGCCGCGCGCCGTGCGCCGGCGTGTGTGCGCGCGCGGTCTAAGGGATGACGGCGAGGGTCGTGTCGGGTTTGCCGTCGGCGCGTCGAGGCGCGGGCGAGCCGTCGCGCGACTGCCAGGCACCCGCATACCGCTCGCGCCCGATCCGGTGATTGAGCACGGCGTAGGTCATGTAGAGAAACCGAGGTCGCCAGAGCTTGGTGGAGATCGGCGGCGGATACGCCATCTCACGATCGATGGGGTCAGGGTCGATCAAGCTGAAGGGCGCTCGAGCCTCGACGCTCGAGCGGACGTTGAACGACGCGTCGCCCATGGGCGACGTGCATTCGAACCAGCTCTCGACCTTCGGCTGGGCGCCGCGCGTCACCCGGGTGCCGAGGAGGCGAACCCCTTGACCGAACGACGTCGCAGCGCCGAGATCGAGCTGGCCCTTGATGCGCTGGAGCAGCCTGCCCGCCGCCGTGTCGTCGCCCTGCGAAATGGCGACGTTGTGCGAGATGCGCAGCTCGTCGAGCGTCGTGGGTTCGCCGGCGGGAAGGGCCGCAGGCTGCCCCAGATGCGTCCGCCACTCCCATGTCGCCCACGGATCCGGAGACTTTCCAATCGACCGTGCCGGCTCCGTCCCGTCGACCAGCAGCCACTGGACCAGGCTCGGCTCGTGCTCGTTCAACGAGATCGCGTCGACGGGCCCGGCCCCCTCCCGCTCATCGACGACCCAGATGTCACCGTAGATGCGAACGTGCGCGGCGCCGGCGATTCGACGCTCCTCGTCGCCCGACATGCGGCTGCCGCGTCCGATCCAGAAAGGACGCGGCGCCGACGCGACCCCGGCCGACGGCGTGGCCTCGGCGTTGGCCTCGCCCTCGTTCGTCCAGAGCTGCTCCCAGCCCCACCCCACCGACGGATAGTGGTCGATCCGGGTCTCGCGCGCGATCCGGGGGCGGATGACGTTCTTCAGGACGTAGAGCTCGTCGATTCCGCTCTCGATGGGGCTTCCGCGGTCGTTGTAGCGGCCGCCGGTGCGACGCCAGACCCACAACGAGCTCACTCCGTCGTGCGCCATGGCGGCGACCGGAATGAGGCCGAGGGCGAGACCCGCGATCGCCGCAACCGCCGGCGCGCGCGACCGGTTCACCCGACCGACGAGCCAGCCAAGCGCGGCCGCGATCGCTCCCGCGAGCTGCGCCAGGGCCAGGGCGAAATACGCGGCGAAGTAGTGCGGCCAGAAGATGTGCACGTCGGCGCCTTCTTTGAACCCGACGTATTGCAGCGAGGCGCCGAAGAGGATGCCGAGCGAGTACGTCTCTTCGTCGCGCCGCGTGACGAACCACCGCACGAGGCATACCGGCGCCGCGACCTTGCCAATCTTGATGGCGAGAGGCGTGAAGCTGAACTCGATCCACGACTTTCGGGCGTCGAGGGTGGCGCGAAGACTCGCGCGAAAGTCGTCGGTGTGGGCGCCCCCTCGCGAGGCGCCCGAGTTAAGCCAGTCGGCGATCTGGTTCACGTGATGAAAGAGCCAGATCCACCAGACCAGCGAGGCGACCGCCACGGTGACGGACAGAGCCCACCAACGCGTGTAAGGCTCGAGTCGGAAGCGCGGGGTGAGGCGCAGCGGAAGCACGAACGCGCGCAGGAACGCCCACCCGAGCGTAGGCGCGACCAGCAAGTAGCCGACCCAATCGCCGGAGCAGGCCGTCGCCAGCCCGATCAGGCTCGCCACGAGGTAGCGCGTGCGCCGCGTCGTCATGTGACGCGAGTGCCCCAAAAAGAAGAGGAGCGAGCCGAAGATGCTGATCGTCTCCAGATTCCAGAAATTGGAGAAGCCGACCGCAATGGGAACGACCGAGTAGCCCGCAGCCGCAACCGCGCCGAGCGGCGCTCCCCACCGCTCTTTTCCGATTCCGTAGAGCAGCGGAGGAATGGCCGCGCTCATGAGAACGGCCGGCAAGTGGACCAGCACGTCGTGATGGCCGAACACCCAGCCGAGCGCCGCGGACACGTAATAGAGCCCGAACGGGTGATGGCAGTAATAATTGCCCAGCGCCGGCGGGTCGCCGTTGTACCAACCCCACGCCGGATACATGATCTTCCAGCGGATCATCTGCTCCGCCGCCATCACGTTGGCCGCGCTGCCCGAACCGATGTGCCCCCCGCCGGGTATGCCGAACATGCCCCACGCGGCCGCGAACGCGAACCACGCACTCGCGACGATCGCGACCCCTCGCGCGACCCGATCGATCGTGGGCGCATGCGCCTTCATGAGGGCGCGCACGCTAGCACGCCGTGTTCAACGCCCCATCATCACGGCTTCATGACGAAGAGTGTCACGGCGCCCCCGACGAGGAGCGCGAGAACGCCCACGATGAGCGGCAGCAGCCATCCGGGCTTTCCGCCCGGAACGCCGTGCGCCATGACGTCCGAGTCGGGCGCTCTCGCCGCGTCGTATGCAGACGCGGGCCACGGCTGATTGGCGTTGGCCGCGAACGGATCCCCTACGACGTTGGCCCCGAAGGGATCGCCCGCGACCGCGAGCGGCGCGATCCTGGCGGCCATCACGCGGGGCATCGCCTCGGCGATCTGCGCCGCGAGCTCCTGCTGCGGCACCAGCGCCCACTGCCGGTGGTCGCCGGTGAGCCCGTACGCGGCGCCCACCGCATCGGCCAGCGCGCCCACGCTCTTCGTGCGGATCGCGGGGTTCTTCGTGAGCGCCATCTCGAGGACGTCGTCGATTGCGGGTGCGATCGGGTACTTTGGGTTCGCCGCCTTCGTCGTCGGCGGGTCGGGATCTTTGGTCAAGATCGCGAGCAGAATCGACGGGCCGTTCGTTCCGCCGAACGGCACCTCGCCCGTGATGCACTCGTAAACCACCGCGGCAAGGGCGAACACGTCGGCGCGCGAGTCGATGGTCTCCAGCCCCTGCGCCTGCTCCGGCGCCATGTAATACGGGCTGCCGATGGTGGTCCCGAGGACGGTGAGCTTCTTGCGGCTGCTGCTCGCCGTGTCCTTCACGCTCCCGAAATCGAGGAGCTTCACCGCGTCGCCCTCGCGGGTTCCGCACAGGAAGAGGTTGTCGGGCTTGAGGTCGCGGTGAATGAACCCGCGCGCGTGAGCTTCGTCGAGCCCGATCGCGACCTGCGAGAGCATGCGAACGAGGCGCTCGGGAGGCAGCACCTTCTCGCGCTTGAGGACGTAACGAAGCTCTTCGCCGTCGAGGAACTCCATCACGAGGATCCACGCCTGCGAGAGTGGGTCGCGGTCGAACGCGAGCACCTTCACGATGTGCTCGTGCGGCAGGGACGCGTTGATCTCGTACTCGCGCTTGAAGCGCTCGAGGGCGACCTCGTCTCGCGCGACGTCCGTGTGGAGCATCTTCACGGCGATCCGTGAATCGGTCTTCTTGTCGATGCCCTCGTAGACTCGACCCATGCCGCCGTCGGCGACGACGCGCCGGAGCTCGTAGCGCCCGCAGAGGCGAGTGCCGATGCGTACGTCGTCGGCCGAGGGGGCGGCGGGAGCCATGCTCGCCGCGGCGAGGGGCGTTCCGTCGGCCGGGCAGAATCCTGCGTCATTCGGGAAGACGCGCTGGCACTGCGGGCAACTCTTCATTGATAGACTGGGCCGCCGTTCACGCTTCCCACCACGAGAAGCCTATCGCGAGCCGTTGCGCGTGCGAAGGGTCTGTAGGAGGTGCGTCGTACAGAGCGGCTCACACCCGTTCAGCCTCGCTCCGGCGGAATCGAAGCGGCCGCCGGCTGAGGAGCCACGAAGTAGATGATCCGGTTGCACGAGGGGCACTGCTCGAGGATCGGTTCGCGCCGGAGCCGGTGAAAGAGCTGGGGCGGCAGCGCCATGTGGCATGCGTTGCAAGTGCCGTCGCTCGTTTGCGACAGCGCGGTGCCGCGCTTCAGCCGGATCATGTCGTAGCGGCGATAGAGCTGCGCGGGGAGCGTCTTGGTCGCTGCGCCGCGCTCGGTTTGCTTCTCGCGCTCCTTGCTCGACACTTCGCCGAGCTTGGAGTTGATGTCCCCCTCGCGCGCTCCGAGCTCGGCCACCAGCTTGGCGTGATCGGACTCGGTCGCCTCGAGCTGCTGACGCGAAGCCTCGGACTCGGTCGACAGCTTCCCGATCTCGTCTTCGCGATCCCGAACGAGCTTGCGCAGCTCTTCGAGCTCCCGCTGCGCCGCGTTCGATTCGCGCTCGGTGCGTGACCTCAAAAGTTTCTCGCGAGAGTGGTCGAGCTGCTGGGTCATGTTGCGGACATCTTGCACGAGCTCGGCCCGGGTCTTGTCCATGACCGCCAGCGAGGCGCGGCTCGCTCCGAGCTTCTCGTCGAGCTTGGCAATGCCAGAGCGAAGACCGTCCAGCGTGGAGCGCTCCTGCGCGAGTTGCTCCTGTAGTCCCTTCAGTTCAGCGTCGATCTGCGCGAGCTTTTCGAGCGCGCGGATCTGGTCGGGGATGCTCAATTCGTGACTCCGGAACGATGAAGAAAACGAGGTAGGCACGTACATAGCGCACGTAGCCCTTTTAGGCGACGCCCCCTCGCCGCACGGGCGCGCGGGCGCTCGAACAGGGGGCTCTCGAGGATCGTCATGGATGGTTTCTGCGACCGGTACGCGGTCGACGGCGCGGCCAGACCTTGCGGCGGCGGGTATGCGCGTAGAGCCCCGCGAGAGCCGCGAGAGCGTGGGCCCACCTGGGTTCGAACCAGGAACAACCCGGTTATGAGCCGGGGGCTCTGACCGATTGAGCTATGGGCCCGAGTCGCTCTCGATCGCAGCGGAGAGCGACCGTATCGCGCGGCGAATGCCACGCGCGCAAGCTAGTCGAAAGGGCCGCGGGACGGAAGCGTGTCGAACGCGGGCGAGCACGCCCGGGCTACTTCGCGCATGCAAAAACGCGGAGCTGCGCATCGCTGTCCGAAGGCGACGCGACGAGGATCGACGATCCGTCGGCCGGGGATCCCCCGAGACGGTCGAGGAAGAGGAGCGGCCGGGCGTCTTTCAGTGCGTCTTCGCCGCTCGGCGGCGCGGTCGGGGACCCGGCTCTGTCCAGAGGAAGGAACCGCGCGTCCTCGTCTCTCCCGACCCAGGCGAGCGCGAGGGTGCGCGCGCCGTTCGTGGGCGCGAGATCCGAGACGAAGCTCGGTGCGCCACGGCCCAGTCCGTCCGTCTCGAAGGCGACCGGCGCTTCGACGGTGTCGCCTTTCACTCGCACGCGAAGGAGCGTCCCACCCGAGCCGTCGACGGCCTCGCCGTCGTCGCGGGCGACGACGAGGAGCGTCGGGGTGCCCGCGCCCTCAGCTCCCTCTGCCGGCGGCTCGGCCGGGCGCGCTTCGAGATCGAAAGCCGAAACGTGCCCTCCCGGATGGGTCAGACGTCGTACCGCGCCGATGGCGATTCCCCGGTCGTCGAGCGACACCATTTCGAGCCATCCGAACGCCCGGGCTTCGCCGGTCGCCTCGGACTCCGACCCGTCCGTCACCGTGGCCTCGGGCAGGCGCGCGATCCAGACGACGACGAAGCCCGGGCCGGCCGCCGCGACCCGCGGGAGCTCCGCGTCCGACTCGGCCGGCGAGATGTCGTGCGCGATCGCGACGTGATCCTTCGCGAAAGCGGCGGCCTTGATGACTCCGCGAGGACCGCTGGCGGCGCTCGTTGCTTCGTCCCAGACGAGAAGGCCGGACGGCCCCGAGAACGCGAGATCGAGCGCCAGCGAGTCGTCGCGGCGCCGGGGAACGACCCTGGGCGCGCCCAGGGTGGCCCCGGTGTCCCCGGTGATCGCGTAGAGGGCGACGTCGCGGTCATCGCCTTGCGCAGGCCCGGGCCCGGCCACCCCGGACCGCGCCGTAGACCCGGACGGCGCGGACGCCGCGCCCGCTGCGGGGCCGGACTTGATCGTCGGCTGGCGGGCGTAGGTCGCCGCCACGAGATCGGGCGATCGCCAGCCGACGCGCGGCGGGGGCGCGTCGCCCAGGGTGGGACCGAGGTCGACGATGCGCGTGAGCTTCAGCGGGGCGCGAGCGAGCATCGCGACGGCGCCGACCCGACCCGC
Organism: uncultured Myxococcales bacterium; assembly: GCA_937902985.1. Taxonomy (GTDB): domain Bacteria; phylum Myxococcota_A; class Polyangia; order Polyangiales; family Polyangiaceae; genus Palsa-1150. Next base: position 14,396 of record CALFNG010000217.1, read on the forward strand.
CCCGGTGCGGTGCACCAGGCCCACCGCGATACCGCCCGGATACGAGACCGCATCACCGAGCTCGAGCTCGTCGAGCGTGTCGGCCGATGCGAGCACGAACGCCTGGTCGGTTCGCTTGCAGCGCGCGGGAGCGAGCGCGACCTCCGCGTCCGGCGCTCCGTCGGCCACGGCCTCCTCGGCGGGCGCGCTCGCCTGACCTTCGCCGCTCGACCGGTGGCAGCCTGCGACGGAGAGCGCGGCGAGCCCGACCCAGACGGTCGCGCCACCCGCGGCCGACCGCGACCGCCTCATCGAGAGTCCATGAAGCCATCGACCACTTCGAGCGCGAGCTCGAAGCGCTCGAACGGGGGCATGATGTAGGCCCCCGCAACGCGACCGCGAACGGCCGAGAGCATCTCCCGCGCGATCGCGACGCCTTCTTTGCGCGCCGCCGGCCCTCCGCCTGCTTTGCGCATTCGCTCGCGGATCGACTCGGGCACCTGCATGCCGGGGACCTCGTTGTGCAGGAACTCGGCGTTGCGATGGCTCGCGAGGGGCAAGAGGCCGACGAGCACCGGCATGCCGAGGGGGGCGATGTCGTCGAGGAAGCGCTCGAGCACTTCGGGCGAGTAGACCGGCTGGGTCATCACGAGCTCGGCGCCGGCGGCCTTCTTGTCGCGCAGGCGGGCGAGCTCGCGCTCGTAGTTCATCGCGGCGGGCTCGGCGCCCGTGGCGAGCACGAAGCGCGTCGTCGCCCCGAGCGGCTTGCCGCCCGGATCGACGCCGTGGTTCAGGCGCGTCGCGAGCTTGAGGATCCCGATCGAATCGAGGTCGTACACCGCCGTCGCGTCGGGAAAGTCGCCCATTTTGGGCGGGTCGCCGGTGATGACGACGAGGTTTCTCACGCCGAGATCGTGAGCGCCCAGCAGGTGCGCGATCGTCGCGAGCAAGTTCCGGTCACGCCCGCAGACGTGGAGGATCGTCTCGATGCCGACCTCGCGATGCACGCGCACCGCGAGCGCCAGGTTGCTCATGCGGGCCTGTGCGCGCGCGCCGTCGGCGATGTTGACCACGTCGACGCCGCCGTCGCGGAGCATCTTAGCCGCCGCGACGGCGCGGGCGGGATCGAGCCCGACGGGCGGGTTCACCTCGACGGAGACCACGAACCGGCCAGCCGCGATCTTCGCCGCGAGCTGGCTGCGCTCGGCGAGAGGCGGAGGATGCATCGAACCGGGGATCGACACGCCGAGCGCCGGCGTTCGGGAGTCGGCGTTCGACGCGTCATCTTCGCGCTTCACGGCAAAGCCTTCGGCGTCGCCCGTGGCGCTCGCCATGCGCGCCGCAGCCGCGATGCGCCGGATGTGCTCGGGCGTCGTTCCGCAGCAGCCGCCCACGAGGCGAACGCCCATGCGGATCATGCGACGCGCGTAGACGCCGAAGTACTCGGGCGTCGACACGTAGACCATCCGCTCGTCGACCCGGCGCGGGAGGCCCGCGTTTGGTGATGCGAGCACCGGCAAGCCGAACGGGATCATCTTGGTGACGGCCGCGAGGACGCCCATCGGCCCGTCGGAGCAGTTGACCCCGACCACGCTGGCGCCCCATTCCCTGGCGAGGCGGGCAATCTCGTCGGCCTCGGTGCCCTCGGTCATCCGCCCGTTCTCGTCGAGCGAGACGCTCGCGATCACGGGGACCCGTCCCTCGGCCGCCTCGACCGCGGCTTCGACCGCGACGCGGAGCTCAGGGGTCTGGCGCATCGTCTCGACGACGAGGGCGTCGACCTGCCCCTCGAGCAGCGCGCGCGCCTGCTCCGAGAACACCGCCTTGACCTTGGCGAGGTCTTCGGAGTCGACGTCGCCGCCGGCTTCGCCGAGGAAATACCCGCTCGGCCCGATGGCGCCGACGACGTAGGCCTGGCCGGCCGCCGCGGCTCGCGCGAGGCGAACGCCGGCGGCGTTGATCTCCTGAACGCTCGCCGCGAGGCCGTATTTCTCGAGCCGCAGCGCGTTGGCGCCGAACGTGTTCGTCTCGATGACCGACGCCCCGGCGCGCACGAAATCTTCGTGCACCTTGGCGACGATCTCGGGGCGCGAGACGTTGAGCTGTTCGAAGCAGTTCGTGCCGTAGAGGACGCCGCGCTCGTAGAGCTGCGAGCCCATGGCCCCGTCGACGACGAGCACGCTCGTGCGGACGGCATCGAGAAACGGGCGATCTGTACGGGGCGGACTGGGCGGCATGGGCGCCGCCCGAGGCGGCGTGGATAGCACCTAGTAGGACCTTGTCGCGCTCGGCGCAAGGCGTCTCGGGGCGAGACGGGCGGCGATCGCGCGCCGCCGCTGTATCGTGCACGTCGAAGGAGAAACCGCAAAGGCGCGAAGGCGCGAAGTTCTTTGATCGAAGCCTCCACAGTCGTGGTCCCTGCCACGGCCTCATGTTCTCACGTTGCGTTGGCCCTCGCATTAGCCTCACGTTGGGCCCTCGCATTGGCCTCACGTTGGCCCTCACGTTGGCCTCACCTTGCTCCTCAGCTGGCTCTCACGCCGGCCTTCACCTCACTCATCGCGCACGTTGCGCTGCCCTCCCCCGATGTCTCTTCTCCGCGGCCTTCGAAGCGCCCTTCCTGATCTGCGCGCCAGCGTGGACGAGGCCGATCGTGTGGCTTATGGACGTGACCTCTGGCCGCGGCATCACTTCGCCGTTCGAGCGGGCCGCGCGGCAGGCCACAAGCCGGAGGCGATCGCCTGGCCCGCGTCGACCGAAGAGCTCGCGTCGCTCGTCGGCTGGGCGGCGCGCGAGGGCGTTCCGCTCGTTCCATTCGGGGCGGGGAGCGGGGTCTGCGGGGCCGTGCTCCCAGGCGCCGACACGCTCGTGGTCGATCTGAAGCGCATGGGCCGCATCCGCGCCATCGATCCCTCCGCGCCGCTGGTCGACGTCGAGGCCGGCCACATGGGCGTACCGCTCGAGCAAGCGCTCGGACGGGCCGGGTTCACCCTCGGTCACTTTCCGTCCTCGATCCTCTGCAGCACCGTGGGCGGGTGGGTCGCCACGCGGAGCGCGGGGCAATGCTCGGGCGCGTACGGCAAGATCGAAGACATGGTCGTCGCGCTCGAGTGCGTGACCGGCGCCGGCGAGATCGTTCACCTCCGGCGGCGCGAGCGAGGCCCGGACCTCGCCTCGCTGGTCATCGGGAGCGAGGGCACGCTCGCGATCGTCGCGAGCGCGAAGCTCCGGCTCCATCCTGCGCCGACCGCGCGGGGCTTCGGCGCCTGGTCGTTTCCGACGACGGAGCACGGGTGGGAAGCGATGCGCGCCATCTTTCAGGCGGGGCTGCGCCCCGCGGTCGCGCGCCTCTACGACCCGTTCGACGCCATGCTCGCGAAGCGCGGAGGCGTGAAGGCCGGTGTGAAGCCCGGCGTGAAGTCCGCCGACGACGGCGACGGTCGCGCCCCCGCTCCGGGCCGCGGCGGCGGCGCGCTCCGCACCCTCTTGAAGCGGCCCGCGGCGCTGAACGAGCTTCTTCGCTCGGGCGTCGTGGGGCGCGCGCTCGGCGGGGCGATGCTGGTGGTCGTGTTCGAAGGCGCCGGCGATCGGCCCGAACGCGCCATCGAAGACGTGCGCCGGCTCGTCGAGGCGCAGACGCGCGCGCCGCGGAGCGAGCAAGGCAAGCCGGGCCAGACAGGCCTGCGAGGCGTCTGGGAGGGCGCGGCGCCCGCGGAGCGATGGCTCGCGCACCGGTACGCGGTCAGCTACCGCCAGGCGCCCATCTTCGCGAACGGCGCCTTCGTCGACACGATGGAGGTCGCGGCGCCGTGGTCGCGTCTCGGCGCGCTCTACGAAGCCGTGCGCCGCGCGCTCGGCGACCACGTGTTCGTCATGGCCCACTTCAGCCACGCGTACCCCGACGGCTGCTGCATCTACTTCTCGTTCGCCGGCAGCGCCGGCGAACGAACGGGCGCAGGCGGATGGGACGCCGCGTGCGAGGCGATCTACGACCGCGCGTGGCGGGCGGCGCTCGCCGCCGCGGTCGACGCGGGTGGAACGATCGCCCACCATCACGGCGTCGGCCGCTCGAAAGCGCCGCGGCTCACCGACGAACTCGGGGCCGGCGTCGACGTCGTGCGGGCCTTGATGCACGCGTTCGATCCCGAAGGCATCCTGAACCCGGGGAACCTCGTCGCCAAGGGCGCGCCCGGCGTTCGACCGATCGCGCCGGGGCGCGCGCCGGGGACCACTTCGAGCCCGAAGGTGTCGGTCGATCGAACGAGCCTGCTCGCCTGCGTCGACGGCGGCGTCGACCTCGCCAGCCTCGAGCAGCAGCTGAAGGGCGACGGGCTGACGCTCGGCGTTCGCTTCGGCGACCCCGCGCCCACGGTGTGTGAGTGGCTCGAACGCGGCGCGCCGGGAGCCCGAAGTCGCTGGCTCGATCCCGTCGATCAGGTGCTCTCCGGGCTCGACGCGACCCTGACCGACGGGCGTGCCCTGCGCGTCCGTCCGGCGCCGAGGCGTGCAGTGGGGCCCGACCTCACGGCGCTCTTCGTCGGGGCGGGTGGGCGCTTCGGCCGGATCGATCGCGCCTGGCTCCGCGTGCATCCCCTCGGTGTCGTGCGGCCGGAGAGCGCGCCCTTTCACCGCGACCACGACGTTGCGCTATCGCGCGAAGAGGCGTCGCTCGCCGACGCGATCGAGGTCGCTCTCAGGCGAGGCTAGAGCCGCTCTAGCCTCAATGCCGCTCGGCCAATCTCGCTCTCGAGCGCGAGCCGAGCGGGACGCGCAGGCGCTAAAGCCGCCCGGGCCGGGTCATGCCGGTCATCCAGGCGGCCACGCCATCGGCCGCCCACCGAGCACGTGGCAATGAAGGTGGAAGACGCTCTGGCCAGCGTCCGCGCCCTGGTTGACGACGAGCCGGTACCCGCCCTTCGCGAGGCCGAGCTTCTCGGCGACGTCTCGGGCCGCCAGGAGCACCTGGCCGAGCGCGGCGGCGTGCTCGGGAGTCGCCTCGTGGATCCCCGGGATGTGCACCTTCGGGATCACGAGCGCGTGCACTGGCGCGGCGGGACGGATGTCCTTGAACGCGAGGACGTGCTCGCTGTCGTGGACGATTTCAGCGGGCGTCTTGCCCGCGACGATGTTGCAAAAGAGGCAGCCCGGCATGGTCGGCCGAGCGTGACGCGGGCGTGCTTCCGTCGCAAGCGCTAAGAAATGCTCGAGGCCACCCCATGTGCGGCCGCGCCGCGCTCACAGCATCCCCAGCCGAGCTCCGCGAGATCTTCGGCCTCGACGAGACGCCGGTCATCGTCCCGCACTACAACGTGCCTCCCTCGCGGCCGCTCGAGGTCGTGCGGGTCGTTCGCGGGTCGACGTCTCGCAAGCTCGAGCCGCTGCGGTGGGGCCTCGTGCCGCCCTGGGCGAAGGATCCGAAGATCGGTAGCAAGCTCTCGCTCGCCCGCGCCGAGACCGTCGCCCACACGGGTGCGTTTCGCGAGGCGTTCCTCACCCGGCGGTGCCTCATCGCGGTCGATGGCTTCTACGAGTGGAAGCGCGCGGGGAACGGGAAGCACGCGGGGAACGCGAAGAAGCGAGCGAGCACGCCGTTCTTCCTGCGCCGGCCCGACCACCAGCCGTTCGCGCTCGCCGGTCTCTGGAGCCGATGGGTCTCCGGCGACGGCGAGGTCATCGAGTCGTGCGCCATTCTCACGCAAGCCGCGCGCGCCCCCGTCGACGCGATTCACGACCGCATGCCCGTCGTGATCGATCCGGTCGACTGGAGCCGCTGGCTCGACCCCGACGGGAGAGACGCCGGCGCCCTCGAGTCGCTGCTGGTCCCGCGGGCCCTCGATCTGGTCGCCTACTCGGTCAGCGCCTACGTCAACGATCCGCGTCACGACGACGCGGCCTGTCTCGAACCGTGCGAACCGTGCGAGGTCGCGCAGCAGAGTCTTTTCTGACTGTCCCGTCGCGCTCGATGGGCTATAAGGGAAACCGATGGCGGTGGAGTCCGCCGAGACCCGTTGTGCCCATGGTGGCCAACCAATGACTCCTACGTGCTGCGCCTTGCGCGCGCCGTAGGAACGATCGCCGGGAGTTTCCGGGCGCCCTCCTCGACGCGCAGTCGAACGAGAGGAGATTCCGATGATCAGGTTCGCCCGCCTCCAGGCCCTCGCGCAAGCCCTCGCCGTGGCGCTCGCCCTTGGCGGCGTCGTCGGAGCCGCGTGCGGTCTCGCTTCCGGAGTGTTCCTGCTCCTGCTCGAACGGGTCACGGCGTTCCGCAACGCGCACGAGATCATCGTGTACACGCTGCCCGCCGCCGGCATCGCGATCGGCCTCGTGTATGGCCGCTGGGGGAAGCCGATCCGGGGCGGCAACAACCTCATCATCGACAGCATTCACGAAGACACGCCGCAGATCCCCCTCCGGATGGCGCCGATGGTCCTCGCGGGCACGCTCCTCACGCACCTCTTCGGGGGCAGCGCGGGACGCGAGGGTACGGCCATTCAGATGGGCGGGAGCCTCGCCGACGCGGTCGCGCATCGCCTCGGCCTCGACCGGATCGGCCGCCGCCAGCTGCTGGTGGCCGGAATCGCGGGCGGCTTCGGATCGGTGTTCGGCACCCCGATCGCCGGCACGCTCTTCGGGCTCGAGGTCGTGGTGATGGGCCGCATGGAGTACGAGGCGCTCATCCCGTCGCTCGTGGCCGCGCTCGTCGGCGATCGCGTCACGCGCGCGCTCGGGGTCCACCACGCGCCGTACCCCGCGGCGCCCTTCGTCAGCCCGACGTTCCTCGTTCTGGGCAAGGTGGTGCTCATCGGCGCGGTCATGGCGGCCGCGACCGTGGCGTTCGTCGAGCTCACCCACTTCTTGAAGCGCACCCTCGAGAGGCGCATCCCGTCGCTGCCCGTCCGGATGATGTGCGGCGGGCTCGCGGTCGTCGCCATGTGGAAGGCCATCGGCACGAGCGACTACCTCGGCCTCGGCGTCCCCACGATCGTCCGGTCGTTCGAAGACCCGGCCCTTCCCGTCTACGCGTTCGCCGCGAAGCTGGTCTTCACGTCGGTGACGCTCGCGGCAGGTTTCCTCGGCGGCGAGGTCACGCCCCTCTTCTTCGTCGGCGCGACGCTCGGCAACGTCCTCGCCCGCGCGCTGAACCTGCCCATCGCGATCGGCGCGGGCGTCGGGCTCGCCGCGGTCTTCGGCGCCGCCGCAAACGCGCCCATCGCGCTCTCCGTGATGGCCGTCGAGCTCCTGGGGGCCAACATGTTTCCCCACGCCGTGGTCGCGACCGTCGTCGCCTACCTGCTCTCGGGGCACCGAGGCATCTACCCGTCGCAGCGCCTCCATCGCCGCAAATCCGGCGGCGCCCCGCTCGAGGCACCCGTGGCCCTCCGTGACTTCCACGATCCGTCGGCGCCTGCGAGCCCGGAGGTGAGAGCGCGGAAGTAGTCGTGCGCGGGGGGCCCACCTCGCTTCCGCCCGCTCTCCGGCCGTGCGAGCCGGGATCAGCCGTTGTCGGCGTCGATCTCGTCGAGCTTGAGTCCCGAGGCGAGGCGCAGGAGGGCGGCATCGATGCGGGCGCGATCGCTGTCGTCGGCGTGGAGGCCCGAGACGCCCGCTCGACCCGCGAGGTACGCGACGCACGCGTACTCGACGTCGCTGAGGAGCGCGCGGCGCTCGATGCGGAGGCCCGGGAGCGAGTAACGCATCTCGCGCGCGCCGGTCGCGGCGAACACGCCGAACGACTCGACGCGGCCCTGCGTTCCGGTCAGCTGCCGCACGATCCCACGCAAGAGGGCTGCGCGCACGCGGGCGCGGCGAACGTCTGGATTTTCGAAGAGAGCGAAGCTGCGATTGCGCGACACGAGCCCCGGGACCAGCGTCATCCCGACGACGAGCGCCTCGCGATCGACGGGCAAACGCATCACGGATCGGCCTCCGCCGACGCGGCGTGCGAGGTCGACCCCGTCTTGATCACGCCCGCGCGCTGGAGGAGCTCGGCCTGGTGGCTCGTGCGGAGGGCAGTGATGAGTTCGTCGAGATCGCCTTCGATCATCCGATCGAGCTTCGACAGCGTGAGCCGGATGCGGTGATCGGTGACCCGGTTCTGGGGGAAGTTGTAGGTCCGGATCTTCTGCGAGCGCTCGCCCGTCGACACCATGCTGCGGCGGGTCGCGGCCTCGGCCGAGTCTTGCCGCTCGCGCTCGAGATCGAGGAGCCGGCTGCGCAGCACCTTGAGGGCCTTCGCCTTGTTCTTCAGCTGCGAGCGCTCGTCCTGGCATTTGACCAGGAGGCCGCTCGGCTTGTGGATGATCTGGACCGCGCTGTTGGTGGTGTTGACGCCCTGGCCGCCGGGGCCGCCGCTCGCAGCGATGCTGATCTCGAGGTCTTTCTCGTCGATTTGAACGTCGACCTCGTCGGCCTCGGGCAGCACGGCCACCGTCGCGGTCGACGTATGGATGCGGCCCTGCGTCTCCGTCGCCGGGACGCGCTGGACGCGATGCACCCCTCCCTCGAAGCGGAGCTGCGCGTAGACGTCGCGCCCCGTCACGAGGGCGATGCACTCCTTCAGACCCCCCGTCGCGCTGTCGCTCTGCGAGAGGATCTCGACCTTCCACCCTTTGCGCTCGGCGAAGCGCGTGTACATGCGGAAGAGATCGGCCGCGAAGAGGGCGGCCTCTTCGCCCCCCTCGGCGCTCCGGATCTCGAGGATGGTGTTCTTTCGCTCGTTGGGATCCGGCGGCAAGAGCAGAAGCTGGATCGACGCTTCGAGGCGATCGCGATCGCCGTTGAGCTCCGTGAGCTCGGACTGTGCGAGGTCTCGAAGCTCGGGGTCCTCGAGCGCCTCTTGCGATTCGCGGATACGCCGCTCGACGTCCCGGTAGCGCGTCAGCGCGCCGACCACGGGCTCGAGATCGCTGCGTTCCTTGTTGAGCTTCGACGACCGCGCTCGATCGGAGAGCACGTCGGGCCGGCAGAGCATCTCTTCGAGCTCCGTATAGCGGCGCGCGAGCTGCTCGAGCTTCTCGATCGGGAGCATCAGGCCGCCCGCGCGGGCGCCGTCTCCGCGCGCAGACGCGGCGCCGCCAGCAGGTCGGCGTAGCTCGCGAACGACACGTCGCCACCCGTGGCCGGGGCCTCGCCGTGGTCCTGCCGGAACAACGTCACGCGCAGGCTCGCCAGCGCGACCTCGAGCTGCGCGTCGTCGGGCTCGGCCGTGGTGATCTTCTGGACCAGAAAGCCGGGAACGAGCAGCACGCGCAGCGGCCCGGTGGCGCAGTGGCGCGAGAAGAGTCGCTGGAGCTCGAACGTCACGGCGACCAGGAACGGCAAGAAGGGCAGCTTCTCGAAGAAGAAGAGGACGTTGTCGGCCAGGGCGCTTCCCGTATGGATGCGCGGGAGCGCGGCGCCGACGGCGATGAAGACGAGGATCGAGACCAGGGCCACCATGACGAGGAACGTCGTTCCGCAGCGCGGATGAAGCGTCGTCTTGCGGCGCGCGTTCTCGACGAGGAGCGCCTCGCCGGTTTCGTAGGTGGTGATCGTCTTGTGCTCGGCCCCGTGATACTGAAAAACGCGCCGGATCTCGGGGACGCGGCGAATGGCGACGAGATACCCGACGACGACAACGAGCTTGAGCACGCCCGTCATCGCCTGGAACGGCGCGCTCTGCACTTCGAGGCCGAGGCGCAGCAACCGGTTCAGACCCGCCGCCGCTGCCTGGGGCAGCGCAACGAAGAACGCGATCGCCACGGCCGCCATGATCCAGCTGCGCCCGCCCGCAGCCTTCGACGAGCCTGCGGCGGGACCCTCGCCGTCGGCGCGCGTGACCACCCAGAACAGCGCGAGACCGAGCGCACCGAGGACGCCCAGCATCTTCACGCCCGCTCCCCCGACCGTGCGGGGAGCCTCCGCGTCACCCTCTGCGTCTTTCTCGAACTGCTCGGCGCTGAACCGGAGGGCCTCGCCGCCGAGACGGAGCGACTCGACGAGCGACGCCACCCCTCGAACGAAGGGCCAGCGCGCGGCGCCACGCGCGCCTTCGCTCATGGCGCGCTCGCGCACCTGAAGGCTGCCGTCGCGACGGCGAACCACCACGGCGAAAGACTTCGGGGCGCGCATCATCACGCCCTCGAGTACGGCCTGCCCACCGATGTACGGACGAGACGGAGCGGACGCCATGGTCGTGCAACAAGAGTAGCCGAGCGGAACGGCTTCCGCCGCATACGCTCGCGTTTTTGCTCGCCCTCGCGAGCGTGCCGCGGGCGCTATTTGCTCTCGGGTCCCTTGGGCTCGGCCGCCTTCGCGACCTTGCCCGCGGCGACCGCGGCCGTCTTCTCGTACCGCTTGCGGAAGCGATCAACGCGGCCGGCCGTGTCGATGAGCTTCTGCGTCCCGGTGTAGAACGGGTGGCAGGCGCCGCACACGTCGACCTGAAAGTCGCCGCGGGTGGAGCGAGTGACGAAGGTGTTGCCGCAAGCGCACTTAATGCGGGCCGCGGGGTATTCGGGGTGAATGCCTTCCTGCATGACGGCCGACCAACCTAGCAACGGTTACGCCGACCCGCAATGGGACCGGGGAAGATTGGCCGCAGAGGCGCAGAGCCGTGAGGGGGTTGGTACCGATGCGACTCGCGCGCGAGAGGGTCGCGCGTCGTGTGGGTGTGGACGCTGGACTTCGAACGCCTCTCGCTCTCTCTGCCTCTGCCCAGCCGCCCTCTGCGCCTCTGCGGCTAATCTCCCCCTCGAGGGGGAGGGGGGTCAGAACGGGATGTCGTCTTCGCCGCCGCCGGAGGAGGCGCCCTGGGCGAAGTCGTCGTACGGGGCGTCGGAGGGCATGTCGCCGCTGCCGCCGCCGGCAGCGGGCGGAACTTCGCGACGGGGCGCTCCGCCCTCGCGCGGAGCGCCGGCGCCGGCACCGTCGC
>CALFNG010000218.1 GCA_937902985.1 uncultured Myxococcales bacterium
CACGCGTTCCAGAGCGCCCTCATCGCCCGGGCTGCCAGGCCGGCAAGCGACGCCAAAAGCCGGGAGCCGGGGACGCGGAGCACGGCGCGATCCGAGCGGATCCGACGGCGATCATCAAGGCTTGTTCCGAGGAGAATCCTGAGCGATCGTGCGGTGGAGGAGGGAAGTAGCCACGACAGCCGTCCCCGGACAAGCTCGGTGCGTCACCGGACGACGGCACCAATGTATGTCTTCTAGGGACAAGAACTTGGCGCTCCGGGGATAGTGAGGGCAAATGGTGAGAGCCCCGAGTGTGCGGAGCGTTGCTCATGGGTCGGAAACGAGGTACCACCGCGAGCGGGAGCGGCGGGCCGCAGCATGCTTTCGCGTATTCGCGGATAGACAAATCTGGAGGAGCACGATGGATTCTTCGCGTATCGGTTTGTTTGGCCAGGGTTGTGTCGTGATGATTCTGGCGGCATGCGCCGGATGCAGCAGCTCGAGCACGCCCCCATCGGCGGGGCCCGCGGACACGGGGGCACCGACCGGAGACGGGGGAACCGGCATCGTCGTCGGCGACCCGACGAAGCCGTGCACGGACACCTTCCCGCTCGCGACGTCCACCCTCATCACGCTGCAGGTGTCGTGGCCCGCCACCACGGCGATCAACAAGGGAGGGGGCACCTACTACCTCTCGCTTCTCACCACCTACTCCGTCGACGCCAGCAACAAGGTGACCGGGACGGCGACGCCGTGCGGCACCCAAGCCCCGGACGTCACCCTCTCGGACCTCGGCGCCATGGCGACGGGCGTCCCCATGGGCAGCGAAGTGCGGCCCATCGACCCGGCGAGCTCTTTCGCGGGCTCCACTTCCTTCCCCATCACCGGCGTCGTCGGCGGCCAGAACGTCGGCAGTTCGTTCGAGGTCGATCCGAACGTCTCGCTCACGGGCATCGCCTCGTCGAGTCCCCTCATCGTCGGCACGGTGAAGTGGCCCCCGCTCACGGGCATCCCCGTGTCCGACTGGACGTACATCGACGGCGGAGCGTTCGTGCCCGGGATGGGGCAGCCGGGCCTCGGCGGCGTCTTCTACAACGGCGCCACGCCCTTCATTCTCCCGAAGACCGCGCTCAGCATGACCGCCCCCAGCGCAGACCATCTGCAGACGATCTCGCGGGTCGAGCTCGCTCTCTACGGCACGGCTTCGAGCTGCATGAAGACGAGCGGTAAGGCCACGATCGCGCTGCTGAACAACCACATCGCCGGTTGCACGCGCGTGGCAGGCACCGGCACGCCCGCGAGCGACGGCGGCGCGTGCGAGGATCTCGAGTACCAGTTCCTCGACTCGAACACGACGCAGTACACGCCCGGAGCCGGCACCTTCGACACGGTGAAGCTCGCGGGTGGAGCCAGCGCGACGTGCGCGGACGCACTCACGGCGCTCCCCATCCCCGCCCCCGGTATGTGAAGGGACGACGCGGCGCGCTCCCTGCGCGCCGCGTCCAGGTCCGCGGCCCGGCTGACTCGCTGAGCCGCGGGTCGCTTCGTCTGGGTGCGCGCATTCGTCAGCGAGCGCGCGTCTCGTGTCCGTCGAGCTCAGAAGAGGGCTTCGAGGTTGCCCGTGAAGACACCGATCCACGACTTGTAGACGCCGCCGGCATCTTCCTCGTTGGACGGGAAGAGAACGGCGGTGCCGCTCGCGTCCTCCGCGAGGGTGCTCTTGCCCGTATTGTCGCGGGTCATCTGCTGGATATGCGTGTACGAGGCCGTCAGGAATAGCGACTCGGTAAGCATGAATCGCGCGCCGAGCGTTCCCTGGATACTGACGGCGTCCGGCAGGTCCGGCGCGAGCGTCGAGTCGGGAGAGGCCGCGGTCTCGTATCCGCCGCCGAACAGGAGCTCCACCGGGGGTACGACCCACCAGCTCACGCCAAGGCGGGCGCCGTAGGTATCTTTCCAGTTGCGGGGCAGGAAGGTCTGCACCGGCCCGCCGGGCGTATTGTCCGATCCGTCCGCGGCGATGTCGCACGGCCGTCCCTCGAGGACGACGCACTGGGACTTGAACTCGCTCCAGCGAGTGAGATCACCGAAGACGCGAAATTCGAGCGGAACGTGCTTGGGCTTCCAGCGGACGCCGGCCCGATAGATGTCGGGCAGCGTCTGGAGAAAATCGACCGAGGTGGGGGCCAGGTTGCCCTGCGGGGACGTGACGACGAGCTGCCCCTTGAGGGCCTGTTGCCCGAGGCCCGGCTGGGCCTGATACGAAGCGCCGATATAGAGTTGCTCCGGCAGGAGTTCGAGCATGAGGCCCACGGCGAAGCTGCCGTTGAAGGTATGCGCATCGGTAAACGCGCGCCCCTCGGCGCTCGTATCCGGTAGGTTCGCGCCACTGGGCTTCCTGGCCGTCGTCACGTCGACCGTGGAGCTGATGAAGTTGCCTGTCGCGCCGATGCTCAGTGGCCCCAGACGGTAGGCCGCGCCGGCGGTGAAATAGAGGACGGTCGCGGCGCCGTCGATGCTGAACCAGCGCTGCACGCCCGCGGCGGCGAGCGGATATTTCGAGTTCACGAAGGCGTCGTTCTTGCCCCAGTGCGCGCGGCCGCCGAAGGGCGCGAAGAAGCCCGCGCCGAGGACCAGGTTGCCGACCTTCAGTGTGCCGCCGATCGACGGGCCGCCGAACGCGTTGAAGAGCGAGTTCGTTCCGACGTTCGCTGCCTGCGCGGCTGGCGGCTCGGGGTAGTCGTCCTTGGTGCCTGCGCGATCCCACGATGCGTGCCGGATGAAGAGTCCCCCGTAGAGACCGAGCTGAGACCCCTTGGCGAACGCCATGGCGCCGGGGTTGTAGTAGAGGGCCATCGGGTTCGTAGACACGACGGTGCCCTGCTCGCCGCCGGCGTTGGTATTCGCAAACCCTGCGGCTTTCGCCTCCTGCGTCCCCGCTGCCGTTGCCAAGGCAAAGGCACCGGCACCGGCACCGACGACGCAACGTCTCAAACTCTTCATCCCTGGACCCGCCTCGTCTGGTAGTCTGATTTGTGCTGCAGAGCAAACGTTGGTTACAGGCCGGCACTTCTCATCGAGAACAAATCGCACGTGCGGGCCGCATGCCATAAGAATCCGCCACGGACATACCTACATCGTAAGCGAGTTGGGACGCCGAGCTGGGCTACGAGCTGGGCTAGAGGTTCTGAGAGTAATGCGGTATACGCGTGACGAATGGTTCAGCTAGGTGAGGTGAGGCGCGTGAGCAACGCTCGCCCGAGGGGGGCAGTTCGAACGCGCGCCGGGGCAGGAATTATGGCTGTCTTGCTCGCGGTCGCCGTGGTCGGAAGGCCGACCATCGCGCTCGCGCAGGAAGCAACACCCCCGCATGCGCCGTCGCCCGCGCCTGCGCCATCACCCGCGCCCGCGCCTCCCCCCGCACCGGTGTCTGCGCCGACACCCGCGGTGGCGCCTGCGCCCGACGTCACCCCACCCGATCTCGCGTCGCTCGAGAAAGCCGAGTGTACGCGTCAGCTCATGATCGCCGAGGAGGCGATCGAGCGTGATGGCAAGTACGCCCGCAACTGGACCGACGCCTGGTACGTCACGGGCGCGTCGCTCATCACGCTGAGCCTCGTCGGCATCTTCCAGTACCACGACTACCGCGTCAGCGAGCAGATCGTGAACGCGAGCCTCGGCACTCTTTTGATGATCCAGGTCCCCGACGCGACCACGAATCACAGGGCGCTTCAGGGCATTCGCACCGCCGGCGTCAGCGATCCGTGCCTGGCGCTCACGAGCGCGCGTTACATCGTCGAAGTGAACGCCGACGATGCGCGCCTTCACCAGAACGCGTTCGCCTATATCTTCCCGATCGCGCTCCAAGTCGTCGTGGGGGCGGTGGTGGCGCTCGCGGAGAATCACTGGGAGTTCGCCGGCCACGGCGACGAGGGCCTGGGAACCCTCATCGGCATCGCCGCCAGCGAACTGAGCGTGGTCACGTACCCGTCCCCCTCCATCAAGTTCAACGGGACGTCGCTGCAGGCGACGTTCTGAGGCAGGCGCAGGAGCCGCCCACGCTCGCCACGCACGCCTCGACCCGGTACACACCGAGGATCAGGAGATCGCGCATCACCTGGTGTCGCTGCAGCGTCCCCGTGTTGTCCGGAAACTGGGCCGTGCAGGAATTCCCGGGATCGCGGCGAAGTACGATGGCTCGGAGACGCGGCGCCCTTCGGGGAGACCGCCGACGGCGAGCGACGTGACTGAGCAGCTGCTGACGATGGCCCGGGAGAGCCCCT
>CALFNG010000219.1 GCA_937902985.1 uncultured Myxococcales bacterium
AGTGACGGCGGGCTCGACGTCCGCTCCACCCGCGCCGGCCTCGGCCTGCGGCGCGCGCGGGTCGGGCCATGGTAGCTTCGTCGCGTGAGCGACCGGATCGATCAAGCCGCTGGCGAGGCCTCGGCCCCGCGCGCTCCCGCGTCGGCCCAGCTCGAGGCCTTCGCCATCAAGACGCTCGCGCATTACGAAGAGTCGGCCGCGTCGTTCCGCGAGGGCACGTGGAACCACGACGTGTCGCAGAACTACGCGGCGCTCCTCGGGGCCATCGAGGGCCCCCCGCCCTTCACGATCCTCGATTTCGGCTGCGGCCCCGGGCGGGATCTCGCGTACTTCCGCTCGCTCGGCCACGAGGCCGTCGGGCTCGATGGAGCCGAGCCGTTCGTGGCGATGGCGCGCGCAACGGGCTGCGCCGTACTCTACCAGAGCTTCCTCCACCTCTCGCTGGTGGCCGGGACGTTCCACGGGGTCTTCGCGAACGCGTCCCTCTTTCACGTCCCGACGCCGGAGCTCGGCCGCGTGCTTCGTGAGCTTCACGCCGCGCTCAGGCCCCGCGGCGTCCTCTTTTGCTCGAACCCCCACGGGCAGAACACCGAGGGCTTCCACGCCGGGCGCTACGGCGCGTTCCACACGCTCGAGGCGTGGCGGGCTCACGTGACGGCCGCGGGTTTCGCCGAGATCGAGCACTACTACCGCCCGGCGGGGAGGCCTCGCGCCGAGCAGCCCTGGCTGGCGACGGTCTGGCGTAAGCTCGACGCGCCATGACGCTCCCCGCGTCCCCCGCGTCCCCCTCGCCGGGCCGCCTCCTCGGCGACGCCGACCTCGCGGCCCTCTTCGCGCGCACCAAGCGCATCGCCGTGCTCGGGATCAAGACCGAAGCGCAGCGAGGCCAGCCCGCGTTCGACGTCCCGCACTACCTCGACGCGGCCGGCTTCGAGATCGTGCCCGTGCCCGTGTACTACCCCGACGTGACGACCATTCTCGGCAAGCCCGTCTTCCGGCGCCTCGTCGACATTCCCGATCCCGTCGACCTCGTCGACGTCTTTCGCAAGGCGTCGGATCTCGAGGCGCACTTCGCCGACATCGTCGCCAAAAAGCCCGCGACGGTCTGGCTGCAGCGCGGCATCCGAGACGACGCCTTCGCCGCGCGCCTCGCCGCCGCCGGCATCGACGTTGTGCAAGATCGCTGCATCATGGTGGATCATCGGCGCGTTGCGCTTCGCGCATGAGCGTCGCGCCCGTCGCGCACGCGCCTTGCCCGACGTCGCGCACGCGCCATGCTGACGTCGCGCACGAGCCTTGCTACGCCCTGCCAGGGGCGGGAGCGAGTGTATCCGACCTCCTGCTACGCCTTTCTCATCCGTCGAGAATCGCGCATCATGGAGGTTCCCCGCGCGGCGCGGGGAAAGGAAGAGGTGCGGTGGGATGTTGATTCCGGCGATGGCTTTCGGGTGGTGCGTCATCTCGGCTCAGGCGGAGACGTCCGCGCGGAACGACGCGGCGAACGCGCAGCGGCGAGCGCTCTCGGCTCCCGTGACCCCGCCTACGATCGACGGCCAGCAGCTGGCCCCCATTCGCACGGCCATCCCCCCGTCGGTGATCGACTTCGCGAAGACGCTCGTCAATCTGCCGATGGGCGCCCAGCAGGTCGAAGAGATCGAGGGCCAGCGCTACGTCTTCGTCCTCGAGCGGCACTACCACCCGCCCGGCTTCGTCGGAGCCCCCAGCGGCTGGCACAAGGGCGTCACCGCCTACGCCCTGACGACGCCGGTCTCGGCTGACTGAGTCGCTGGTCCCTCGCCAGAGGGAGACGGAGATTGGCCGCTGAGGCGCAGAGGGCCTCTGCGGCCCATCTCGTCTCAAGCCGAGCGTGTCGCGAAGATCACTCGGCCAGGACGCGATTTCGGCCCGCGCCCTTGGCACGGTAGAGGAGCTTGTCGGCGCGGGCCAGGGCGGCCTCGATCGACTCGCCCTTGAGCACCGAGACGACGCCGACGCTCACGGTGATCGCGATCGTGTGGCCGCCGAAGTCGAGCCGGAGATCGGCGATCTGCTGGCGCGCGCGGTCGAGCACCTCGCGCGCGCATTCGAGGGGCGTCTCCGGGAGCATGACGGCGAACTCTTCGCCCCCGTAGCGGCCGATCTGATCCTGGCTGCGCAGGCCGCGCGTCATGAGGCCGGCGATCGCGCGGAGCACGTCGTCGCCGGCGCGGTGCCCGAAGCGGTCGTTGATCGACTTGAAGTGGTCGAGGTCGAGCATCGCGAGGGCGACGGGACGCGAATAGCGGGCCGCGCGCGCCAGCTCCTCGCGGACCACTTCGAAGAAGCGCCCCCGGCTCAGCGTGTCGGTGAGCTCGTCGCGCGCCGCGAGGCGGCGCAGGCGCTCTTCGATCCGCTTCTGTTCGGTGAGATCGGCCAGCGTGAGCACGCCGGTGCGCCGCTCGTCGAGCATGAGGGTCCGCGCGTTGAGGAGCGACCACGGCGTGTGCCCGCCGCGCGTGCGGAGCCGCACGGCGCGCGCGTCGACGACATCTTCCTTCTCCAGGCGCTCGAAGAGCATGGTCCACTCGTTCTCGTCGGCGAAGAACTCGCGCATCGAGGCCCCCACGATCGCCTGCCGACCCACTTCGAGGAGCGCGGCGGCCTGGTCGTTGTACATGCGCACCGCGCCCTCTTCGTCGATCAAGATCATCGGCACGGGCGCCGCGTCGAAGAGCTTCCGAAAGTTCTCTTCGCTGCGGAGCAGGCGCTGCTCCTGCTCGCGAGACACGCGCAGGATGCGATCGAGCTCTTCGGCGATCGCATTGAAGAAGAACGCCGCCGTGTCGTCCTTGTCTCGAAGCAGGCTGCGCGGGAGCCGGTGCGAGAAGTCGCCCTCGCAGAGCTTGAGGAACCCCTCGACGAGCACCGGAGGAATCGAGTCGAGATCGCTGCTCACGGCGCCCCCGCCGTCAGCCGTGCCCAGGCGAGCGCCTCTCCGAACGTCGCGAAGAGGCGCGTCGGCACGCGAGGAGGGTGAATCCCGATGAAGAACGAGCCCACGGCGCGCCCGAAGGGGGTGCCCCCGACGAGCGCGAAGCAGGCGTGAAACGCGGGATCCGGCTCGCACCGGTACACCTCGCGCGCCGCGGCGCTCTGGGTGAGGACGCGGTCCATGAACACGAGGACGCTGGCCCGCGTCTGCCGGGCGCGCAGGTACTCGAGCTGGATCCGGATGCTCGCCCGGGCGGTCTCTTCGTTGTCGTCGCAGCCGTCGAAGGGCACGACCGCCAGGACACGCGGCTCGACCTCGAAGAACTCGGCATTCTCGGAGCGCCCGATCGGCGTCCACGCCGAGGTTTCGATCGTCGTGTCGATGGCCATCCGTGCCCGCCTCGCCGGGCGAAGAGGCTACCCAATCGCCGGCGTCGTGTCTGTTTCGGGAGGGGCGGGCGGCGCCGGCGCACCCTCCGGGGCGGTCGTGGTCGCCGTACTCGTGCGGCGAAAAACGTAGTATCCCAATCGGCATGGCCCAGTTCGACGACACGCCGTTCCCGGGTACCGAGTCGCGCGCCGTTCTGGTGAGCACCATCGGCGTCGTCGGCGCCGGGCAGATGGGCGGCGGAATCGCCCAGGTGGCCGCCGCGAGCGGGCTCACGGTGGTGCTCGTCGACGCGTCGCTCGACCTCGCCGAGCGCGGCAAGGCCCGCGTCGCGAGCGTCCTCGGCAAGCAGGTCGACAACGGGAAAATGACCGCCGAGGCGCGCGAGGCGTTGCTCGCCAAGATTCGATGCGCCGGCGGCCCGGCCGACTTCAAGGAGTGCGACTTCGTCATCGAAGCGGCCACCGAGGCCATCGAGCTGAAGATCGCGATCCTCAAGCAGTGCGACGCCGCGCTCGCGCCGGGCAAGTGGCTGGCGAGCAACACGTCGAGCATCTCGCTCACCAAGCTCGCGGCGGCGACGTCCCGTCCCGAGCGGGTCATCGGGATGCACTTCATGAACCCTCCGCCGCTCATGAAGCTGGTCGAGATCGTGCGCGCCGTGCAGACGAGCGACGAGACCTACGAGCTGACGCGCGCCCTCGCCGAGCGCATGGGCAAGAAGACCACGACGACCCGCGACGCCCCCGGCTTCCTCGTGAACCGCATCCTCATCCCGATGCTCTGCGAGGCTTGCTTCGCGCTGCAGGAAGGCGTGGGCAGCGCCGAAGACATCGACACCGGCGCCAAGCTGGGTCTGAACCACCCGATGGGCCCACTCGAGCTGAGCGATCTCATCGGCCTCGACACCGTGCTCGCCATCGCCGACGTGCTCCACCGCGAGATGGGCGACGACAAGTACCGCGCCCCCACCGTGCTCCGGAACCTCGTAGCGGCCGGCTGGCTGGGCCGAAAGACCGGGCGCGGCTTCTACGTCTACGACGACAAAGGCAACCGCGCTCTCGCTCGGGTCTGAGGGCG
This sequence comes from uncultured Myxococcales bacterium, assembly GCA_937902985.1. Lineage (GTDB taxonomy): Bacteria > Myxococcota_A > Polyangia > Polyangiales > Polyangiaceae > Palsa-1150. The sequence continues at coordinate 4,439 of CALFNG010000219.1, forward strand.
CGAACCGTTCAGAACTCCGGAAGTGCGCGGGCGGCCGGAGAGCCGGGGCGGGCGAGGACCCAGAGCCAGTAGTCGGGGGCAAAGCGGCGTACGGCGATGCGGGCGAAGCCTGCGGCGGTGCACGCCTCGAAGAGCGTGCTCTCCCAGGGGTTCCAGTCCCAGGTCTCGAAGCGGTCGGTGCTCGCCGAGGCGAGGACGACGACATCGGGGTCCTGCGCGAGCACCCAGGCGGGGGCCCGGCGGCCAGTGGTCGCGATGTGCGCGTCATTCAGGCCCACGAGGTCGAGCGTCCACCAGCGCGAGAAGTACGGAGCGGCGCCCGCGTCGGAGATGACGAGCCGGCTCTCGGGCAGACCGAGGGCGAAGAGCTCGCGCCCGAGCCGCTCGTGGGCGGCCGCGAGCCCTCGGCCATAGTCGGCTTCGCCGCTGATCGTGCGCCGCGCGCCGGCCGCATTGACCCCGAGGGCAACGGCCAGGCCGGCTGCCGCGATCGCCCGGGCCGCGCCCGGGTGCGTCGCGCGCATCATCAGCCGCGAGAACCCGAGCCCGGCCAGCACGGCGAGCGTGGGGTCGAGCGGCGCGAGGTAGCGGTGGTCGTAGCCCATCTGATGCTGCGGCAGCACGAAGAAGCCCGTCAACACCATGAGGGCCGCGAGCGCAGGCCGCAGCGAGCGCGGGGGCCGCGCGAGAGCGGGCCCGAGAAGGACCGCGAAGCGCAGCGCGGGACCGCCCAGCCACTCGACGACATCGGGCCACCCGGGCAAGAGACCCGGCGTCGCCAGCTTCACGTAAAAGGGCAGCGGGAAGGTGAGCCCGTAATATCTGCGCCGCCAGAGCTCGTAGATCACCATGGGCGCGACCCAGCCCAGTAGGGCGCGAGCGACGAGCGCGCGCCGGTCGGCGCGCGTCACGAGCGTCGCCGTCATCGCGAGGACCACGAGGGCCGCGAGGTTGCCTTCGGGTCGGGTCAAGCCGGCGAGCAGGGCGCAGACGACGATGCCGTTCGGACCGCCCCAGCCCCGCCGTCCGCGGACGTGCTCGGCGGAAGCGACGAACAGGGCCGTGAGGAGCGTGGTGAAGAGCGCGGTCTCCATGCCGGACACCGCGTGCACGGCGGTCGCGGGGAGCGACGCGAAGCACGCCGCGGCGGTCGCGGCGGCCCACGCCCGGGCGTTCGAGCTCGTGCCGTGCGCGGCGGGTGACCCGGCGGACGCGACCGCCGCAGAGCCCGCGCTCTCGGCCTCGACCCAGGCCCATCGCGCCAGGAGCGCGAACGTCGCGAGCGTCGCCGCCGTGCCGAGCCCCTTCGCAAACGTCGGCGCATCGAGCCCGAGGCGATGCGGCGCGACGAGCAAGAGCATCCAGAGGAACGTGGTGTATCCCTCGGCCCGCGGGCCGAGCGCGTTGAACGTAGGCCCCAGACCCTCGGCGACGTTCCGGCTGTACCGGAGCGTGATGAAGGTGTCGTCGACCGTGAAGGGCCACGCCTCGACGAGACCCACGGCGAGAAACGCGGCCGCGATCGCCGCGAGGGCGCCAGGCCCGGCGCGCCCGGCGCGGGTCGGGAGCCATCGTTCGATCACGGCGGCGAGACTACCGTGAAGTGATCCGCGTCCCAATCGCGCTCGCGATGCTCGATCGCCGTCGATTCGCGCATCCGCGTTCCGGTGAGGTAACAATCCCGGAGCGATGATCCCAACCCCGGTCAGCAGCGCGCCGCCTCCGCCCTCGACGGGACCGGTCGAAGTCGTCACCCCGCGGCGCGTTCACGAGCGGCGCGTCTTCGGCTTCCTCGCGCTCGTCGCGTTGGCGGCGATCGCGCGCCTGGCCATGCCGGTGGGCATCGGGCTCTTTCTGGGCGCGCTCCTGGCCTTCACCCTCGAGCCCATCTATGCGCGCCTGCGAGCGGGACGCGCGGGTCGCAAGGGCATGCGGGCCGGCCCGGCCGCGCTGACGTGCGCCCTGGGGGCGGCCGCCGTCATCACGTGGATGGTCGTCGGGCTCAGCACGTTGCTCGTGACGCGCGGGATCGCGCTCCTCGGCGCGCTCCGCGAGCAGCTCGCTCCGAACGGGCCACTCCGGAAAGCCGCCGAAGACGCCGCAGGCCGCCTGAGTTCACTCCACGTGAACGTGGCCGAGGCGACGCAAAAGCTCCAGGACCAGGCGGTGTCGGTGGGCTCGCGGGCCGCGGGCATCGCGGCCGACATCGCCGGGGCCACGTTCACCGGCCTCTTGACGCTCTTCTTCATGACGCTCGCGGCGTACTTCGTCTTGCGTCACTGGACCGAGATCGTCTCACGGCTCGAGCTCATGCTCCCCCTCGAGCGGCGACACACCCACGCGCTCCTCGAGCAATTTCGCACGGTGGGCCGCGAGGTCTTGCTCGGCACCGTGGTGACGGGCCTCGTCCAGGGCCTCTTCGCCGCGTTCGGTTACTGGATCACCGGCGTGCCCGAGCCCGCGTTCTTCGGCGCGCTGACGGCGCTGGCGTCTCTCATCCCGGGCATCGGAACGCTGCTCGTCTGGGTCACGCTCGGCATCGCTCAGATCGCCACCGGCCACCCCGGAGCCGGCCTCGCCGAGCTCGTTTACAGTGCGCTCACCGTCGGCATCCTCGCTGACTACGTCATTCGCCCGCGCCTCGTCGGCCGCGAAAAGGGCGTCCCGGCGATTCTCACCTTCGTCGCCCTCTTCGGAGGCGTCGAGGTCTTCGGCATCATCGGGCTCGTGCTCGGCCCCATCATCGTCACTCTCTCCTTCGCGGTCCTCAAGAGCTACGCGCAAGAGGTCACGCCGGCCGCCCCGCCCGGCGAGCCGCTTCCTCCTCTTCCCTAGTCGCTCCCGTCGCTCGGACGGAGCGAGAGCGCCACCAGGGACCGCCGAGACTAAGCGCGCTTGAGGAGAATGGCGGCCTTGTCTTCGAGGACGCGGAAGGTGAAGGACTCGGTGACGAAGAGCTCGACGTTCTCGCGATCATGCGCGTAGTAGCCGACGGACAGGTCCTGGCCGACGGTGAGCTCGAAGTCGCCCCCGCGGGTCGACAGCAGGAGCGCCCCGTCCTTGAGGGCGGGAGCCCACACGACGGGACCGGAGAGGTTGGCTTCGATGCGCTTTCGAAGGGGGTACCCCTCGTCGCTCGCGGCCGTCACTTCGTCATAGCCCTTGGGGCCGAGCGCGAGCGCGTACGGACCGGTGACGCCGGCGCGACGGAGCGACTCTTTGCCCTTCGCGACGGCGTGGGGCCAGTCGACCGCGGCCGTCACCTGGATGGGCGCGTGCGGGCTCGCCTCGATGATGCCGCGAATGTGCGCGTCCTCGAAGCCGTTGAAGACGGCGCCGTCTTCGGCGAGGGCGATGCGCTCGCAGGCCGCGATCACCGGGTCGAGATCGAGATCGTTGGCCCCGCGGGCCGCGAAGTCGAGCTCGAGCAGCTTGATGGTGAAGGCCGCGCGAACCTCGACCAGCGGCTGCGACTCGCGCAGGGCGTGGGCGATGTTCGGCACGGGCCCGGGCTGGATCGGCTTCAGGCGACCGGTGTTGATGCAGCCGAGCTTCCACCCGTGAGGTCCCGAGAAGTCGACGACCTTGCGGGCCGCGAGGTGCAGCTTGAGCACGCGCCGCGCCTCTTCGTCGATCTGCTCCCAAGCCTCGGGAAGAACGGGCGCGAGCTCTCTACGGAGGAGGTCCATCAGACGGTCACCTTCAGGCTGCCGATGCCGAGCGACGTCGACGTGGCGCCGCCGGCGGAGCCGCCGCCGGTCTTGCTCGCCTCGACCTCGAGGATCGAGCCGCTCGAGTTCACGTAGGTGCCGATGTTCGCGTCGAACGTCGGGTTATGCCGGCGGATCCACTCGAGCACCATCATCGCGTGCTCGATCTCTTCGTTCTTGTTGTGGATGAGCACGGCGCGGAGATCGGCGTCGGAGCAGGCCTCGGCGCGCTGCTGGTACCAGTCGACCGCCTCGAGCTCCTCTTTGAGCGAGACGATCGCGCGGTGCATGTTCTTCGTCTCCTCCGAGAGGAGTTCGACGGCCTCGTGATAGCTCTCGCTACTCATGCTCGCCTCATAACATCCCGGTCCATCGACCGCTCGCGCTTTTCTTCGACCCCGAGCGCGAGGGAGACGTGGCAAGAATGCTCAGTCAGGGCCCACGCCACCGCCCTCAGAAGATGCCCCCCATCGTCACGACGCCGCCGCCCCCCTCCACGGCGTTCGCGCCGACCCACATATGGTGGCTGCCCGAGTCGAACCGGTGGATGTGCGGCACGAGGACGCCGATGCACGCGCCCGCGAGCGACCCCGCGATCACGTCGGTGGGAAAGTGCTCGCCCGCGCGGACGCGCTCGTAGCTGACGCCCGCGGTCAACAGCACGCCCGCGGCGAGCGTGACCCAGGGCCGCCACGTGCCGGGCGAGCGCATGAACGCGAGGTACGTGGCGGTCGCGCTGGTGGCGGCGATCATCGACGAATGCCCCGAGAAGAACGAGAGCGTCGCGTCGGTGTCAGAGATCGAGGGCGACTTGTCGGCGCCGCCGTACTGCGCGTCGAGGGCGGCTTGCGCCTTGTACGCGATCGGGCGCGGGCGCCGGAACGCGATCTTGGTGAGATCGGTGATGGCGAAGGTGAGCGAGAGCGACTCGGCGTAGAGGGTCGCGTCGACCAGGCCGGCGTCGTAGCCGTCGCGAAGACCGGAGAGAATCGGATCGATCGCCGCGAACGCGATCGCGATCCCTAGGCCCACGTTGGACCGCCCGTTGGCGCCGGTATCGACGGTCTGGGTGACCGCGACACGATCGATGCTCAGGAGCTTGTCCGTGCTGCCTGGCCGCTGGGGCGCGATCTCGCCCGTCGACAGGATCAGTTCGTCGAGACCGGCGAAGCCGAGGCCCGCCGCGATGAGCACCACGTCGGCAACCGGGTCCACCTTGAAGAGCGGGTCGGGCCGGGCCAGCGACGACGCGGACGCGGGAGGGAGAGAAATGACCGGAGGACCTGGAGACACCGGGGCCGCGGGACTCGCCGGCGTCGGCGGGTCGTCCGCTCGCGCTGTCGCGGGGACGACGAGGGTCAGGGCAACCAGCGCCGCCGCGGCGGCCCGGGTTGCGCGAGAAATCTTGTGCGGCGCCGTACATGTGCCGGCCGCGATCGTGTCCTCCGAGTTCATTCGTGACTCCCTTCCCATCACCTGAGCACCAGTCCACCTGACTGCGCCGCCATCTGTTCGACCATCCGGTCACGCTGCATCGCCATGGCGCCGAGCGCCGAGCGGAGCATATCGAAGTGCTCCTCGAGGAGATTGAGCCAATCGTCGTGGCGGATCGCGAGCGCGCGCGTGGCCGTGCGCGCGTGCGCCTCCCACGGGAGCGGCCCGTCGCCGAAGGCCGCGGCGCCGAGGAGCACCGTGCCCGGACCGAAGGTGCGCGTGATGGCGGGATCGGCGCGCGAGGCGTCGACCTCGCCGCTCAGGACGACGAACGTCTTGTCCTTGGGGACTCCGGCTTCCATGATCGTGTCGCCGGGATCGAACGTGAACTCTTCGACCACGGCCGCCAGCTCGGCGAGCGTCTGCACGCCCGACCCGCGAAGGTGAACGAGCTCGTAGAGTACGGCGAGGCGCTCGATGAGATTGAGCTTGCCCCGCGGCAGCGGCATGAACGACGCGACCATGGTGGCGGGCACTAGCCCGCGCTGCGAGAGCTCCTCGGCAAGGACGGCCACCGTCCGCGCCGATCGCTCGAGCGACGCACGCCCGAGCAGGAAGCTGTCTTCGAGGATGTCGAGCCAGGCGTCGGCCCGGAGCCGCATCATGCGAAAGCTGGAGAGCGCGGTGGCCGTGCGGGCGCGCGGTCGGTCGAGGATGACCTCGAACATCCCGAGAGCCCAGCGGCCCTCGTACTGCCAGGGCGCCGCGCCCTCCTTCGTGAGCGACACGCGCCCGTTGGCCATGAAGTAGATGTAGTCGGCGGGGTCCCCGGCCGCGAAGATCACCTGGCCCTCGACCACGCCCATCTCGTCGAAGAGCGAGGTGACCCGGTCGACGACCCAGGCCGGCAGGCCGTCGCCCGACCCCAGCGTGGCCGCCACGAAGAAGAGCTCGCGGGTGAGGCGCGCGAGGCGCGGATCATCCGCCATGGCGCTCCCCGTCGGCGTGCGCCGCGGCGGACATCGGAGACCTCGGCGCCATGGGGTGCGAGTCGTCGTCGCCGTCGTTTTCGAAGAGCCGCGCCGCCACGAGGTCGATGTCGGGGCGGCGGGCGCGGGCCTCGTCGACCACCAGGAGCGAAACCCCTCCCGTGGCGAAGGCGTGCTGGGCCGCGAGGGCCGCGAGCGTGGTGTTCGCTCCGTCGACCAGCTGGCGAAGAGCCTCGTCGTGCGTCTGCGGCGGGCTCTGGCCGAGGAGCGGCGCCGCGCGGCGGACGCGTTCGGCGGGCGAGAGGCTGTCCGAGATCAGGCGCAGCAGCGCACGGAGCCGCTGCTGATCGCGCCGCACGAGGAGCGCGTCGAGGAACTCGCCCGCGTTCGCTCGCGAGTGCAGGTCGTCGGACAGGCAGGCGATCTGGACGCGGTGGATGTCTTCCGTCGCGTGGGCGATCTTGAGCAGGCGGAACGTCCGCTCGATCGAGTGACGGAGCTTGTCGTCGAGCAGGCCGCGCAGCAGGATCCCCGTCACCTGACGCCGCCTGGCGTCTGCCGGCTCGGTCTGGGGAATGGCCACGTCGAGCGCGACCCTGCACGCGAGGACCTCGAAGTGCACGGTCAGGTCGATGTACGCCTGCCGCTCGACCCGCGCCCGGTCCATCCGGAGGCGCGTGTCGGCGGCGACGCGGCCGAGCGCGCGGATCGACCTGTAGCGAACGAGGTGATCGCTCTCGTTCTCGACGCTCTCGAGGAGCAGCGCCGCGGCCCGCTTCGAGGCGAACCGCGCGAGCAGGTTCGGGAGCTGCGCGCGGCGCTGTCGCTCGGTCGACCTGTCGCGCAGCGCCTCCGACCCTGCGTCGAGAGCCGGGTCGCCGAGGGCGACGAGCGCGCAGAGCACCTCTTCGCGCGCGGTCGGAACCGGCAGGCGCGCGATCAGCAGCGGAATCGTCTCGACGACGAGGTGCCTCGTCGTGGATTGCGCGACGAGAACGGTCCACTCGGCCACCGAGGACGTCGGGCCGAGCTGGGTGAGCGCGACGAGGAGCGGCGCCACCCGCTCCGTGGGGACGGGAGCGTCGGCGAGGGCCGCGAGGAGACCGAGGCGGGCCGACTCTCCGGCCGCGCCCGGGCGGCGAAGCAGAGCCGCCACGCGAGCGTCCTTCGTCGGGTCCGCCCCCCCGGCGAGCACGGTGTAGAGCGTCGCATAGGCCTCGACGCGTGCGCTCGGGTCAGATCGGAAGAGCGTCGTGTAGGGAAAGAGTGTAG
>CALFNG010000220.1 GCA_937902985.1 uncultured Myxococcales bacterium
GGACCGTCAGGCCCGTCTCAGCTCGCCGCGACCGCGACCGGCTCCGTCGCGGGCTCGTCGACGGCGAGCTTCGCGGCGCGTTCGAGGTCCGACGTGCTGCGACGGAAAGAGCGTGGCGAGCAGCAGAGGTTTGTCCCGTTGACGAACCTGTCCGCCGAGTTACCGGCGCAGCGCCGCCCAGGTGACCGCGCACCGGAGGTCATGGCGCAAAGCCTGTAGCGAAGGAGCCGCCTGAGCCACGAATAGCGACTCGCCGTCGGCAACCGGCAGGTTGGCGCCGTGAACGCTCAGAGGAGCCGAAGCGGCGGAGCTTATCGCCCAGCGCGGACGGCCGGGTACGCCGGCTCCGACGAACAGATCGTTCGCGCAGGTGCCCGTGGTCCAGACGTCCGTCACCACCAACGGACCAGTCGCGACCGTCGCGCAGCGGCCGACCACGTTGCCCACGTCTACGCGTGTTCCGGCGAACGGCACGCACGGGACGGCGTCCTCGTCGACCGAAGGTACCGTCGTGCCCGCGAGCGGCTCCGCGGCCGGGCCACCATCATTGGTGACCGTGAGGCCTCCATCCGTGCTCGCTTCCTGGCCCGTCGCGGGCTCGTCGTCCGTCGCAGCGACGGGCTTGGCGTGGCCCCTCGCCTTGTGCGGCACGACCCGAGCCTCACCTTGATCGGGCGCCAGCAGGTCTGCAACCTCGAGCAGGGGGTGAATGTACTGGTCTGCACCTGGGATCGATTTCAGGGCTCGGAGACCCGCCGCGAACTCCCGGACCTGGTCGGGCGTGTTCTGCGCGATGCCCTTCTTGATCTTCCGCATGGCCTCCTCGCGATCGCCGTCGACGTACTCGAGGACGCCATCGGTCAAGGGTTCGCAGCCCTTCAGGCCGGCCTCGCTGCAGCGATCCTCGATCGGACCCTTGAGCACCAGTTGGGCGGCGCCCGAACATGCAGTGCCGGCGAGAACGGCACCGATCAAAACGATCGTCGCGCGCACGCGCGGAGCCCCGCCGGTGTCTGCATTGAACTGGGGATCGACCTCCCCCTTGTGCCCAGCCGCCCCCCGCATCGGCCATGACCATACCCGAAGGCCGCAGATTCGTTCTGCGGTTCATACACCGCGAGCGTCCGACCCCGGTGCGAGCGTCATGCGGATCGCGCGCTCCGCATACGCGATGGCTCACGGGCGTGCCACCCGTGGGGGCGTTTGTTGCCCGGTTATGCACGCCGCCTGAACGATCGCCCGCACGCCCCTGTAGCAAATATCCGGTCCCGCGCGCGCGAGGACTATCGGAATTCGATGCTGGTCCGTCCGGTCCGCGGGTCGTAGGTGCACGCGTATTCCTGTCGAAGCTTCGCTCCGAACGAGTTCAGCGAGTCCACCCAGCTGTTGTAGATCGTGACGCAGCCGTCCATGCTGAACGGCGTCCCGTCGCTATCGAGGAGGCCGGGGAAGTCGGCGGAGCCGGGCGCCTTCAGGTGCGGGCGAACTGACTCCTGGCACTGGGTTCTGATCGCGAATGCCTCGTAAATCGGGGCGTCCGCCGCCACCCCGCACGCGGCCCGAAGTTTGTCCTCCGCCTCCTTCTTGAGCTTCTGCGCGGCAAGCTCGCTTGCGAGCCTCCGGTTCTGCTCCGCATGGTAGGCAGCGTTCTCTGCATCGGTCTTCTGCTTGTTGCACCAAGCCAACAAGATCATGCCTGCCACAATCGCGGCAACGGTTGCCAGCACCAGTCGGAGAAGCCGGAACGCCTGTCGCGCAGCGGTCGAGGGGCGACGCGGAGACGTCCCGGGCGACTGCTTGCCTACGGCGGATTCCCCAACCGTGGGCGCGTCTACGGGGCGGCCACAGAGGGGGCAGCTCGCAGCGAGGTCGGAGACCGGACGGCCGCATTCGGGGCAAGGCTTCAGCGACATCGGCGTTTCCGACGGACGCTAATCGCCGCGACGAGCGCAACGCGCAACGCGAGGGCGGAGACCAAAACGCTTCGCGGCGTTGCGTGCGTCATCGTGCCTCGCTGAGGCTCCATCGCGCGTGCGCGTGGGGCCTGCCGTGGGGAGATCCGGGGTCGAACGTCCCCTCGGCCGGTGGAATCACGAGGGTAGGCGGTTCTTGCCTGCGGCGAAGACTCCTTGGCGAACGGGCCGAACTCAACGGGGATCACTCCGGCGGATCCTCCGAAGGAGTCCATCCGCCGCCCTCCGTGCGGGGTCCCGGGAGTCAAGGCGAGTAGGTGCATGCCATCGCGCTGTAGGCTTCCAGCCAATCGCACCGGTTGCGGCCCCGGCAGACTGCGTTCGCCCTCGAAAGAAGATCGGCGTAGAGGTCGGAGTCATACGCTTGGTACTTGCGCGCGAGGGCCGTTGAGTCCGCGACAACCATGCAGCGCTTGTAGGCGAGGACAAGTGCCGGCGCCGCCGTCTCCGCCCGGACACGCTCGTTCGCCTCCGCGAGCGCCTTTGGGCTTTCCGCCGCGCACGTCTTCGAGCACTGGTCCGTCCGCGCCGAGAGCATCTCCGCCGCGATGTCCGGAGAAGGAGAAACGCCGACGTCGCACGCGACCGTTCCTCGACCGTTCGCCTGGACGAACCGGTCGACGCACTCTTTGAGCGCGTTCGTGAATCGACGCTCTAGCCCTTCGTCGATGACGTCCTTGCATGTCGATACACAGTGTTCGCGCTGCTCGTCGGTGACGCCGCTAGGTGGCGTCTTGCAGTGGTACGGCGTCGTGCCCGTCGAGCGGTCATCTGGGTCGCAGTTGCCGGCAGGAGCGAGCCGGCACACGTCCGCACTGAGCGTTCCGCTGCACTCCTCCTTCGCTTTCTGCAACCACTCCTGAAGATTTCGCTTCGCTTGCTCGACACGCCGCGCGCGGGCTTCTTTATTTACCGCGACGCGCTCGGCGTCCTCGCGCGCGATCGTTTTCTGAGCGTGCAGGCCGTCTTCACGCTCGCGTTCGAGGTCGTCGTACCGGACGTGGGCGATACGCGTGCGCTCGATCGCCTCGTCGCAGTCGGAGGGGGGGGCCGCGGCCTTCTGACACAACATGGAGCGGACCGCGAGCCGGTTCACGTAGTCGCGACACGAGTCGACAACGTCGGTACTTCCGCACTCTCGTGCAAGTCGCGCCCTGAACGCGTCGTCGCGTTGCGACGGGGTTCGGGGGGAGGGCTCGTTTGCACAACTCGCAAGAACCGTGAACCCCACCATGCCCGTCGTGCACACGAGTGCACTCCTTTTCATGACGTACCCCGGTCTAGCCGCGAAGTTGCGTGCTCTTATATACTAGCTCATGAGTTATGTAGCTCAAGAGCTGGCTCTCGTACGCCAAAGGCGTGCCTCGTCCGCTGCGCCCGTCTCCGTACGCGCATGGACGGTCGGAGATTCACGAGCGCAAGCCGCTGGTGCAGACCATTGGTCGCGAGCGGCGAAGGTTGGGCGCCCGGCTGCGGCAGCTTCGTCTCGCCCGAGAGATGACGCAGGCAGCTGCGGCCGAGGCTGTCGGTGTCCATCCCGTGCACGTCGCGCGCATCGAGAGTGGGGCAGCGAATCCGACGATCTCGACGCTCATCGCGTTCGCCGTCGCGTACGGGGTGCAACTGCGAGCGTTGTTTGATGAATCATCGCGGGACTGACGAAGCTGGTAACTTCCCAGCCCATCCGGTGTCTGGTTCGGCCCCGCCCCGGACGGGCACGGCTTCAGCATCGGCAGGGGCTTGGGACCTGGCGGCGAGGGGGGGCACCACCGGCGGGTACCGCAGCGTCGTCGGTCGAATCTCGACTGGCCCATGGCGATCGGCGGCTCTCCGGGCATCGGCGGCGAATGGGGAACCCCTCAGTGCACCCTCCCGTCGCGCGTCCCGTTCGTCGCGCCGTTCCTCGCCGGTGGGACCGGCAGCTGGAAGCCGGGTTCGATTTCGTCAAGTCGGGCCGCCTTCGCTTTGTTTAGGCGAGCGCGGTCGGTCATGGCCTTGGCCTGCTCGGGCGTGAGGTTGGCGATCATCGCGGCGAGCGCGCCCTGCACGGCCACGGAAGAATCGACCCGCACCTCCGCCGGCGCGAGCGTTCCCATGACCTGCGCGAGTAACTGCTCAACCTTCACGAGCACGTTCAGCTTTCCAGTCGTGAGCTTTTCCGGGTTCGCGAGCAGTCGACCCAGCACGGAGATCAATCGGGAGAGTTGCTCGGACTGCCAAAACCGCTTCTCCGATTGATGTGCGTCGTGTAGGCGTGCGAGCCCTTCGTGCAGGGCGGAGCGCGTCGCCGTCTCGCCGTAGCGGCCCGCGAACTCGTCGCGCACCACGCGCTCGATCACTCCCAGGGGCAGGCAGCGCAGTCGCAGCGCGACCACGCGCTGGATCAGGTGCTCGCGATCGGAAGCTTCGGGCCCAGGTTTGGGGAGCTGGGACGGCAAACGGCGCTTTCGGGGCATTTGGGGTGATCCGCCGCGGACGATACCGCGCGTTTGCACGCACCGCGCAGATCCGGAGGCGCGTTGCCCGAGCCCCCATCATGGATTGGGCGTGGTCTTTCTACGCCCCGCCTTTCTACAACCGCACGAACCCTCGCGAATCAAAGCTCGCGCAGCGGCTTAGCGGACCGCTCACGCATCGAACGTGCGGCGCGCGATCTCCGCTTCGACGCGTGGCGATGAACGCAGCGATGGCGGTCGCCACGACGCCGGGGCGCTGCCGGCCTCGTTTGCAGCGGCCGGCGCCCCCGCGAAGATCGGGGCCCGGGCTATCGCTTCTCGGGCGGCGTGTAGTCGCCGATGTAGAAGTTCCAGCCGTCGACGAGTCGGCGCTGGTAGAGCATCAGGCGCGGGGGCGCCGGGTTGGGGATGTTCGCGGCCGTGGACAGGACGTTGTGCCTGTCCTCGATGAGGTCTGCGCTGGGCGTCGAGTACCGCGCGACGAGTACCCGCGGCTTGGCCGGTCGGATCTTCAGCGTGTGCTTGTGCTGGAGCTTCGCCTCCGGACGGAGGTGCCCCAGGCGTGCGACGAGTTCGGGCTGGCCTTTCAGCGGCCCCTTCTTGTTGATCCACCTTTCGTCGTTCGGGTGACCCACCCTGGAACGAGCGTCGGCGCGCCCCCCCGACGAAATGACGGCTAGCCCCACTCGGGCGTCCTCGTCTTCCGCGGCGGCCTGCTCGGCGGCGTCGCGAGCGTGACGTGCAGCGGTCCGCGCGCGCTCGGCCTCTTCGTCGCAGTCGTCGACCGCATCGAAGAGGTCGTCCGGGGGATAGACCTGCGCCGCTGCGCCGCGCCGACTCATCGTCCACCCCCCGTCTCGACGCGCCGCCGCTGCTTCGACGCCGCACGCCGACACCCCACCGAGCACCAGACCGCGTGGCTCCGGATGCCCGTCGGCTTCGGGCGCCCGCAGTGGCCGCAATCGAGAGACGCTTTGCCGGGGCGGGGAGATGCTTTCCCGGGCTCGTCGGGGTCGGGTGCGCCCTCCGGGCCGTCCTCGGCTCGAAACGCCTCCCACGGGGCAGCCAGCGCGCCGCTCGCGTAGACGTCCTCGTCGAGTTCCCGCTCGCCCTGCGAGTCGGGCCACGGCTTGAGTGCGTAGCGGACGACCCGCGTCAGGTTCGGCACGAGCTTGCGCGCGTCGCCGGCGAGGT
>CALFNG010000221.1 GCA_937902985.1 uncultured Myxococcales bacterium
GCGGACGAGGCCGACCGCAAGGCCCTCGATCTCCTCGAGCAAGTGCTCACCGAGTCTCCCTCGCTCGAAGGCGTCTCCGCCACCGTGCAAACGAAGCTGCTGTCAGTGGTCCCGAGCGTGTTCGCGAGCCTGTGGCGCCACATCCGGGACGAGGCCGATGCCCTCGCTCATGACGCCGAGCGGAGGCTCGTTCATCGTGGGGCGGAAGAATCGGAGGCGTTGAGGAACATCCTCAACGCCCAGCGCGCTGCCATCGTCGCCGAGATCGAGCGCCGGGTCGGGGCTACTCAACTTCTCATTCAGTTCGACAAGCGCGAGGCTGATCAGTTCAAGAAGGAGAAGGAGCACATGGACAACCGGCTCGTCTCGATTCAGCTCGAGATCGAGCGCGAGCCGCAACAGATCGAGGCGCTCTACAAGGTGACGCTTCGCCGCCTCGAACCCGTCGGGCTCGTCTTTCTTTGGCCGGAGACGCGGGGATGAGCGACACCGACCGCTACTTCCACGAGACCTGGCTCGGAATGGTGCAGCCCATCGACGGGCTCGTCGTATCGGTTCCCGTGCTCATCGACGCCCAGTGCATGGAGCGGCAGCCGCCGCACGTCCAGGCAAAGCTCGTCGAGCTATGCCCCCCGACGCGGAAGGGGCAGGTCGGGCCCGAAGGGTACTCCATCGCGAACCTCCAGGCGCTCCTCTCGGAGCTGCTCGGCTTCGCGCCTGACTCCTTCGACGTGGGCGATGCCCTGCCGGAGGCGCTCTCGCTGTACGTACAGGAAGGCCGTCAAACGCTTCGAGCGACGATGGCGCTCAAGAAGATCGGGGAACCCTCGAACGTGGAGACCGCGGACGCGACACCGGCGAGCCTCGCCGGCGCCGGCTACGAGATGCTCGTCTGGGAGCTCCCGGTGGGCCTCGACCTCGAAAAGCCGGAAGCGTTGACCGGGACGTGGGACTACCCGCCTGCGGCAAAGTTCGACCGGCTCTTGCGACACTGCCGCGTTCCGATCGGGCTTCTCACGAATCTTGAGGTTGTGCGGCTGGTGTACGCCCCGCACCGCGAGTCATCGGGTGCCATCACGTTCCGCCTCGATGACATGGTGAGTGTCGGGGGCCGTCCGATTCTCGACGCGTTTATAATGCTGCTCTCCGCGAACCGATTCTTCGGTGCTACCGACGACGAGAACATCAAGCGGACGCTGCCCGGCATTCTCGCCGAGAGTCGCAAACGGCAGGCGAACGTCACCAACGACTTGGCGGACCAGGTCTTCGAGGCGCTCCAGATCCTCCTCCGAGGTTTCGAGGCCGCGGCGGAGCGCGATGGTCGGGACCTGCTCGACGACGCCCTCGCTCGTAAGGGGGATCACCTTTACAAGGGACTGCTTACCGTTCTCCTTCGGTTGGTGTTCCTCCTTTACGCTGAGGACCGCGGGCTCCTCCCTGTTGAGCACCCCTTGTATGCCGAGCATCTGTCGGCCGTTGGTCTCTTCGAGCAGCTCCAGGCGGACCACGGCGCCTACCCCGACTCGATGTCGCGACGCTTCGGTGCGTGGGGTCGGCTCATCACACTCTTCCGGGCTGTCTTCCTAGGGGCTTCGCAGGGCGGGCTGACGATGCCGCCTCGTCACGGGTCACTCTTCAACCCGCACGAGTACCCGTTCCTCGAGGGTTGGGGACCGGCGGGCAGTGCTCCCATCAGGCAATCCGGGGACCGTGCGGGGGTCAAGCTCCCTACCGTCGACGACGAAACGGTGTTTCGTGTCCTCGAGAAGCTCCTCGTCTTAGGGGGGCAGCGACTCTCGTACCGGGCGCTCGACGTGGAGCAGATCGGAAGCGTCTACGAGGCCCTCATGGGCTATCACGTGCTCAGCATGCCCTCCGAGGTGGTGTGCATGAAGCCGCACCGCCTCTGGCTATCGGCCGAGGAGGTGCTCGCGGTCCCAGCAGTCCGGCGAGCCAAGTGGCTCAAGGAGACGATCGGCATCAATGCTGCGCAAAGCGAGAGACTGCACGAGGAGCTGAAGGGCGCAACTACCAACGCGTCCGTCCTCCATGCGCTCACGAGGTTTGCAGCTGGTGGCAAGAAAGCGGACCCGTCGCTCTCCAAGGCACGAACGGGGCAGCTCGTTCTACAGCCAGGAGCCGAGAGGCGTCGAACCAGCTCTCACTACACGCCCAGGAGCCTCTCGGCCCCCATAGTCCGACGTACCCTGGCGCCGCTGCTCGCAGTCATGGGAGACGCCCCCCCTTCGGACCGTGTTCTGAACCTCAAGGTGTGCGACCCTGCGATGGGCTCGGGCGCCTTCCTCGTCGAGGCTTGCCGCTTCCTCGCAGATCACGTTCTCGCTGCATGGACACGCGAGAAGAAGGTCGAGACGATCGCTGCAGAGCACGGCAACCCGCTCCTTCATGCTCGGCGTCTCGTTGCGCAGCGGTGCCTCTACGGCGTGGACAAGAATGACGCAGCAGTCGAACTTGCGAAACTCTCGCTCTGGCTCGTGACGTTGTCGAAGACACTCCCGTTCACGTTTCTCGACCACGCTCTTAGGTATGGCGATTCGCTCGTTGGCTTGGACTTCGACCAAATTCGCACCTTCCATTGGAAGCGCACGGAGGAGAGGCCATCGAAGCAGCTCGAGCTCTTTGGTCGTGAGATCTCCGTGGCTCTCGACGAGGCCATTCAGCTTCGTCAGAAGATCGGGGAGCTCGGAGACTCCCCCGTCGACGACCGCGAGAAAGCCCGCCTCTTCTGGGACGCGCAAGACGCGCTCGATCGCGTGCGGCTGATCGGCGATCTGGTCGTCGGTGGTTTTTTCGCCCACGAGAAGGACAAGGATCGCGAGACCGAACGCGCGAAACGCGAGGGCCTGGTACGCAGTTGGCTCCTCTCGGGTGGTCCGCCGCCCAACGAGCTTGTCGAGATGCAGCGAGACCTTCGCGCCAAGGTCCCCGTGTTCCACTGGATGGTCGAGTTCCCAGAGGTCTTCTACGCCGAGCGTCCCGACCCGCTCGACTCGAACCAGGTGAACCGGGCGGCGTTCATGGATGCGTTCGTCGGAAACCCTCCCTTCCTCGGCGGACGATTGCTTTCAGGGTCCTTGGGAAACGCGTATCGCGACTGGCTGCTTATCAAACCAGACGCGCATGGTCGAAGTGATCTGGTCGCGCACTTCTTTCGCGTTGTAGTCGAGCTCCTCGGAGCCAACGGGACAACAGGGCTCATCGCGACAAGTACGATCTCCGACGGCGAAACGCGAGCAACCGGCCTGCAGTGGATTGTGCAAAAAGGAGCACAGCTCTACGAGGTGACGCGAGCGATCAAGTGGCCTGGTGAAGCTGCCGTTGTGGTTTCCATTGTACACATCGCAGTAGGCTCGCTTGTTGGAACCACTGGCGGTCTAGTTCTCGACGGTCGGATCGTTCCAGTAATAAACTCTCTGTTCGAGCCAAAAGCGGAGGGGGCCGACCCCGCCCCCTTGGCTGCGAACCGTGGTCTTTCCTCCGAAGGCTCAAAGATCTATGGGCAGGGTTTCATCCTTTCGAGGGACGAGCGAGAGGAGTTATTGAGCACCGCGCCAGCCAACAGCGAGCGTGTCTTTCCATATATTGGCGGCGATGAGGTCAACAGCAGACCTAGTCAGGACTTTGACAGGTACGTAATCAGCTTTCACGACTTCTCGTATGAGACGGCAGCGCGTTGGCCTGGGCTGCTGGCTGTTGTTGAAGAGCGAGTCAAACCTGAACGGGAGCGCCTCGCAGGTCAGAATGAGAGTGCGCGGGTGCTTCGCGAACAATGGTGGCGATACCAGGCTCATCGCCCCAATCTCTACGCACAACTCTCGGAGATCGGCCGCTGCCTCGTAACCTCGGACGTGAGCAAGCATCTGATCTTCTCATTTCAGCCTATCGACAGACTGTTCGCTAGTGTCCCGTCTGAGAAGAAAGCATGATTAGTTTGTCCC
>CALFNG010000222.1 GCA_937902985.1 uncultured Myxococcales bacterium
GAGGTAGCGGCTCCACGCGAGGGCCAGCGCCGCCGACGCGACCACGCTCGACGGGCCGGGGCCGCACACGCCGCCCCCGACGGTGCGCGCGAGCTCGCCGCACTGGACGCGCCGGAAGGTCGCGGCGGCGGCCCGGTAGGGCCGGAAGGCGTCGCCCTCGGCGAGGGTCGAGAGGCCGAGCCGTGCCGTCAGGCGCGACTTGCCACGGGTCGCTCGACCCCCCGCAGACTGCACCGTGCGGGCCCCCCGAGCGAACGTGCCGTCGGGCCTGCGCTCATGCCCTGCGCTCGCCTGCGGCGTCTCCTGCACACCCGCGCGGAGCTCGTCGGCCGGGAGCACCTCGACGCGAGGCACGCCCGCGCCTGTTCCGTGGCCGGTCCTCAAGGCCATCCCGCCCTCCTGAATTTGAAGTTGAACTTGACGTGACATGTGCCGGGGCACATACTATTCGCGTGGCGTCGGTCGTCTTCGGCTCCTATGAGTGGGACGAAGAGAAGGCCGCCACGAATCTCGAGAAGCACGGTGTCTCCTTCGTGGAGGCCGCCTCTGCCTTGCAGGACCCCCATGCCGCCTACGTTGACGCCAGCACCGCAACCGAAGAGCGTTTCGCGGCCATCGGCTTCTCCGCCGCCGCGAGAGTCCTCTACGTCGTCCACGTCGTGCGAGGCGAACTTGACCGAATCATCAGCGCTCGCCTTGCTAGTCCCTCCGAACGTGACCTCTACGCCAACGGTTGACCCCATGCCGAAACCCTCGAAAGCCTCGTTGCAGGAGATCCCGGAGCTCGACGTCAAGCGCGCCAAGGTGCTTCGCCGCGGGCCGCGCCCCGGGCGCACTCTCAGGCTGCCCCTGCGCGGGATGCGCGACGCCGCCGGCAAGACGCAAGCTGAGGTCGGCGCGGCGCTCGGTAGCGACCAAGCTGAAATGTCCAAGCTGGAGCGCCGCGATGACATGATGCTCTCGACGTTGCGCCGGTACGCCGAGGCGCTCGGTGCGCGATGCGAGGTCTCGTTCGTCTTCGACAAGACGGGGCATCGCATCGAGCTCGGCGAGCCGGACGGGAAGTAAACCGCCATCAGCCGCCCCTCCGCTCAGCGCGCTCGAGCGTGATCACCGCTCTCAGCTCTCGCGCGCACGACGGGCAAACGGCAGCCGCGAAGCCCTCGGGCCCGAGTCTGTCGATCTGCGCGCCGATCAACGATCGAAGCTCGTGCGGCGGCACCGTCAGCGCCGCGCACGCCGGGCATTTCGAGGGCGACATCACGATCCACCCCGCGCCCGCTCGCGCGAATAAAACGCGTCGCGCCTCGCCCTGTCCGCGTCGGTCATCGGCGGCGGAAGGAACGAGACATCGACCGTCGACCACGCCACCGCGGCGACCTTCATCCACGCGTCCGCCAGATCGCCGACGCGCAGGAACTCGGAGGCGGCCGTCTCGCCGTCCGACGCGACGAGGAACAAGACGTCACCCGCCTCGACGACGCCCACGACCCAGCCCGGAGGCAACCAACCGGCCGTAGGACGCGCTTTCGTTTCGGACGGGCGGGATTACTCATCCTCGCCCCCGTCGGCCCCGCACGGGGCATCGTCGAGCGACTGCTGAAGCTGTCGAAGCCTTGCCCTGGCGCGGGCGAACGCGTCGACGATGGCGTCGAACTCCTCGGGCGAGCGAACGTAAATGTCCTCGTGCCTGCGGTAGCTCGTGCCCGCCGAGGGCGGAGGTGGAGGGCCGAAGATGCGCACGCGGATCGACGGACGGTGCAAATCGGTACTGGCGACCTCGATCGAAAGGTCGCGCCGGCCGAGCGTCAACTCGAGGATCGTCTCGGACTCCTCGCGGCTGATGGCCTCGAATGCGCGAAAGCGTTTGATGGTCACATCGTGATCAGGCATCGGGATGATCTCCTGGGTGGGGTGCGGGCGGCTTACCCGTTGCCCTTCGTGCGAATGGCGCGGGAAAAAAGCTCGAATCGCGATCCGCCGGCGGTTCCCGGACAGCGATACCTAACTGTCCAGGAACGAGGCGACCTGAGATCGCGGGGTTACGGAGGACGGTCAATTCGCCCTCCGGCGCGGAGGATCCGCGAGCAGAAGGTCGAGTCGGTGCGCGAGCAGGCCGAAGCCGGCGAGCGTCGAGGCGAGGCGCCTGCGCACGCGGGCGAGACGATCAGATGGCGCCTCGATCTTGACGGCGAGCTCAGGCCCCGTCGAATCGAAGGTCAAGCGAGCGTCGTCGATCGACACGACGTGCGCGAGCCATCGTTGGACCGCCGGAGTTGGGATCCGAACGAGGACCAACAACGAGAATCCGCGAGGCTGCCTCATGGCTCTTCCCTTCCCCATCGAGCCGACGCAGGTTGAGCGTCACGAGGCGGACAGTCGTCGGCCGGACCAGCGCACCGCTCGCGATGCGCGCGGCGGCCTCCTCGCCGACCTCCAGGAGGACCGCGGTGCGCGCCAGGCCGACGCGAGCGATCGAGGCGGCTACGCGCTCGCGAACAGACGACTCAGAACCCATGACCGACCTCGGAGTGCCGAGACGGCATTGCCGTCTGGCTGTCCTAAAGTCGGGCCTTTTGGAGAACCGGTCTGCCCGCCGAACCGCAAGCTGCCCCCGACCCCAACAGGGCGGGACGCCCGCCCTTGCTCACTTGACCCCGCCGCTGGACGGCGACGAGGCTGCATGAGCAGTTGAGTTAGGCTCTAGAGCCCAGACGGGAGGTCGTCCAAAACATTCTTGCGGCACCTCGTCAGAATCTTACGCGGCGCCCTTCGTCTCGCTGATCGGCGCCTCCTCCTCGGCGAGCTCCTTCAGGAGCCCGCGCCGCTGGTCCGAGGGCATCTCCTTCAAGGCGAGCGCGATCGCCTCCTCTGCCGCTGTCCGGGCTCGCTGTCCGGGAATCAGGTCGTTGGGAATCGCGGGGTTGGTGGACGTTGCGAGAGTCCTCACGCCGCCCTTCGGGCGACGAATGCCATCTTTCTGCGCTGACCTGACGTCCGAGGTGCTCATATTCGCCTTGAGCCTCGCAGCTCGAATCGAGCGCACGGCTATCAATGAGAGAATTGCCTCAGCCCGCACCAGAGCACCACGTCGACGGCGTTGAAGATGGCCGAGCTACCCCGGACCATCTCGCGCGGGTCCGTCTCGGCCTTCCCGTTGGTGCCCGGGGTGGTCTTGCGCGTGTGGTGCAAGACGATGATGACGCACCCAGTCCCGCGCCGCGATCGACTTGAGCCTGTAGAGGGGCGCGGCGAAACGGGCGTCGTTCTCATCAGCCCCGCCCGCGCCTCCGGTGAGAGAGTCGATCGCGATCAGGCTGTACTGTGTTGCGCGCCCTTCGAGCTCTCGGAAGAACTCTTCCGACGTGGGGGCGAACGGCGGCATCGACACGAGGGCCATGCCCTCGACGGGCATGACGAGCTCTCGACCGATGGCGAGACGGATCGCGCGACGACGCCACTCGTAGTCGCCCGCCTCGTAGTCGATGAAGAGGGCGGCCCCCTTCGCGCAGTCGAACCGGCCGAGCCATTGGCCGCCCGTGGCCGTGGCCATGACCGCGTCGGCCGCCATCCACGTCTTGAGGGATTCACCCAGCAGCGCGACGACTAGGGCGAGCGAACCTTTGACGAGTAGCCCGGCGACCGCGAACGCTTGCTCAGGAAGCGGCGCGAAGATCTTCGCGGGCGTCCAGATCTTGAACGCGGGCGCCTCGCTCTCCGGCTTCGGCTCGGTCGCCTTGTATTCAGAGTAGGGCGTGCCGTCCCTCTCCCTGGGCGCCGATCGCTCTCGGATGCCCTCGAAGCCGAACCGCTCCGCCAGCAGGTTCACGGCTTCGCGTGTGTCGACGCCCCGAGCCTGCTCGAAACGGCGCAGGTATCCATGAACTTCTTGACCGTTCCCCGCGGCTCATCGTCGCCCGTCGTCGGGCGCCTGCCTTTGCTCTTCTTCATGCTCTCGCCCCTCCCTCGCCGCCGGTGCTCTTGCGTCCATGGCTACGCCGACATTCTCGAAACGGGATCGGGCGCGAGCTCAACACTGACCGAGAGGCCGAGCGCCCGCGCGACCTTTTCGATCGTTTGCAGGGTGGGGTTCTCGTCGGGATCTTCAAGCTTGGCGATCTGCTGCTGCGTGACCCCGGCGAGCTTGCCGAGCGCCCTCTGGGTGAGCCCTTGATCCGTGCGAGCCCAGCGAATGGTCAGCGCGGCGGTCAGCCCCGCGCGCACCGGAACCCGAACGAGCTTCCTTCCGGCGGGCGCTCCGCTTCGAGTGACCGGCCTGGGCGGGGTTCGCCCCTCGGAGAGGTTCGCTTCGAGCCATCCTTCGAGGGCCTCATGGGCGGCCAAGGTAACGGCCCTCACGCTCTCGGCGAACGTCTGGCACCCTGGGCAGTCCGGGAACTCGGCAAGCCACTGCTTGCCCTCACGATGGATGAACGCGTCGTATTGCATGGGGGGTTCCCTACGCGAGCGCGATGCCCGCTTGCTTGGCGATGCTCTTGAGCGTTCCGGTCGGAATGTCCTTCTTCGGATGCGGGACCGTGACGATGCCGGGCTTGCCCGTGTGTTTGAAATGCTGGTGCGAGCCCTTGGTGCGAACGAGGATCCACCCGTCGGCCTTCAAGAGCCGGATGACGTCGGTGGATGACAACACCGTACCATAACGCGTTTTAGGTTGTGCGTCGAACCGCAGCTCCCCGACGAATGGCCGTGCTTGAGTCGGCTGCCGAGGGCGCTACGTTGGACGGCATGGCGAAAGACGACCCGTTGGCGGATTTCGGAGAGCGGCTGCTCGCGATGTCGGAGCCTCCGAAACGCGGCCGTCGGAAGAAGAACAAGAAGAGGAAGAAGGGCGATGCGCCGTTCATGTTCTCGATCGGGTTGGTGGCGCAACGTCAAGCGAGGGGACGGGCGATCCCCGCCGTGGACCACCGCCCATGACCCGTGATCGCAGCGTCGGGTAGTGGCACAGATTGTCCCAGGATCGCCGGCTGATTTGGCCGCGTTCCAGCCGGCCTGGATGTTGCTCAGGGTCACGCGATGAGTCGCACAACGCGGTCCGTCTCCACCGTGGTGCTCATGGCGGCGCTTAGTTGCAGCAGCCGCCTGGATGCAACGAACAATGGCGTGAGCGCGGACGCCGACGCGGGTTCCTCGGACGTGAACGTTCCCTTCTGCGAGCTAGGGTCAGTTGAAGCCGCTACCGCCCCAGCGGGCGACACGGAGGTTCCCTTGAACCATCGGCCCACGCACGCGTGCTGCCCATCGCAGCGCGGTCCTGGACCGAGCGGCCAACCCTACTCGGGCTTCGAGAACGCCTGCTCGTCCGACAGCCAGTGCAAGGCCGGAATGAACGGGCGCTGCTTCCCCTGGGAGGGCTTGGTCAGCGCCGGCGGGTGTTCGTACGACGAGTGCTTCACCGACTCGACCTGTGGATCGGGAACGCCGTGCGTATGCCGTCTTTCGCCCATGGACGACAGCGCGAACGTCTGTGACCCTGGGGGCAATTGCCTCGTGGACTCGGACTGCGGACCCGGCGGCTATTGCTCGCCCTCGACGGGGAGCTGCTACGTGAACCCCGGCCCCTACTATTGTCACACCCCGATGGACACATGCATCAACGACTCCGACTGCCCTTCCGTGGACGCGGGGACGTCATCGTGTCCGGTGTTGACGTCCTGCGCTTATGACCCGGACGCGGGCCATTGGGGATGCTCGAATTCCGTGTGCTGCC
>CALFNG010000223.1 GCA_937902985.1 uncultured Myxococcales bacterium
TACGCCCGACCCCGGAGTGCGTCATCGCCGGCTCGATGGACCTGCCCTACGAGATCCACCTGGTGCGCTTTCCGAGCGACGAAGCCCTCGCCAGCTTCACGGCAGATCCGCAGCGCCAAGGGCTTCTTCGTCTGAAGAACGACTCGGTGCGGTCGTCGCTCGTCGTTCGAGGCTCGGCGAGCTGACGGGTCCGTCTTCGCCGAGGAAAGTCCTTCAGTTGGAACCGCTGCGGTTCTAGGCTGGCCCTCCCCATGAGCGCCCGCAAGGTGGCGAAGCCCGCCAAGAAGTCCGCGAGGGTTGCGAGGCGACCATGGTCCACGAAGCCGGCTGCGAGTCCTCGCCCGACCGTCGTCACCCTTGGCGTTTCCGACCTGGCTCGCTCACGCCGCTTCTATTGCGACGGTCTCGGCTTTTCGGCATCGAGCGCCTCCAACGACCACATCGTTTTCCTCGACACCGGAGGCGTAGTCCTGGCCCTGTACCCGCGCGACCTGCTGGCCAAGGACGCGCAGGTCTCGCCAAAGGGCTCCGGGTTCGGGGGCATCACCGTGGCGCGCAACGTCGGCGCCAAAGCCGAGCTGGATGCCGCCCTCGAAGCCGCGAGAATGGCAGGCGCCAAGATCCTCAAGCTGGCGCAGGAGGCGTTCTGGGGCGGCTACTCCGGCTACTTCGCCGACCCCGATGGCCATCCTTGGGAGGTGACGTACAACCCGCACTGGAAGCTCGACGCGGCGGGGCGCGTCGTGCTGCCCCGATGATCGTGCGTGCGTTGCTGTCATCGGTCGGGACAAGGGGCGATGTGCAGCCCATCGTGGCGCTCGCCTTGAGGGTGCGGGACCTCGGTCACGAGGTCCGGCTCTGCGTTCCACCCAACTTCGTCGAGTGGGTCCGTGGCTTCGGGTTCGAGGCGGTTCCGGTCGGCGTGGAAATGAGGCATCGGGTCCGTCGTCTGGATCGACATCTGCTTTCTCCGTTCGGCTGCGCAACGGAGCAAAGATCACGGGCAACCATCTCTCGGTAGCCCCGCTCGTCTCGCACCCGCACCTCGATCTCGCCCATCACCCGTCGAGCGAGGACGCGCTCTCCCCAAGGCCAGCGACCCTGGCTCCTCTTCGGTTGAAGTGGAACGCGTGCGAGACCGGGCTGACCGTAGGATGCCCGACCGAGGGCGAGAGCCGGGAGCAGATCCGCGACGTGAGCGACGTCCTCGTCGCGAAAGGGCCCGCCCGTTCGCCCGAGCATCATGCCGCCGATCACCTGACCGCGCAGCACGAAGTATCCCATGAGGCTGTGCCTACCGCCCAGGGGTCTGGCGAGGTTGCGAAAGTATGCGGTCTGCCTGACCCGAGACTCGCCGAGCACCTTGGTATCCACAGCCACCCCGCGCCCGGCGCGCCCGGCGAGGGCTGCTTGCTTGACCGGAGCCAGCTCGACTTCGTACGGGCTGCCTGGTCGGACCCCCAAGAAATCGCAGCCATGCCCTGGCCGGCAACAGAAGCGGCAGACATTTACCGCCGAGGGGCCTCCTGCCGGAACGGCCGTCACGGTGCAACGCCCCGGCGTGCCAGCTCGCGCAGGACGGACTCGAGCCGGATGAAAGCCTCGCCATCTCCCCGCAGGCATCGGCCAGCCCGTCGGCGGCTTTTGAGGCGGGCAGAGGCCCGTGAGGGAACACACCCGCGCGGAGGGAACTACCCCCCGGGGGAACGTCTCTGTTAGCACTACCGAATGCAGCTCTCGGCGGCAGGACTTCTTTGGATCATCCCCGCGCTTGCGTGCTCGTCCACCTCGTCGTCGACGCCCGATTCCGGACTGGCCGTAGATCCCGCCGCGAAGCTCGACACCCTGTCGCCCGCGGATCTCCAGGCACTCTGCGACTGGGCGGCGCAAGAACAGGGCGGCTACGGAGTGCACATTCCGTGCGATGCCGGTCCCTCAGGCCCTTCCGATCTCGAAGTCGCACCGGACCAGGCCACCTGCGTCGCTGAACTGTCCCCGCACTTCCACCAACCCACTTGCACGGTGACCGTCGCAGACTGGATGGCGTGCCTGAAATGGCGGCTGTCCAATTGGTGCTCCGCCGCTCCGCCGGCTCCCACGGGTACGTGTGCGGTCTTCCAGGCCGGCTGCTACGGCTCGGGATCAGCGGATTCCGGACTCGAATGATCCTGAGGTCGGGCGGTGCTCCACCAACTCGCTGCCAACCCATCACGCGAGGGCCAAACTCACGGGGTGCCGAGCTGCTCGGACGCCTACCCCGCCAGCGCTTCAATCTATGCGAGCGGCCGTGGGCATCGCTTCGAGTCGACGAGCCACATAACGGCACCGGGAACAGAAGGCGCACAACCGGGCTGGACGGCGTCCTCATCGACACGCTCGCGATCCCCGTATGGCCCTGTCAGGGCTTTCACGTGCCCGCGATGGCCTCGTCGAGTGGGGTGTCGTTAGTGGTCTGGCAGCAGGACAACGCGGAGACCTACCGATCCGACGACTCCAGGATCCTCGGTATTCGAATCAACGCGAGCAACCAGCTCGTCGATGCACAACCATTCACGATCTGCGAGTCTTGCGCGGTGAGTCCTACCTCGGGCGTACGCGTCGTCGGCACGCAATCCGGATTCTTCGCCGCGTGGTCCGATGCAAGAACCGGCGCGGGCGACATCTACGGTACGGCCATATCCGCTGCCGGCGTCGTCGCCGTTCCAGAGGGAGTCGCCATCGCGAATGATCCGTACCCTGAGGTAACCCCCGCGCTCGCCGTGCGCCCGGGCACCAACGAGGTGCTCGTCGTCTATGGCCGGCTCGACAGGCAGGAGCCCTACGGCAGTACGCGCCTGGCCGCGAGGCTTGTAGTAAGCGAGGAGGGGTCCGGCGACGCCGGCATTCCGGATTCAGGAAGCCCGGACGCGGCGCGCAGCGATGCCGGGACAGACGCGGCGGGCGCTGATGGCCCTGACGCCACTGCCGACAGCGACGCGACCGTGACCGACGCCGCGACGGTCGATGCGGAAGTCGTGGATGCGAGTGACTCGGATTCGGTCGGTCTCGACGCCGGGATCAACGGCGCCGACGGCGACCTCACCGATTCCGGGGCGGACGCGGGCGGATCGGCAGGGGCCACGGGATGCGACTGCTCGGTTCCTCGGAGAGGCAGCGGTGGACTCCCCGCGCTCGCGGCTCTGTCGCTTCTGGGCGTAGCGGTGCGGCGGCGTAGACAAGGTCGCTGAGACCCTGAGGACAAAGAACACGTACAGCAGGTTGAACGTCACAGTCGGCACCACGAGGAAGTCGATCGCGATGGTGCCGGCGAGATGCATTCGCAGGAACCTCCCCCAGGTCGTGGACGGCGGCCGACGGGGAGACCTCGACGGGGATCGCGAGCCATGGCGCGAAGACCGTGGGCCGCCCGCCGTTTCTGGATAAGAAGAAGTAGACGAAAGTATAGGTCACCGCCGTGATGGCGACCCCACACGCACCCCAGCGAAGACGACGCGGCTCGTCGAGCATCCCAGCCATGGCGCGCTTCGGGCGCGCAAACGCGGTGGCGTACACGACGCAGAAGGAGAGCCTTCCCGCTGCTGCACGCGGCCAAGCGTGCACCGATTCAACCATCGGTGCCCTTCAACCCGCGTCGCAAGACGCGTTCGCGAATGCCGAGGAGCATGCGCCGATCCATTGCGAATCCAACGGGTTCGAGCAGCGCGGGTCCTTGCACCAGGCGCGTTGCCAAGTCGTCGGAGCACGCAGAACGGAAGCGACTCACCACGCGGCACCGCGCAGGTCCGAGCGGCTCGACAAGGAACGCCCAGGTCGCGGACGCCCAGGGACGGCCCTCGGCGCGCGCTGCTTCATCGGGCGCCGCGAACGCGACGATGCTCCGCCCCCGTGTCACCGAGACGACGCGTAGCGGCGGCATCTTCGGGTGCAAGATGAGTCCGTCGCCTGCCTTGTGGGCCCACTCGGGGTGGATCACGGCGTGCGATCAAGTGCAAGCCTTGCGCGCGGATCCGACGATTTCGACGCG
Organism: uncultured Myxococcales bacterium; assembly: GCA_937902985.1. Lineage (GTDB taxonomy): Bacteria > Myxococcota_A > Polyangia > Polyangiales > Polyangiaceae > Palsa-1150. The sequence continues at coordinate 4,025 of CALFNG010000223.1, forward strand.
AGGAGACACGGACGCGAGCGGCATGCAGCCGGTCGATGAAGATGGTGAAGGGCGGGTCAGGTGGTGTTGCGTCGTCGTCGCCTCGCGGCCGCGCCGGCGCCGCCGCCGTGTAGACACGCGGCGCCGATGACGAAGCCGAAGTTGTACGCCCACCCGCTGTTGCGCACTTCGTAGATCGCCACCGAAGGGTCGAACAGCGAAACGAAGAGCGTCACCCAGATGATGGCGCCGTGCCACAGCCCGAGGAAGAAACCCGCGGGGGGACCATTCGCTGCCGTGTGCGCAAGCGGGTTGGCCCCGGGCGCGCAGCTCATGAGCAGCGCGAATACGAGGACGAGAGCAGTGCGTGTGATGGATCTGGACCGCATGTGCTTACCAAGCCGCAGGTGCGCGCCGCGTGCCACGTCCGCGGGGCGCTCGGCGCGGTGAGCCTTCGTGTCACGGGCACCCGGTCGCATCCAAGCGCAGCGTCTGCGCTTGCTCTAAGGGCAGGCGGGCTACGTGAGCTACGCCGCGGTGGGCGCTCCGAACCAGGCTTGGCCGGCGAATAGCCCGGCCACTGGTTCGCCGCGATCACATCGACAGCGACGAAGAGCACTGACGAAAGGACGCGGCGCTTCCGGCGCACGGCGTGCGATGCGGCGCAACCCTTGCGCGCGGGTCCGAGCGTACGAACCGCAGTCCCTCGCGGCGCCGACGACTTCGACGCGAGAAGACCCGAACGCGACCGGCATGCGGGGTTCTCTCTTCGAGTGCGAGGGATCAACGTACGGATCAACGTACTTCGGCCGCAGAGTGGCGCGCCGCTTGCTGAGCACGCGGCATGACGGAACGACACGTCATCATCGTGGGCGGTGGCCTCGCGGGCCTCTCGGCGGGGTGCTACGCGCGGGCGAGCGGCTTTCGAACGACCATCATCGAGCACAACCTCGCGCTCGGCGGCGTCTGTACCGCGTGGAACCGGGGGCCGTATACGATCGACGGCTGCATTCACTGGCTCACGGGAGGCGCGTTTCAGCGGCTCTACGAAGAGCTCGGCATCGTTCCTCGGGTACCGCTAAGGACCATGGAACAGTTCCTGACCTATCGCGACGCCCGCGACGGCCTCGAGGTCACGATCTCACGCGATCTCGAGGCAACGGCTCGCGCGCTTCGTGAGCTTGCGCCCGAGGACGCAGACGAGATCCGGCGGCTGGTGGACGGCGCCGATCGCGTGGTCAACGCCGCGCCACCGATCGATCAGCCGGTCGAACTCGCCACGATGCGTGACCAGCTCGCGAGCTTCTGGAACATGCGCCACGATCTGGGCACCATCGCACATTTCCGGAAGCCGATTGGTGAGTGGTCCGCGGAACATCTCAAGAGCGAGCGACTCCGCAGAGTGTTGACGCGAATAGTCCCGGAAGACGCGACGACGCTCGTCTTGCTGATGGTGCTCGGCTACTTGAAGCACGGCTACTTGTCGCGTCCGGAGGGAGGCACCGCTCGGTTCCGGGACGCGCTCATCGACACCTATCGACGACGTGGCGGCGAAGCGATCCTCCACTCGACCGTCGACGAAGTTCTCGTCGACGGCGATCGCGCGTGCGGAGTGCGCCTCGCCGACGGCTCGGTCGACTCCGGACGTGCTGCTGGACGAGGGACTGCTCCTGATCCGGCAGTCCCACACGGAAGGCGACGAGGTGATGGCGACGACCAAGACCAAGA
>CALFNG010000224.1 GCA_937902985.1 uncultured Myxococcales bacterium
CCGAGATCTACACTCTTTCCCTACACGACGCTCTTCCGATCTGGTGATGGTGTCGTCGATGTCTTGCATCCGCTCTTTCGTCTTCTTCACCGCGCCGTCGTACTCATTTTTGCCCGACGCCTTCTCGAGGAAAGTCTGGAAGACGCCCTTGGCCTGGTTGTAGACGGCCACGGCCTTGTCGGTGCCGCCCGCACCCTTCGCTTTGTATTCCTGGGTGAGGATCCCCTCGTTGAAGTACGAGTCGGGCCGCGCCGCATCAAGCTTCTTGCAGGCCTCGAGCTCGCTCTGGACGGCGGCGACCTGCTTGTCGTAGTTCGAGTCGTCGATCTGACCGCGAAGCGCGAGCGCCAAGCCGAGGTGCGCGTCGTAGTCGTTCGGATGCATCTCGAGCGCCTTGCGGTAGGCCGCCTCGGCCTTGTCGTACCCGCGGAAGCTCAAGTTGATCGCCGCGAGGTTCATCTGCGCTTCGAAGAAGTGCGGATCGAGCTGGGCCGCCGATGAGAACTCCTTGACGGCCGTATTGACCTGCCCGAGCTCGTTCAAGATGAGGCCCGACGTGTTGTGGATCGGCGCGTAAGACTTGCTCTTGCGAACGGCTTGCGAGCAAACCAGCGCGGCGAGTTCGAGCTGCTGCACGTCGCCTCGCTTTCCGAGCGCCGCGTTCGTGGCGATGGTGCGCCCGAACTTCTTGCCACTGCCGGCCTTCTTCTTGGCGCTGCCGAAGTAATAGAGGGCGAGCTGGTTGAACGCCGGCATGTAGCCGTCGTCGATGGCGAGCGCGCGCTGCAGATTCAGCTTCGCGCAGTCGAAGTCCTGGAGGTCCACGTCTCGGCCGCCTGCCTTCGAGTGGCAGTTGGCGCCGACGGTGTCGGAGTCGCGCTGCATCTGGAACATCGCGAGGTCGACGAGCGCCGGGACGTTCTGGAAGTTCGCGTCGTTGACCGCCTGCTCGAGGGAGCTGATCGCGGCGTCGACGTTGCCGTCGGCCTTGAACTGATAGAGAGCGAGCTGCGCGCGCGCGAAGTGGAACTTGGGGTCGTCGGAGAGCGCCTGCTGGAAGTGCGCCTTCGCGTCCTTGTCGTCTCCGCAGCGCTGATAGGCGAGACCGGCGTCGTACGTCGCCTCGGGGAACTTGCCGTTGGCGGACGCCGCGGCTTCGAAGGCCTTCGCCGTATCCGCGCACGCCTGGTCGTTCCAGTCGTTGGCCTTGTCGTGCCCGTTCAGCGTGTCGAGGGCGACGCCGAACTGCTTCTGCGCGCCGGAGTCGACGTGGGTGGTGACGCCGTTGGTCGTCGGGCTCGAGGTGCCGCCTGTGCTGGCGCCTCCCGATTCCTTCGCCCCGCCGCCGCAACCGAGGCCGGTTGCTACGACGAGCAGGCCGGGACCGAGGACGCCCAAAACGCTTCCGATGTTCTTCATGATGTGGGCCTCGGCTACTTCTTCTTCTTCGGCGGCTTCTTGGCGTCGTCGGAGCCGGTGTTGCTGCCGCCGCCCGAGCCACCGCCGGCGATCTCGACCTTCTCGGTCACCGCCGTCGTATCGACGGGGTGCCAGAGCAGACCGCCGATGATGAGCGGCGGGGGATGGTCGTCGAGGCCGCTGTTCGACAGCGTCGGTGCTCCGCGGAGCTCGTCGACCACGTGGTATTCGGTTTTGTAGTTCTTCGCGAGCCACTTCTCGCAGTCGCGCGAGTACTCGTCGAAGTACTGGTACTTCACCGAGTCATCGAGGCAGCGCTTGAGCGCGGGCTTCGCGCGGTCGCGCTTGATCGGCTCCGAGGCCTCGTCGAGGTGCTCGAGGTAGTCGGCGCGAACGTCGGCCCACGACAGCGTGTCGCCGGTGCCCGGGACGAAGCCCTTCTTGTCCCAGTCCTTGGGGTAAGGAGCCTTGCGGAAGTCGTCCACGAAGTTACCCCACATGAGCCCCGCGCGAGACGCCGCGGCGATGACCCAGCGAGGCGGCGGCACCGGCTGGAGCTCGGTGATCGTCTGGTACTCCTTGTCGACGTCCTCGATGGCGGCGCGCTTCTTCTGCACCCAGGGCATCAGCGTCTTGTCGGTGTACTTCTTGATGTCGTCCTTCGTGCCCGGACCCTTGTAAACGGGGAACGGGATCGAATCGACCTTCTCTTTTTTCTTGTCTTCGGAGGCGAAGAACGACGCCTCGCCGACCGCGTCGAGCGCCTTGCCGATGCGGTGGGCGCGCTGGTCGTCGCCCTCGGTCTTGTACGCGTCGTTGATCTTGGACTGCGCCGCGCTGCCGTCGCCCCAGAGCCTGGAGACCTTGGCGTACTCGTTCTTCGCGTCGCGATCCGACTTGAGGTGCATGAGCGAGCGCGCGAGCGCCGCGTGGGCCTGCACCTGGATGTCCGGCGGAGCCTTGTCGAGCGTCCCCATGGCCCCCGAGAGCGCCTTCTTCGCGTCGTCCCACGACTCCTTGTCCGCGTAGTGAGCGCCGATGGCGAAGGCGATCTGGGCCGTCTCGTTCGCGTTCGAGCTGCCGTAGTCCTTCTTGTACAGTGTGACGTCGGCAACGGCGATGTCTTCCTGGCCGAGACCCAGGCGAAGGACGATGGCGTCGGAGAGGGCCTTGTCGGCGTCCTTACGGTGCGGGTTCTCCTTGGCGTACCGCTCGTACCAGTCCGAGGCCTGGTCGTAGACGGCGATCGCCTGCCAGTTGCCTCCGATCTTGAACATCGCGTCCTTCGCGAGCTCGGTCTTCTCCATCCGGTACGTCGGGTTGAGGAGGACCATGCGCGCGCGGATGGCGCTCGCGACGAGGTGGCCGGCCTGGAAGGCGCGCGCGGAGTTCTCGACGATCTCGTCGAGCTTCTCGCACTGCGGCTGCTGGTTCGCGCGGAGCTGAGTCGCGCCGTACTTGTCCCAGAGGTCGAAGTACGCCTTGCCGCCCTTCTCGAAGAGCTCGAGCGCGTTGTTGCCGCCCTTGTCCGCTTCTTCGACGATGTGCTGCGCCCGCAAGCGCTGGATGTCGCACTGCACCTTGGTGAGGAGCGTGCACGTATCCTCGTTCTTCTGCATCTTGTCGCCGGTGCAGAACATGTCGATGAACTTGGGCACGTCGGCGATCATGTCGTCGAGGCACGTGCTCCGGTTCGGCGAACCGTGGAACGTGAGCACGTTGATGCTCTCGAGATAGAGTTGCGACGCGTAGACCGCCGAGTCGTTGTCGGGGTGGTCGTAGGCCACCTGCTTGAAGCAGGTCGCGGCCTCTTCCCAGTGCTGCGCCTCGAAGTAGAGGCGGCAGCGCGCGTACTGGACCTCGACGAGCTGCTTCTGCCCGTCGGCGTCGTTCTTCTCGGGGTGGATGTAGCAAACGTATCGGTTGAAGGACTGGACCATCGACTTCTGCGAGTCGGTCATCTCCTTCGCCCGGTACTTGTCGTCCGTGTCGTTCTTGATGTCCTTGCCGACGCCGGGGAGGTTGCCGCTCCCTCGCTTGTCGGAGCCCTTGGCGTGCTGCGCCAGGTAGATGTTCTGGTAGCAGAGCACCGCGGCGTATGCGGACTCGGCCGCCTCGGGGGCCTTCGGGTCTTCCTGCACGACGGCGTCGAACGCCGGCCCGCACTCTGCCCACTTCTCGCGGAAGTAGAGGAGGTCGGCCATGTTGTATTTGATCTTGTAGATCGTGGGCCAGTCGTCCTTGACCAGGCGCGGGAACTCGAACTTCGAGAAGTCGTCCGCCTTCCAGGTCTCGGCGACCTTCTTGTAGAGGGCCGCGGCGAAGTCCATGGTCTTGGGGTCGCCCGTGCCGCGCTGCCCCTCGGAGCCGACGGCCTCGAGGTGCCACGCCATCGCGGTCTCGGTTGCGAGGGCTCCGGTGCGGCTCGCGCACTTCTGCTTCGCGTCGGCCGCGTGGTTGTCGGCGTTGAACGCGTTGTACTTCTTGAACTGGCTAAGGAGCTCCATGACGATGGCGTTCTTGTCGCCCGACTTCATCGCCATCGTCGCTTCGGTGATGTGCGACTGGTATTCGCACTGCTTGTCGCTCCCGGAGTCGCGAACCATCAGGTCTTTGTAGAGCGAGATGGCTTCGGGATAGTGACCGGTGTCCAGGTAGTTCTGGCCCAGGTCGTCCATCATCTTGAAGGTCTTGTCGGTCGAGCCGGCGGCGTCGCCGCTCAGGTTCTTGAAGAAGTTGTACGAGTCGGTCGGGTTGCCCGCGAGGGCGTACACCGGGATGAGATCCTTCCGGGCGCTCTCCGCGAGCTTCTTCGCGTTCGGGAGCTGGGCGAAGTTGGTCCCGAAGTCGATCGTCTTCTTGAACGCGTCGAGCGCGTGCGGCAGATCGCCCTGGTTCCAGAAGACGTACGCGAGCTTGTACCAGGCGTAGCCGTAGACCTTGTTGTCGGGCGGCGGCTTGGTGATGACCTTCTGGTACGCCTGCTTCGCCGGCTCCCACTTCGACGGGTCACCCTGGGCCTCGTTGAAGAAGAGCTCCCCGAACGCGAGGTACGCGTTCGAGATGTACTTGGAGTTCGGCGTCTTCGTGATGAGGTCGAGGTAGACGCGGCGCGCGTTGGCCGTGTCGCCCGACTGCTCGTACTCGTACGCGAGGTAGTAGTAGACCTCGTCGAGGACCGGGTACGCCGGCGGCGGGTTCTGCGGGAACGTGGTCGACGGCTGACCGGAGTAGTCGTCGACGAGGAGCGAGTAGTAGCGAATCGCGGCTTTGCGCGACCGCTCCATCGTGGTCTTGCGCGAGGTCGCGATCGACTGCTGCGCCTGGGCCTGGCGCGGGTTCGACGTCTTGAACCCGTCGCGCTTGACCTCGGCTTCGGTCTTCTCGCGGAAGGCCGCGTTCTCGAGCTCGACATAGTCTTCCGCGAGGCGGCGGAGGAGCTTCGGCCGGTCGTTCGAGGTGTTCTCGGTCGCCTTCAAGAGCGACTCGAGCTGCTGGATCTCGGTCACGAGGAGCGCCAGCGCCCGCTGCTTGAGCGCGCTCTGACGGGCGTCGCGGACGCCGATCATGCTGATGTCGGCGGTGCCGATGCCGTTGGTCTTGTCGCCCTTCTTGATGTCTTCCACCTTTGAGTGGAACGACATCGCGGGTGCCTTGCCGTGCGGCACCGACTGGATGGCCGGACCTTCGGGGCAGATGTCGAGGGTCTTCTTCGCCTGGTCCGAGATGCATTGCGATCCGGAAGAGGCCGACGAGCCCGAAGAGGTCGACGACGGCGAGGCCGACGAGGAGCCGCCCAGGCCGTCTGGACCCGTCGAGTTCGTGGCCGCCGACGCGAGCCGCGAGCCACCCAACGTGAGACCGAGGACGAGGGCGGGAAACCCGGCTCGCTTTATCCACGCCAATAAAACTCGATTCATCGCTACCTCCCGCACTTCGACGTGATCGTCTGGCGGTAAAACCCAAGCTCATCGCGCCAATATTCGCCCTGGAACGGCCAGATGACGTGCTCCTCGTCGGGGCGCACGATGTTGGCCTTCGACTCCTCGACGGTCATCTGGCTGCCCTGCATGGCCTGATCGAGCTCATTTCGCTTGGCGGCCGTGATGTCGATCAGGATCTTCTGCCCGTTGCGGAGCTGCTCGTTCAAGTCCTGCAGATTGCGCTGGTACCGCCCGCGGGCAAGGTTGCCCGCGTTACGGACGGCGAGCTCGCGCGCGTCGTGCACGGAGTCCTTCACCAGGTCCGCGACCTTCGCATCCTTGAAGCTGTTGGGCGCCTTCTTGAATCGCGCGTCCTCCTCGTCGAGGAGACGCACGTACTCGAGGTTGCGGAGCAGCTGCCGGTCCGACAGCGACGTCTTCACGATCGGCGCGACCTTGGGATCGAGCTGCGCCTTGTCGTCTCGGACGTCCTTCAAGAACTTGAAGAACTCGTTCTCCTGGTTCTCGCCCTTGAACTTGTCGAGGATCTTGGTGAGCTCGTCGCGAATCGGCTGGTAGCGGCCCTGGAACTTCGCGACGATCGTGAGGGCGTCGTCGTACTGGCAGTTCGAGAAGTAGATGACGGCCTTGAGGACGTCGGCCTCCGGGTAATAGGAGTGCGGGAAGTACGGCGCCTCGAGCGTGTGGATGTTGCCGAGGGCGTGGCTGTAGTCGCCCGCCATGAAATACGCCCACGACTCTTCGAAGAGCGCGTCGAGCCAGTACTCGCTACCCTGGTCGACCTTGTTCCAGTACTTGACCGCCGCGCTCAGACGCGTCTGGTCGACGGTCGGCGCGTTCGTGTTCTCGTCGACCTTGACGCTCGCCGAGTAGAAGGTGCGGGCCATCGAGAGGTAGGCGAGGTCGCGCATGCGCGCCTCGTCTTCGACCTCGACGTCTCCCTCTTCGATGGCTCCGAGGATGCGCTGGAACGCCTCGACCGCGGGCTTGCTCTGGCGCATCTGAACGTTGCTGACGCCGCCGAAGAACTGCGCCTGCACGTAGTACTTGCTGCGGCGATCGACCTTTTCGAGGAGCGCGAGACCCTCGGGGTACTGGCCGTTGCGGTACCGGTAGCGACCGAGCAGGTAGTTGAGCTGCCAGAAGATCTCTTGCTGCTCTTTGTTGTTGAACTTGGCGACGTGCTCTTCGTTGTACTTGCCGACGCGCTCGATGATGTCGGCGGGCTCGGGGAGGTCGGTCGCGAGCTTCGCCAGCCAGAGCAGCGTCTCGTTGTATTTGAGGTGGTTGGGCTTGTCGGCGATCTCGCTGAAGATCGAGTAGGCGCCCTGGTAAAACTTGAGCTTGTAGAGCGACTTCGCCAGGTTGAACTGGGCGATCTGCTTGTTGCCCTCGTCGTCGCCGGTCTCGCCGATCGAAACGCGATAGAGCGCCTTCGCGGCGTCCCACCACTTCTCGCCGTCGTAGAGTCGCTTCGCCTGCGCCGCGGCCTCCGTGGGCTGCCCGGCCGTGGCCGGCGGCGAATTATCGACGACCTTCGGCGCCTTCTTGCCTGCGGGCGCGGCGACTGGCGCGTCGGCCGATGCCGGAGCCGGAGAGTCGGCGTCGAGATCGACGGGCGCCGGCTTCGCCGGTTGGGCGGCGGCGGGCTTCTTCTTGTGCTGCTGGGCGTGCGCCGAAGCGCCCGTCAAGCCGATGGCCGTGGCCAGCGCCGCAACCCACACACCTCGCGAAGGCGCGCTTGTCAAAAACCTACGCATCGTCGTGCTCCTCGTCGAATCGAACGACCCCGTGCCGCATTCTCAATTCTCAAGCGTTCTCACGTTCGCAACGCCGTCTCTCGCGATCATGCCCAACCGAGCCTCGATTGGCCGATTGGCCGATTGCGCCCGTCGTGGCACCGGCCGCTAGCACGACACTCACATCGAATCGCTTTCGGGATGCTCGAAGCCAGCATTCTATAAGGTTGGGAGGTCGGCTCGCGTGCGGGTCTTGCTGAGGCCTTAGTTAAGTGCGAGCGCTTGCCGGCGGCGAAATACCCAACGATGTTCAAGAGATAGTCTCGCCGAGCGCGGTGATGGTACGGAGCGCGATTCACGATTGTCAAGGTCAAAAAGTCCCACGCACCGCGTCGAGGGGCGGCGTGGAAACTCGAATCCACTCACAGCGCAGTAACTCACGCACGATGTACGACACCTCTCGAGATCAATGGAGCGCGCAAGCGAGCAGGGGCCAGATCTGGCAGACGAAGCGACCGAGAAGACAACGGGAACGAAACGCTCAAGCAGGCGCGACTCCGGGGCAACTCGAGCTGAGTGTGCGATGACGTGGCCCTGAGAAGCCCACGAGAACGACGGTTCGTGAGGCCCCCGGCCATCGGTGAGGGCAAGGCAGTCGCGCGCAGCCACCTTTTGACAACAGCTGCGCGCGCCGCGCGAGTGAGAAAGACAGCCGAGAGACGAAGGAGACGGGGGCAACGAGAGCAAACGGAGCGCAAACAGAGGCAGAGAGCACGGTAACGGCTTGACGCGTTTCATTGCGCTCGACTAGGTTTCGCACTCGTTGCCAGCCCCGCGAGCACAGACGATGCATCGTCTGGCCGAAAGCTGCGCCTCTCGCTCCACGCCAACGGAGAGCCGACTCTGATGACCCGAACGATCCTGGCAGGACTGGCTGTCGCTGTCTCCGCGGTGGCCTTCGTGGGCACCGGTTGCCAGTCGACCGGCATTGGCGATCCATGCACTCCGGAGCAGGAGTACGACCCGACGTTCTCCGGGTTCGATGAGCACGAGGTCAGCACGGAGAGCGAGAGCTTTCAGTGTCAGACCCGCCTATGTCTCGTGAACCACTTCCAAGGCCGCGTGTCGTGCCCGTACGGGCAGGGCTGGGACAAAAAGGCCCTGAAGGTGACGATCAACTCGCCGGCCACCGCCGCCTGCTCCACGCCCGGCATCGGCACGCCGGTCACGGGCCCGCTCGACAAGACCGGGGCGCCGGTCGATCCGAAGAACGCCGGCGAGGGCGTCAAACCGCAGTGCACGGATCGCACGGCCGACAAGACGGTGTACTGCTCGTGCCGCTGCGCCGACATCAGCGGCACGCAGAACGGCGGGAACTTCTGCAACTGCCCCGACGGGTTCGCCTGCACGCAGCTCGTCAGCTCGCTGAGCGCCGGGTCGGATCAGGGCCTCACGGGCGCGTACTGCATCAAGTCGGGCACGGCGTTCGGCGCGTCCGCAAGCAGCGCGATCGCCACCACGTGCGACCCATGCGGCTCCGGGGGCCTCAAGTGCGGTAACGCGAGCAACAACGGCGGGTCGTGACCCCGGCCGAGCTTGGCCAGCGCGCCGAGCTCGCCGTGGCGGACTTTCTGTTCGTCCTCGGGTTCGATGTCGTCGCCCGGAACCTCCGTCTCGGGCGGCTCGAGCTCGACGTCATCGCGCGTCGCGACGCGTTGCTCGTGATGACCGAAGTGCGCACGAGGGGTCCAGGCTCTTACATCGGCCCGTTCGGCAGCGTGACGCGAACGAAGCGCGCGCGCCTGATCAAGGCAGCCCAGCGCCTCTGGCGCGCTCGCTCCGAGTACGGGTGGATGCGCGGCGTGGGACGGGTGCGCATCGACGTCGCGGCGGTGTCGTTCAACGGCCGCGAAACCAGCGTCGAATACGCCCCCGGCGCTCTCAGCTAGTCTAGACGCGTTCGAGCATCTGCTTCATGGCGTTTCGCACGCGCGACAGCGCGGCGATCGTCTCTTCTTTCGTTCCGCCTTCGAGCGCCTTGAACGTGGCCTCGACGTCTTCGAGCTGCTTCATCTCCATCTGACGGAGGCCCTGCACCATCTGCGTGAAGGTCTCGAAGAAGTCGACGAGCTCGTCGCCGCGCCGGAGGCGCGCATCGACGTGAAGGTGACCGTCACCGACCTGCTTCAAGAGGCGCTTCATCTTGAAGACCGGCCCGGCCACCTTGTGGGTGAAATAGATGCCGAGCATCCCGATCAAGACGACCATGAGCGCGAGGCCGCCCACCATCGACTCGATCATGAGCTGCTGCCGGTGAATGAGCCGCATCTGCTGGTCGCCGAGCGCCTTGTCGTGGGCGTCGGCCTCGCGGTTGAACTCGGTGAGCAGCTCGGGGCTGTCCGACGCGAGGTCACGGATGTTCATCCGGCTCACCTCGGAGACCTTCTTGCTCTCTTCGACGAGGGCCGAGCTCTCACCGACGACGGCCTGCGTTGTCTCGTAGAGGACGGCGCCCATCACCCCGCTGATGACCACGGCGACGAACACCAGAAAGCCCGTGTATTTGAGCTGGAAGTGCGAGTCGAGCAGGTAATTTCGCATGCTGCGCTTGTAGGCCCCCGGACGCTCGGGCGATGTCGCTGCGGTGGTCATCGGATTGCCTCTGTCTCGCTAGAAGCTCGCACGAGCTCGTCGTTCACTTGAAGTTTTGCGCGAAAAGCTCGGCCGCTCGGGCGGCGACGACGCTCATCAGCTGCTCCTCGGCCCCCGAGTCGCCGGGCCGTGCCCCGGGGAGCGTCGCCCCGGCCGGAACCTCGCCTCGCAAGTCCCGGTCGGGATAGGAGAATACCGCGATCTTCACGCGGACGTGCAGGCTGCCGTCGGAGTAGTCGAGCTTGTCGACGCTGACGCCAAGGTAGTAGCCCTTCATCTTTCGCTTGGTCAGGGCGGCCTTCGCGGCGGAGTTACTCTCGCCCTGGGGCGCGAGCTGGTACTCGCCGATGTCGGCCAGCTTCGAAGCAATGGCCCCTCCGACGATGCGCTCGACGTCCGCGGCCGCGCGGGTGGTGTGGTTCGTGACCTTCGAGACGGACACGTAGTACTTGGCGTTGGCTATGGTGGCCGTCGACGGCTCCCGGCCCTGCCCGCCGGCCGGCGCCGCGGCGGCGTCGAGGGCGTCGAGCGCCCGCTTGACCTGCGCCTTCACCGGGGCGTTCGTCTCGACGGCGACGCGCCGCTGCAAGCAGTCGTGAGCCGATGCCCGACCGAGGCGCTTCAGCGCCACGGCGACTGCTTGACGAACCACCTCGCTGGGATCGTCGAGACCGGTGCAGAGCGGCGCGATCGCGTCCTCGTCGTCGGTGGCGCCCAGGGCGAGGGCCGCGTTGGTGCGCACGCGAAAGTCGTCGGCCTTACCCGAACCGGGTGGATACTTGAGGCGCTCGGAGAGAAACGCCACGCGGCCCTCGGCTCGCGTCGGAGCCACCGTGAGAAGGAACGTCGCGAGCACCGCCAGCCACGCCAGCACCCGATGCGGAGCTCGGCACCTTCGCAACGCGAGCGTCGGCATCGCCCAAGCCGGCACAGTCATGCAATTGTTCAGGGTAACATGATGGACGGACGCGCTGCATCGATGCATCCAGCGGCGTCAGTGAGTTTTATTTTTTTCGCGGCGGTTGTCGCACTGGCACCGTCACCGCGCGCGGCGGGGTCTCAGTCACGTGCACGTGAATCGGCAACGCCTGCGGTTAGGCCTTTGCCCGCGCCCGCGCCCGCGCCCGCGCCGAACCTCACCCCCGCCGCCTCTCGGTTTCGCATTCACTTGCGCGGAGTCGCGCGCATCGACGCACACGTCGCGCGCTCGCAGGGCAAGCTCGTCGTCAGCGGAACGGTCACCGACGATCTCGGCAACGGGACGCCCGGGACGCGTGTCGCTGTGGAGATCGCGAGCGCTGCGACCGACGTGACCGGCGCGCCGGCCCACGGCGCGACAGGCTCGCGTTTGCCCGCGGCAGCGGGAGCACGCCTCGATCTCGCGGCCTCGGCGCCCGAGATGTGCACCGACGTAACGCAAGCGCCCGTGCTCGAAGGTGCCGATCGCATGCTCGTTCCCACGGCGATCGGATCGCCGACGTCGACGGCCCCTGCCGGCCGCGCCGCCCGCTTCTGCTTGCGGCTCGTCGTGCCCCTGGGGCGCTACGTCGTGCACCTCGAGTCGCGTCCCGCGGGGCTCGTCGACGCCGCACGTCTCGATCTCCCCGTGGATCTCGCCCTCGAGGCCGTGACGCTTCGCTTTAATCCGGACGCCCCCGTGCGCAGCCTCGACGACGCGGAAGTTCCCGTCGACGTGGCGGCGTCGACCGAAGACGACGGCGTGACGCACGCGGCCGCTGGGCTCGCGCTCAGGTTGTCGAACGAATCGGGCAACCCGCTCGGGAGCATGGTGACGGACGCGGCTGGCGACGCTCGCGTCCTGGTCGCCGGCGCGCTCCTCGGGCCGGCGGGGCGTGGCGAGCTTCGCGTCTCGTTCGCAGGCAACGCGACCACCGGCGCGAGCACACACGCTTCGGTCGTCGAACGGCAGACGCACGTGGCGCTCGAATTTCCCGACGCGATCGGCGGTCGCCTGCCGCCCGGAGCTCCGGCGTCCGGACTCGGGCTGCGCGTCGTGGCCAGGGCGACGTGTGCGCCTCGCGGATGCAAGGGCTGGCCCACGGGCATCGTCGAGGTCCGACTCGCCTCGGGCGACCCGAGCGGCGGACCCGGCGACGGCGTCATCGGCGCCGCGTCGCTTCACGACGGCGAAGCGCGCGTCGTCACGACGTACGGAGCGGCCTTCGATCGCGGCGGCGAAGCCGAGCTCCGTGTGCGCTATCGGCCTGACGCGCCGTGGTTCCTACCGATGGACCCGTCGCCGCTCATCCAACCTCTCCGGCCGCCGAGCGCGTGGCGAGAGTTCGGGCTCGCGGGCGCGGGACTCTTCGTCGTCGCGTGGCTCGCCGGGAGCCGCCTTTCGCTGCGCCCCCGACCCGTTCGACGCGCGGGGCGCACGGAGCTCGAGGAGCGGATCGGGCGCATCGAGATCGTGACCACCGCGGTCTCCCCCGGAGTGTGTGGCGGGCGCGTCGTCGATGCCCACGAAGGGGCGGCCGTCGCCGGCGCACGGCTGGCGATCGAGCGCCCCGGCTTCGAGATCGCGACTGTCGTCGCAGAGACGGTCTCGGACGCGGCGGGCGTTTTCGCTCTCCCTGTTGCCGACGTCCACCCTGGAGACCAGCTCGTTGCCGAGGGGGCCTGGCACGGGCGGGTCCGTTTGCCCATACCTGCGGGTGGCGAGCTCCTCGTGACGCTCGTCGCGAGACGGCGAGCGCTCCTCGACCGGCTCGTGGCCTGGGCGCGACGTCGCGGCCCCCCTTTCGATGCCATCCCCGAACCAACGCCCGAACATGTAAGGAGGGCCGCTCGCTCGAGCTCGCCGCTCGACGCCCCGTCCGGCGGCGGCGCAAACGCGGGGATCCAGGCCTGGGCGGGCGCGGTCGAACGCGCCGCCTACGGGGGCGAAGCCGTCGATAGCGAACGCGAGGCCGCGGTCAACGAGCTCGCGCCGCCGGATGCCGCGGCGAACCCGGGTTCGAGACGTCGTTGACTGCGCTCTCCCACGATCCCTATAGTCCCCAGCCGCCAAGACCAGGCGGACGCCGCACATGACCACGTCTATCGTCATCGTCATCGCGCTCGTCGTAGTCGCCATCGGCGTGTTTGCCGCTCTCGCGCGCGGCAAGGGCGGCCGCCAGCTCCAGGCGCCGCCTTCGTCGCGTGCGGTGCCCGGCCCTCCTTCGCAACCACCGCCCAAGCGCACGTCCGAGCGGCCCGCGGTGCCGCCCCGCAACGAACGGTTGCCGTCGACGGCTCCCGCGCCCCAAGGCGAAGCACGCACCGGCGCCACCGCTCGTTCCCCCTCCACCCCCGCGGCCACCGAGCCGACAAAGCCGCTCACCACGCCTCCGGGCCCGTCGGTTCCTCCGTCGAAACGCGACGTCGCAGGGCTTCGCAAAGGCCTCGCGGCCTCCCGAGGCGGCTTCGTCGCGCGTCTGAGCGCGCTGTTTCAGGGCAAGAAAGAGATCGACCCGGCCATCTTGGAGCAGGTGGAAGAAGTGATGCTCACGAGCGACGTCGGTCCGAAGACGACGCAAGCCATCCTGGCCCGGCTCCGAGGTTCGCTCGAGCGGAACGAGCTGCGCGACGCCGACGCCGTCTGGGCGGCGCTCCGGGCCGAGGCGAGCCGCATCCTCCAGATCGGGGGTGGCGCGGTCCGTCTGTCGGCAAAGCCCACCGTCGTGCTGATGGTCGGCGTCAACGGCGTCGGCAAGACGACGACGATCGGAAAGCTCGCGACACGTTACAACGCGGCGGGCAAGACGGTCATGCTCGCAGCAGGCGACACCTTCCGAGCCGCCGCCGTTCAGCAGCTCGAAGTCTGGGGCAAGCGAGTCGGGTCCGAAGTCGTCCGGGGCAAAGAGGGTGCCGACCCGGCGGCCGTGGCCTTCGACGCGACCAACCGCGCAAAAGAGAACGGGATCGATCTCCTGTTCATCGATACGGCGGGCCGCCTCCACACCAAGGCTCCGCTCATGGACGAGATCAAGAAAGTACGAAAGACGATCGCCAAGGCGATGGATGGCGCTCCTCACGAGACCTTCCTCGTTCTCGACGCGACCACCGGACAGAACGCGTTGCAGCAGGCCGCGCTGTTCAAAGACGCACTCGATCTCACGGGCATCGTGTTGACGAAGCTCGACGGCACGGCAAAGGGCGGTATCGTCCTCGGCATCTGCGACGAGCTGGGCGTCCCGGTGCGATATGTCGGGCTCGGCGAGCGAGCCGAAGACCTGAGAGAGTTCCACGCGGACGAGTTCGTCGAAGCCCTGTTTGGTAAGGGCGAAGACGAAGTCGCCGCAGCTTGAGACGCGAAAGATCTAAAGAAAGTCCTTTGCTCGGCCGAAATGGCGCTGATATAGTCGCGCTCACTTTTGCTGTCAGCCTGATTCCCCAGCAGTTCTCAGAGTTTAGGCACGACGCGTCGAAATTAAATGCGAAGGCCGCTCCCACGGGGATCTTCGGCCGACAATGCCTCGAAGGATGCGGAAGGGGTAGCAATGAAGCAGGCTCGCAGGTGGCTTCTACTCGCGGCAGCCTTGGTGCTGCTGCCGCAGGCGGCGTACGCCCAGAAGAAGAAGCCCAAGGGTGGTAATTCTGGAGCGACTGCCACGCCTGCTGCGGCTCCCGCGGCGGACACGGGTGCGCAAGCAGCTCCCGCCGACATGGACGCAGATCAACCGGCCCCCGCGCCGGGAGCACCGGCGACGCCGGCTGGCGGTGATCAAGGAACTCCTGCTGCCGGAGGCGACACGGGCGCCGGCGGCGATATGGACATCTGCCAGATCACGCCTGACGCTCCCCAGTGTATGGCCACCAAAGAGATCAACCTCGGCCTCGAGGCGAAGAAGGCCGTTCGCGCCGAAGTCTACGCGGTGCAGCAGCAGTACGTCATCAAGGCGCAGCGCTTCGAGATTCAGCCGTATTTCGCGATCACGCTGAACGACCAGTTCGTCAGCCACGACGCGCCAGGCCTCTCGCTGAATTACTACATCACGCAGGTGCTCGCGGTCGGCCTAAACGGAAATTGGTACGGGTCCCTCAACCAGGACTCGGACTTCAACTTTCAAAACCGTCGCGCGGCGCGAATTGCAGTTCCGCTGAATGATTATCAGGCTAGCGGCGATCTGAACTTCACATACGTCCCGATGTACGGGAAGTTCGCCGGGTTCGGAGACTTCATCTTCCACTACGACGCCTACATCGATGGCGGCGTGGGTGTGATTCGAACGAAGCCGATCCCGGTCATCGATCCCGACAACCGATCGTTCGACTGGAACACACTCGTCAACTTCGACGTGGGGATCGGCCTTCGGATCTTCTTCAACCGCTGGCTCGCAGCCGTCCTCGAGGTGCGCGACATCATGTTCTTCGACAAGATCGAGAACACGAAGATTCAACCCGGACTGGCTGCCGCGGACCCGGTCAAGGGCGTGTGGTACGACCCGAACTCGCACTTCACCAACGACGTCCAGTTGCAGGTCGGCCTCTCGCTGTTTCTGCCGACTTCCTTCGACTACACGTTGCCGAAATGAGAACAGAGACGAGGACGGCGATGACGCGGCGTTTCGTCAAGACGGTTCTGGCATCGCTCGCCGTAGTGTGCGCGGTGTCGGCGGCGGGTGCGGCCAACGCCCAGGAACTGCAGCTCACGGGCCCGCTCAAGGGCGCGCCCGCCGTTCGGCACCTCAGGCTCTATCGGCAGGGCCGCTTCGAGATCGCGCCGACGGTCTCGTTCTCCCTGCTCGACGAGTATCGGCGAACGATCCTCGCCGGCGCGACGCTGAGCTACAACATCACCGACTGGCTCGCGCTCGGCATCTGGGGCGGTGCGGGCGTCGCCAGCTTGACGACGGACCTGACGGACAAGATCGACGGGTTGGGGGGGGCCCCCCGCGATCAGCTCACGGCGATCAACGTGGCGCACTCGAAGAGCCCGTTCGGGCAGAATCCGAACAGCCCCGCGTCGTTCGCCGACCAGACCGCGAAGATGTCGTATCTGGTCTCGCCGCAGGTGACGTTCACCCCGTTCCGCGGCAAGCTCGCCATCTTCAACAAGATCTTCGTCGACACCGACCTCTACGTTGCAGGCGGCGTGGCGATCGTCGGGATCCAGGAGCGCGCAGACTGTGTCGCCTCGAAGTGCAATGCGCCGAGCTCGTTCGACTTGCAGTCGCTGACCAAAGTGGCGCCCACGTTCGGGGTCGGGCTCGACTTCTACCCGAGCAACTTCGTTTCCTTCGGGGCCGAATACCGCGCCCTTCCCTTCTCGTGGAACCGCTCCGGGTTCGATTCGCGTGGCGCTGGCCCGAACGGGAACTTTCCCGATCAGCAGGTCAACAGCAGCGACGAGACCTTCAAGTTCAATATGCTCGTCTCCATCCACATTGGCTTCTCGTTCCCGACGGCGCCGAAGATCAGCGAGTAGTCACGGCGCGGCCTCGGGTCGAGCGAGTCTCTTCAGACGAGATTGGCCGCAGAGGCGCGGAGAACGCAGAGTTCTGGGGTTCGGGAAAGAGCCGTCCGCACGGACGCCGCCGGCCAAGATCTCTGCGCCCTCTGCGCCTCTGCGGCCCATCTCGCTCTCCCGCGCACCGGCCGCGTGCCGATCAACGCTTGGTGACGCGGCCGGCGGAGTCTAGCGAGTAGGCCGGGGGCAGCACGTTGCGAATGCCTGCGCGATCGGCTTCGGCGATCGGCCACGCGCGGGTGACCAGACCTTCGGCCACGCGCGACCGGACGCGGACGCTCTCCTCGTCGAGGAGCAGCTTGACGAGGGCGGGGAGGACCGCAGCGTCGTCTTGCGCGATCAGCGTGGAGGCCGCGTGAAAGCGTGCTGGCTCGTTCACGTCTTCCAGGAAGCGCTCGACCTCTTCGCGGATGCGCGGGTGGCGATGGTCTTCGAGCGCCGTGAGGACCTGGACCTTGGGCTCGACGAACTTCGAGTACTCGGTGTCCCACTTCGCCAGCCACTGGAGGAGCTCGTCGACGAATTCGTTCTCGTCGACCAGCGCTTTGACGATCTTCATCGGCCAAGCCAGGCTCTCGGCTCGGGCCGCGAACGCGCGCACGGGCTCGATCGCCTCGCGGCCTGCCCGGAGCACGCCGCGGAAGGCGGCGTCTTTCTCTTCTTGGTCCGTGATCGACGGATCCATATGAAAGGTGAAGCGCCGCAGCAAGACGGTGACTGCCTCGCCGCTTTCCATGTCGGAGAGCGCCTGGATGGCCTCTTGGCGATCGTAGTTCTGGGCCCGCTTCTCCATGCGATCGGCCCATTTCGCGGCCGTGCCCTTCGGGCGTGGCTTTCCTTCCGCCTTTGGGGCGCTCTTGAACCGATCGAACAGACCCATGCTTCTCCTGCCGCTGCCCCGACGGGGCGGCGCAGTCTAGAACGCATCCCATAGTCGCGCGATGCCGGCGCGATCCGGCGGTGGGGGGAGCACCGGCTCCCCTCGATCCGCGATCAGAGCGGGTACCGCTAGCGACCCGCGATCAGAGCGGGACCGCTAGCAAAACGACTTCCTTGTTCCTCGCGTGGACCTGGTAGCGCACGGGGCGACCGTACTTCTGGGTCGCGTCGTGTTCCATGCTCTGGATGCGGGCCGAAAAGGCCTGCTCGCTGATGTGATCCGTCGGCTCGCCGATCGCGCGCTTGGCCGCGATGTACTCGCGGTAGATCCGCGCATAATACTGCGGCTGCGGCTCCGCCGCGAGACGCTGGACGGCGTCGGGATCCACGGAGCCGTCGGTCTGCTGAGTCATTCGCTTGTCGTCGACTTCGAGCGAATCGGTGAAATTGGCAGCGACGCTGGGCGACCGCGAGACGCGGCCCTCGTCGTCGGTCGTGTCTTCTTCCACCCCCATGAGCTGGTTCAGGAGCTGATCGATCCGGAACGCGAGACCGCCGAGCTCGGCGTGATCGAGCTCGAAGCGCTTGTCGGCCTGCCCGTTGAGGATCGCGAGGAGCCCTTCTTCGAGCATGTTGATGGGCCGGGTGATGTAGTTGCCCAGGAGCCAGCCGCCGACGATGACCAGCACGAGTCCGAGACCCAGCGCTCCGAGCGTGGGCAAGAGGGCCAGAGTGGTCGGATCCGCGATGAGCGCGGCGGGCGACGCGGCGACGAGGAGCGCGCGCTTGCCGTCTTCGAACGCGGGCAGCGGCGCAGCCGCGATGAGGTCGTCACCGGCGCGAACGACATCGGTCTGCTGGTGCGAGAGCGAGTTCGTGAGCGTCACCTTCGCTGCGCCGTTGACGCTTTCGTCGAGCTCCGGCGACTGCTCCGCCGAGTGGCCCACGACCTGGAATCCGTCGCCCTTCGGCGCCACGAGCACGAGGGGGCGGCCCGCGGTCGCTTCGCTGACGCGCGAGAGCGTGTCGTCGAGGGGGCGGCCGATGACGAGGGCGCCGATGATCCTCGCCTGCTCGTCGCGCACGACGACGTACGAGGCGAGGTAGCGGTCGTGCTCGTACCAGACGTCGGACCCCGAGTGTCCGGTCGCGAGCGACGACTTCAGCCCGGCGTACATGCCCGCGAGGTCGTCGCCGCGGCTCAGGTTCGAATTGTTGCGGCCCGCGATGCGACCGCTCGAATCGACGAGCGCAACGAGGGTCGGGACGTTCTTCTCGAAGAGCGCGGCGTTTTTCGTCCGGCTCACGAGGTCGTCACACACCTTGGTCGCGGCGTCGCCCCGGGCGCTGGCGGTCGCTTTCGAGAGAGCGTCGATCGTGGCTGGTTCGCTGGCAACCGCCGCGAGCCATCGCTCGGCGCGGAGGCCGTTGAGCTGCACCCACCCTGCCGCACCATTCACATCGCCCTGGGCGCCGGCCGTCAGCTGGTCTTTGTTGCTCGTCGCGGCGCCTACTGCCGAGCGGACGAGCAAGAACGACAGCAGACCGACCACGGCCACGATCAGAGCGTTGACCGCGATGATCTTTATTCGCATTGGCCCTGAGATCCTCCCTGCTTCCGGCGACCTGAACGTCCGCGCGCGGCCTTGGAGAGGGCGAGCGTCTATCAGCCAAACCACGGCTCGTCTGTCGACCGGCTCTCAAAACGCTACCATTCGCGCAGAGAGCGCGGCAACATGCACGTGGGATATCGCACGTGGATCGCCCCCCTCGGCCGGTCTCGCCTCGTCAGCCTCGAGAAAGCGGGCCGCGCGCGCTCGTCGTCGACGACCCGGCGTTCGATCGCCATGCTCCGGTCGGACATCACCCGGAGCGCCCAGAAAGGTTGACCGCGGCACGCGGTGCGGTCGCTCGCCAAGCGGCGGCGGGCACGCGCTTCGATCGGGTCGGATCCCGGCTCGCCACGGACGAAGAGCTCGTTCGCGTTCACGACCCGCGCTTCGTCGAGGCTCTCGCGAAGCTGCGCGGAGAGACCGGCTACCTGGACCCTGACACCTACGTGTCGGCAGAGAGCGTCGAGGTCGCGCGGCGGGCAGCCGGATCGCTAGTCGCGATGGTCGACGCGATGATCGACGGACCGGTGTCGAAGGGCGTCGCCCTCTTGCGACCGCCTGGCCACCACGCCCGCCCGGCGCGCGCGATGGGCTTCTGCCTCCTCAATAACGTCGCCATCGCGGCCGCCCACGCCCGCGCGCGAGGCGTCGAGCGCATCGCGATCGTCGACTGGGACGTGCATCACGGCAACGGGACCCAGGAGATTTTCTGGGCCGATCCTCACGTGCTCTACGTCTCCACCCACCAGTCCCCTTTCTACCCCGGGACGGGAGAGGTCCACGAAGCCGGCCGCGGCGACGGCGACGGCTACACGGTGAACGTGCCGCTCGCCGCCGGAGGGGGCGACGCCGTCTACGCGAGCGCCTTCGAGCGCGTGGTGCTCCCTGTGGTCGAGACGTTCGCGCCGGAGCTCGTTCTCGTCAGCGCGGGCTTCGACGCGTCGGCACGCGACCCCCTTGCGCAGATGGAGCTCTCGCCAAACGCGTTCGGGTGGATGGCGCGTGAGCTCGCTCACCTCGCCAGTCTCTCGGCCAAAGGCCGCATGGCCCTCGTGCTCGAGGGGGGCTATGACCTCGTGGCACTCGAGGCCGGGCTCGGCGCCGCGATCGAGGGCATGCTCTCGCAGCGAGCCGACGACATCGAGGGTGCGCCCGACGCCGACGACGGCGTCCGGAGAGCCGCCGCCCAGGCTGGCCGTCTCTGGACGGGCGTCACCTAGAGCGAGCGCCGGCGTCGTGGAACGGGCCGACGCTCGCTCTAGCCTAGCCCGGCGCACGCGCAGTTCGCGCTGCTTCAGGCGTGGCGATCGAAGACGCGAACCCGGCGCGGCAAGAGAAAGACGTCGTCGCCGGCGCTGAGCTTGAGCGACTGGAAGGTGCGCTCGTCGAGCTCCGCGACCAGCGGGGCCGACGCTGCGTCGGCCTCGAACTCGATCCGAACCGACGCCCCCGCGGAGTGCACGCGTCGGATCTTGGCCGCCAGCGATGCCACGTCGGTTCCCGAGCGCGACAGTTCGATCTCGTGGGGACGCACGTAGCCGACGACGCTCGACCCGCGCTCGCTGCGGACGGGAAACTCGTTCACGTCGCCGAGGAATCGCATCACCCAGGCGCTCGCCGGGTCGTGGAAGACGTCGACCGGCTTGCCCACCTGCTCGAGACGACCCGCGTTCATCACGGCGACGCGGTCGGCGACCTCGAAGGCGTCTTCCCGATCGTGCGTCACGAGGACCGTGGTTACGCCCGCGTCGGCGTGGAGGCGGCGAAGCCAGACGCGGAGCTCTTGCCGGACACGCGCGTCGAGGGCGCCGAAGGGTTCGTCGAGGAGGAGCACCCTGGGCTCCGCGGCGAGGGCGCGCGCGAGGGCTATGCGCTGGCGCTGGCCGCCCGAGAGCTGTGAGGGCAAGCGGCTGGCGAACCCTTCGAGGCGCACGTGCGCCAGGAGTTCGCGCACACGCTCGGCGACGCGCGCCTTGGACGCTCCGCGGACGCGGAGCCCGAAGGCGACGTTCTCGAAGACGGTCATGTGCTCGAAGAGCGCATAGTGCTGGAACACGAGCCCGACGTTGCGCGATGCGGGAGGCGTTCGTGTGACGTCGACGCCGTCGAACAAGACGGTCCCCGAGTCCGCCGTCTCCAGGCCCGCGAGCACCCGCAGGAGCGTGGTCTTCCCGCAGCCCGAGGGGCCGAGCAGCGCGACCAGCTCGCCCTTCGCGACGCGCAACGAGACGCCGTCGAGCGCGACGTAGCTCCCGAATCGTTTCTCGAGTCCGTGAACTTCGAAGCTCATGATTGCACCTTGCCCTTTGCTCGAGTCTTCGCCTCGAGCGAGACCTTCGCCACGAGAGTGACTACCGCCAGCCCCACGAGCAGCGACGAGACCGCGAACGCGGCCGAGAAGCGATAGTCCTCGTAGAGCGCCTCGACGTGCAGGGGCAGCGTATTGGTCTGTCCCCTGACGTGACCCGAAACCACCGAGACCGCGCCGAACTCGCCCATCGCGCGCGCGTTGCAGAGGATGACGCCGTAGAGCAGGCCCCAGCGAACGCTCGGCAACGTCACGTGCCAGAACGTTTGCCATCCGCTCGCCCCGAGGACGACGGCCGCCTCTTCCTTGTCGCGGCCAGTCGATTCCATGACCGTAATCACCTCGCGCGCCACGTACGCGAAAGTGACGAACGCCGTGACGAGCGCGATGCCGGGCCACGCGAAGATGACCCGGACGCCATGCTCGCGGAGCCAGCCGCCGAGCGCGGAGCGGGGACCGATCGCGAGCACGAAGATCAGCCCCGAGATGACGGGCGACACGGCGAACGGGAGCTCGATGAGCGACGTGAGGAGCGTCTTGCCTCGAAAGTCGAACTTGCCGATCGCCCACCCCGCCGCCAGACCGAACACGACGTTCACGGGGACGACGAGCGCCGCGGTGCCGATCGTGAGGCGGAGGGCCGCGAGCGTGTCCGGCTCGGCGATGGCACGAAAGTACGCGGGGACACCGTCGCTGAAGGCCTCGACGAGAACGGCGGCGATCGGCAAGACGACCACGACGCCCAGGAACCCGACCCCGACGGCGATGAGCGCGACCCTCACGATGTCCTCGGAGCGGCCGACGGCGCGCGAGCGCGCCGCGGTCTCCGGCGTGGTCCGACCGTCGAGCACGCCGCTCATCTCCGGAGAGATCTCAGGCGAGTGCACGTAGCTTCTCGCTTGAAGTGCGCGACGCGTGGATGACGACGAGCACGACCAGCGAGAGCGCCAGCATCACGACGCCGATGCTCGCCGCGCCCGCGTAGTCGTACTGATCGAGCTTCGTCATGATGAGGAGGGAGCTGATCTCGGTCTTCATCGGCATGTTGCCGGCGATGAAGACGACCGACCCGTATTCGCCGAGGGCGCGGGCGAGCGCGGCGGCGAAGCCGGCTCTCAGCGCCGGCGCAAGTGCCGGGAGAACGACGCGCGCGAACGCCTGAGCACGCGAAGCGCCGAGGGTGATCGCCGCCTCTTCCACAGCGGGGTCGAGCTCTTCGATCACCGGCTGGACCGTGCGTACGAGGAACGGGAGACCGACGAACACGAGCGCGATGACCACTCCGGGCCAGGCGAACGCCAGGTGAATCCCCAGCGGCGCGAGGCGCGAACCCACCCACCCGTTGTCGCTGTAGACCGTGGCGAGCGCGACCCCCGCCACCGCGGTCGGAAGGGCCAGCGGCAAGTCGACGATGGCATCGACGATGCGCTTGCCGGGAAAGCGATAGCGCGCGAGCACCCACGCGAGCACGAAGCCGAAGACCACGTTGATCAGCGCCGCGGCGACCGACGTGAGCACCGTGAACCGGAGCGAGGCCAGCGCGCGCGGAGACGTCACCGCTCTCCAGAACGCTCCCCAGCCGCCGCTCGCGGACTTCGCGACCAGGAGCGCCAGGGGGAACAGCACGAGGAGCCCCAGATAGAACAGCGTGAACCCCAGCGTGAGCCGGAATCCCGGAATCGGAGAGCGACGCTTCGTGGCCATCAGTTGCCGGGCTTGTAGATCTGGTCGAAGGTCGCGCCGTCTGCGAAGTGCGCGGCCTGGGCCTTGTCCCAACCGCCGAACTCGTCCTCGATCGTGAAGAGGGCGACCCTGGCGAACGGCGGATCGGCGGGGGCCGGTTCGACGGTACGGTAAAACTCCTTGGCCGCGATCGCCTGCGCCTCCGGCGTGAAGAGGAACTGGACGTATGCGTCGGCGACCGCGCGCGTCCCCCGCTTGTCGGCGACCTTGTCGACCACGGACACGGGGGTCGCGGCGACGATGCTCGTGGACGGAACGACGACGTCGAATTTCTCGCCGCCGGGCCGGCTCTTCGCCAGGAGAGCCTCGCTCTCCCAGGCAATGAGCACGTCGCCGAGGCCGCGCTCGACGAACGTCGTCGTGGCCCCGCGCGCCCCCGAGTCGAGCACCGGTACGTTCTTGTAGAGGCGAGCCACGAAATCGCGCGCGTGCGCGTCGTCCCCGCCGGCCTTGCGCTTCGCGTAACCCCAGGCCGCGAGGTAGTTCCACCGGGCTCCGCCGGACGTCTTCGGGTTCGGGGTGATCACCGCCACCCCCGGCTTCACGAGATCGTCCCAGTCGCGAATCGTCTTCGGATTGCCGCGGCGCACGAGGAACACGACCGTCGACGTGAAAGGTGTCGAACGGTTGGGCAACCTCGAGGCCCAGTCCGGAGCGATGAGGCCCGCGCGAGCGACCGCGTCGACGTCGTAGGCGAGGCCGAGCGTGACGACGTCTGCTTCCAGCCCGTCGATCACGGCCCGCGCCTGCTTGCCGGAGCCGCCGTGCGATTGCCGAACCGTGACCTTTACGCCGGTCTTCTCGGCGTAGCTCTTGGCGAACGACGCGTCGATCGCCTCGTAGAGCTCGCGGGTGGGATCGTAGGAGACGTTGAGGATCTCCACCTCCACGGGCGCCACGGTCGCGGCCGCGCCGCTGCCGGACGACGCGTTCGCATCGTTCGCCTCTTTCTTGCTGCATGACACGACCAGCACGGCCGAAGCCAGAAGCCACGCCAACGCTGGGTAACGCACCCTCCGGCTTGTGACTCGTCGGTCCACGTTCGTCAAGATGGAACATGGTCTGTCATAACAAACACGTCTTCGACGGCGGCCGCTGGCCGGACGCGCCTCCGGAGCCGCTCCCGGCGCGTCGCCCGATCCCCCTTGATCGGGAGCCTCCGTCTACTATATTGGAATTCAACTCACCTCGCAGGGACAGCGCCGATGCACGAGAAGCTAGACGCCCTCCCGGTCTCCACTGCGGAAGCGCTCGCGATCGGTGACCCTTCGCCGAGCGTCCCGGTCGACCTCGTCCGTGTGGTGGGCGAGAACCTGCGGCGCCTCCGCACCAAGCGCGGCCTATCGCTCCAGAGGCTCTCGCGGGCTTCGGGGGTCAGCCGGGCGATGCTCGGCCAGATCGAGCTCGGGCGTAGCTCTCCCACGGTCAATGTGGTCTGGAAGATCGCTCAGGCGCTGGCCGTCTCCGTGGGCGCGCTCCTGACCGACGGGCGAGAATCGCGGTGGACCATCCTCCGAGCCGCGGCCGCGAAGCTTCTCACGTCGCACGACGGAGCCTTCTCGTCCCGAGCGCTCTGTCCGCTCGACAGCGCCTCGAACGTCGAGTTCTGCGAGGTTCGGCTCGCCCCGGCCTCCACGGAGAATGCCGACCCCTACCCTCCGGGCACGAAGGAGAGCCTCGTCGTCGCCGACGGAACGCTGCGCATCGTCATCGCGGGCAAGGCCCATCGTCTCGACACGGGCGACGCGATCGTCTTCGACGCGGACGCCCCGCACGCCTACTGCAACGAGGGCATCGAGACTCTTCGGCTGTACGTCGTCATCACGTACGAGCAGGGCGCCGCTCACGCCGCTCGACACCGCTGAAGAGCGCAAGGCCATTCTCGAGAGTATCGCATCCCGAAGGTGGCTTGCCGCGCTTGAATTCGGTACCGCGCGGTACCATAACGCGTCGGATGAAATCTTTTGGAGGGAAGGTCGCCGCGATCACCGGGGCAAGCTCGGGAATGGGCCGCACTCTGGCGCTCTCGCTCGCCCGACGCGGCTGTCACCTTGCGGTTAGCGACGTGAACGAGCTCGGCCTCGCCGAGACCGCGAAGCTCGCGGCGACGCAAGGCGTCAAGGTCACGTCGAAGAAGGTCGACGTCTCCAAGCGCGAAGAGGTCTACGCGTGGGCCGACGACGTCGTCCGCGACCACGGCCGGTGCAACCTCATCTTCAACAACGCCGGCGTGGCTCACAGCGCCACGATCGAGGGCATCGAGTACGCCGATTTCGAGTGGATCGTCGGCATCAACTTCTGGGGCGTCGTGTACGGCACCAAGGCGTTCTTGCCGCACCTGAGAGCCTCGGGCGAGGGCCACGTCGTCAACACCTCGAGCCTCTTCGGGCTCGTCAGCGTCCCGGGGCAGTCGACGTACAACGCGACCAAGTTCGCCGTCCGCGGCTTCACCGAATCCCTCCGTGAAGAGCTCGAGGTCACGAACGCGCCCGTGAGCGCGACCTGCGTGCACCCGGGCGGCATCAAGACGAACATCGCCAGGAGCGCGCGCATGGACCCGAGCCTGAAGGATCTTGGCGTCAAGGACCTCGAGGCCAGCCGCCGGCAGTTCGAGAAGATGTTCAAAGTCACGGCGGAAGACGCCGCCGAGATCATTCTGTCGGGGGTAGAGCGAAACGCTCGCCGCGTGCTCGTCGGGAGAGACGCCCAGGCGCTCGACGCACTGCAGCGCTTGCTCCCCGCCTCTTATCAGCGCGTCGTGGTGGCCGCGGCGAAGCGCCAGCTCTCCAAGGTGGCGCAGCGCGCCGAGAAGGCCGCGAAGCCCAGCTCCTGACGGAAAGACCTCCCCTCGCCTTTTTTCCCGCGCGCCCCCCTCAATCGTGGCACGGTCCGCCCGCGACGGCGCGCCGGGCACGGGAGGCAGGGGACCCTGGGTGCGCTGATATACGTGACCATACAGTTTCGGCCTTGACCGCGAGGCGAGAGATCGCGATGTACGCATCCCCCGTTTCTCGACGCTTAGGAGTCCACGTGGAAGTTCTCTCCATCCAAGCCGCTGGTACCGGCGCATTTGCGTTGTTGCTCGCGCTTGGTTTCTACGTCCGTGTGAAGAGCGCGCCCGAAGGCAACTCGGCGATGGCGCGCATCGCCCGGTACATCCGCGAAGGGGCGATGGCCTTCCTTTCGCGCGAATACAAGGTGCTCGCCGGATACGCCGCGGTCGTCTTTTGCCTCCTGGCCTGGCGCCTTGGACTCGCGGCGGGCCTGTCCTTCGTCGCGGGCGCGTTCCTCTCGCTGCTCGCAGGCTTCTTCGGCATGAAGGCAGCCACGTACGCGAACGTCCGCACCGCCGAGGCCGCGCGCGGCAAAGGCAAGGCAGCGGCGCTCGTCACGGCGCTCGACGGCGGGGCGGTCATGGGGCTTTGCGTCGCGGGCCTCGGCCTCATCGGTATGGCCTTCCTCTTCGGTTACTTTCCTCACGACGAGGCCTTCGGCCCGATCATCCACGCGTTCGCGGTCGGGGCCAGCTCGATCGCGCTCTTCGCGCGAATCGGAGGCGGCATTTACACGAAGGCGGCCGACGTCGGCGCCGACATCGTAGGCAAGATCGAAGCGAACATCCCGGAAGACGACCCCCGCAACCCGGGGGTCATCGCCGACAACGTCGGCGACAACGTGGGTGACATCGCCGGCATGGGCGCCGACATCTACGAGAGCTACGTCGCCGCGGTCGTCGCCGCGATGGCCCTGGGGATGACGCTGCCGGCCCACGACCTCGCCGCCCTCGCACCCGGCGTGACGTCAGACGTGACCCTGCGCATCCTGGCCCTCCAGCTGCCGCTCTTGCTCGCGACGCTGGGACTCGGCGTCTCGATCGTGGCCATCTTCATGATGCGCGCGATGAAGAACCTGCCCCCCGGTACGGTGCTTCGGGTTGCGCTGCTCTTGCCGCCCTTCATGGTCGTCGGCGTATCCGCCGTCGTCCTTCCGATGATGCAGATCGGCTGGTCGGCCGTGATCACGCTGACCGCTGGCGCCATCGGCGGCGCCGTCGTCGGTCTCGTCACCGACTATTACACCTCGATGACGCCGGTTCGGCGCGTCGCCGAGAGCGCCCTCACGGGGCCCGGGACCAACGTGATCCGTGGCCTCGCCGTCGGCCTCGAGAGCGTCGCCATCCCGCTCTTCACGCTTTGCGTCGTCGGCGGCATCGCCAATCACGAGCTCGGCCTCTACGGCATCGCAATCGCCGCCGTCGGCATGCTGACCGGCACCGCCATCGTCATGACGGTCGACGCCTACGGACCGATCGCAGACAACGGGGGCGGCATCTCGGAGATGGCGGGTCTCGGGAAGGACGTGCGCGCGATCACCGACGAGCTCGACGCCGTCGGCAACACGACGGCCGCCGTCGGCAAGGGCTTCGCGATCGGGTCCGCGGTCTTGACGGTCGTCGCCCTCTTCGCGGCGTTCGACATGGCCGTGAACGCCGAGCGGCGCCTGCATGGCGGCCCCGAGCTCGTGCTCCTGCTGACCGATTCGCGCGTCCTCATGGGTCTCCTCTTCGGCGCCGTTCTGCCCTGCCTCGTGGGCGCGCTGACGATGACCGCGGTCGGCCGGGCCGCCGGAGCGATCGTCGAGGAGATCCGCCGGCAGTTCCGGGAGATTCCCGGCCTGCTCGAGGGCCGCCCCGGCGTGGAGCCCGAGCCGAAGCGCATCGTCGACCTGGCCACTTCCGCCGCGATCAAGGAGATGATCGCCCCAGGGGCCATCGCGGTACTCGCCCCACCGATCCTCGGGTTCGCCTTCGGTCCCGAAGTGCTGGCCGGAGCGCTCGCGGGAGCCCTGGCCGTGGGCGCCACGATGTCGCTGATGATGGCGAACGGAGGCGGCGCCTGGGACAACGCCAAGAAGTTCATCGAGAAGGGCGGCCTCCCCGGTCACGCCAAAGGCTCCGACGCCCACAAGGCGGCGGTCGTCGGCGACACCGTCGGCGACCCTTTCAAGGATACGGCCGGCCCTGGCATCTCGATCTTGATTAAGGTCATGGGCGTCGTATCGCTGCTCATCGCGCCGCTCATCGCGTAGCGAGAGAGCCCAGCGCGTCTCACGGCCTTCCCGCGCGTCTCCCTCGCCACATCCGGGCGTCATCTCGATGGGGACGGGCATCTCCCGCGCCTCATGGTCGAGCCGCGGCCGCGGGGACGCTCAGTATTGAGGTACGGCCGCCAGGAGCGCGTCGAGGAGGGCAGCTTGCTCCGCCGCGGCCGGGTCATGCATGTCGCGAGCGAGGAGCGCGAGCGAACGGGCGTGCATCCGTGCGACACTCCGGAGGCCCGCTGCGCTTCCGCCTCCGACGAACGCCGCGTCGAGGCGCGAGAGGGTCGCAAGCGCCGACGCGTAGGCGATGACGTCGCCGTGGCGCGACCCCGCGAGGCGCTCGACGTTGTCGTCGTAGGTGCAGCGAAGCTCGGCGCCCATGGTGCGCCGGGTACCGCCGTTGCCCAGGTCGTCGAAGCTCGCGGTGACGTGGAGCGTGAACGCCTCGCCGGCCGTCCATGCGGGAATCGTGACGCGGACGACCTCGGCTCGTTCTTCGCCCGCTCGGACGTCTCCGAGAGCGAGCTCGCCTCCCTCGATCTGCCAGCGCGTGTCGCCTCCAGACGCTTCGAGCACGTGCGAAGGCGCAGGAGTCCCGTCGAACGAGAGCACCAGGTTGCCGAACTCCGTCGCCCCCGAGGGGGGCACGAAGTCACGAACCTCTCTCGCGCTCGCGTCGAGATCGCCGTCGTCGGGCGCCACGACGGCGATGGGAACGGCTCCGTCCCCGAGGCCGGCGATCCATTCGTCCGTGGCTTTCGCAGCCTGCGGACCGCGAACCTCGCTCAGCACGAGCACGCGCCGGCGCGTCGCCCGCGAGACCCCGTCGAGGGCGACCTGGAGAGCATGGGCGCGGTCGCTCTTGCGCGAGGCCGGAGACGCCAGCGTGCGCTCGATCGCCGCCATCACGAGCGACCGATGCGACGCGGGCATCGCCGGGACGACGACGCTAGCGCCTGTCGCGCAGGCGGCGTCGACGACCTCGATCCGGTCACGACCTCCGAGCTGGTCGACGGCCGCTTCGGCGAGCGCGCGGAGCTCGTCTCGGCGCCCGTCGATGACGACCGCCACGTCTTCACCCCAGCGTGCGGCGCCCTCGGCCGCGGGTGCCAGCACGTCGACGCGAACGAGCATCTCGCCGCCCCACGCCGGAACGCGGCTGTCGCTGGGGCGCAGCGACACGGCGAGTCCGCGCGTCGCGACGAGCGTGGGCACGCTCGTCTTCGTGAACCGACCGTTCGCCGGGATGAGGAAGCCGAGCGGCGCGCGCCAGGCCTCGTACGGATCGCGAACGACGAGGCGACCGGGCACGTCAGCCGAGTCGTGGAACTCGAGCCCGTTCGCCGTCACGACAGAGGCGCCGTGCCCGCCCTTCTCGGGAAAGACGAGCGTGCCGTCGCGCGCCAGAAAAGGGCGCGAGCAGGCGCAGAGACCGAGAGCCACCAGGCCGGCTCCGCACGCTCGCATGGCCGGCATGATCCAGTGTAGCGCTCGAACGGGCCGTAGACCCGTTCGGGTTCCGTGGGCGTCGCGCTCCGGCTTCCGCGAGCTCGCTTCGGGCTCGCGCGCCTACAGCTCGCCGGACCGCAGCACCGCGGCGCCGTTGATTTCGCCGCGCTTCAAGCGGGCCAAAGCTTCGTTGGCCTCTTCGAGGGGGAAGACGTCCGTGGCCGTGCGAACGGGAATCTCGGCGGCCAGCGCGAGGAACTCGCGCGCGTCGTCTCGCGTGTAGTTGGCCACGCTGACCAGGTTGCGTTCGAGCCAGAGCAGGTCGTACGAAAACGATGGGATGCGGTCGAGATGAATGGCGTTGATGGCCACGGTGCCCCCACGCGCCGTCGCGCGCAGCGCCGAGACGACGACGTCGCCGCTGGGCGCAAACGTGATCGACGCGTCGAGCGGAGCGGGCGGGGCCTCGTCGTATCCTCCCGCCCACGCCGCTCCGAGCGCCAGGGCCCGAGCGCGCTCGGACGCGGAGCGCGTACTGACGAAGACGCGGCAGCCCCAGTGAAGAGCCACCTGGATCGTGAGGAGCGCCGAGGCGCCGAAGCCGTAGAGGCCGAGGACGCCCCCGGGCCGGATACCCGAGCGCTTGAGGGACCGATAGCCGATGATCCCTCCGCAGAGCAGCGGGGCGACAGCCAGGTCGTCGAAGCCGTCGGGAAGGTGAAACGCGAAGTCGCCCCGCACCACGGCGTGCGTGGCGTACCCACCGTCCCGGTCCCAGCCGGTGAACCGCGCCTGCGGGCAGAGGTTCTCGCGCCCGCCGAGGCAGAAGGCGCATGCGCCGCACGTGCTCGCCAGCCACCCGATGCCCGCTCGCTGGCCGACCTTCCACCCGTCGGCGCCGGGGCCTATGGCCTCTAAGTGACCGACGATCTGGTGACCGGGCACGATCGGCAGCGTGCGCGCTTCGATGTCCCCTTCGCAGATCTGCAGGTCGGTCCGGCACACGCCGCAGGCAGCCACGCGGAGCAAGAGCTCGCCTTCGCCCGGCGACGGCACGCTCCGGGTCTCGAGCGCGAGAGGCGACGCCGTGAGGGGCGCCGGTCGCGAAAGGGTCATGCTCCGCGTCGTCATCGCCGCACGGTCCGGGGGCGCGTTCGCACCCTGATCGAGGCCGTCTTTCCCAGAAACTCCCCGTAGTCGTTGACGACGCCCGGTAGCGCCTTCGAGTCGACGGCCTTGAGCGGCTCGAAGGGCGCGAGCGCGACGGTGACCGCGGCCCCCCTGAGTTCGCGGCCCCACGTCCCGGCCACGCTACCGTTGACCAGCACCGTAGGCGACAAGAGACCCCAGCCGTTGTTGACGCTCTGGTTGGCGGCGAGGACCGCGCGGCGATCGCGGTAGCCGACGAGGTACTCGTCGAACGCGGGCAACAGATGCACGCGCGACACCTTCGGGGACCGCCCCGCCACCGCCGCTCCGTGTCGCGAGTACCAGTAGGTCCCGTCTCCGACGACCTCGCGTTCGAGGCGCGCCCTGACCGACTCGAGCCCCTCTCGGGCCTTGCCCACGGGCAGCCCCGACCACCAAGTGAAGTCGGCGAGCGTCGCCGGACCATGACCGCCGAAATAGCGCTCGGCGATCGCGGCGAGCGCTTCGTCGGGCTGAAGGGCCGGCGCAGGCGGCACCCACTCGTCGAGGAGCACGAAGGTGGGCTGCTTACCGTCGCGCGCACCGAAGCAGACGAGCCCTTCCTGGGCGAGGCGCCACAAGACGTGAATGCCGCGCTGGCCGGCCGTGGAGACCTTCGCCGCCTCGAGCACCTCGTAAACGTTCTTCCGTGTTCGCTGGCGACCTCCCTGGAGGGCTCGCACGAGCGCCTTCCGGCTCCTTCGCAGGTCGGCCTCGCCGATGTCGAGCTCGGCGAGGCGGCGCGCGCCCCGGGCGACGATGGCAGGCGTCAGGAGCGCGAGCATCCAGCGGACGTCGGCCGCCGCGACGATGTGGAGCGTGCCGCGCATCGGCCACGTGCGAACGATGCTCTTGTCGGAGAGTGCCCGCTCGATGTCGGCCTCGCGCGATCCCGGCAGGCGCAGCCCGATCGCCCAGAGGGACCCGAGGTAGTCTTGCGCCTGAACCGCGCCGAACGATTGGACGACGTCGCTCGGCGTCTCGAAGGCTCGTAGCGACCGGTGGCCGAGGTGCTGGCCGAGGCGCTGGCGCACGAGGTCGAGTCGGCCGCGGCTCACGGGTCGAGCGGCTTCACGAGGAAGATGGCGTTGGCGCGCGCGATCGGGCGCGAGCGGTCGTCCTGCCACGCCTCGACGCTCATGTTCACGATGCGACTCCCCTGCCTCGTAAAGACGCCCTTCGCGAAGGTGTCGAGCGGGCGGCCGGACCGCAAGAAGTCGATGGTGATAGTCACGATCTTCGGCAGCATCAGCGTCTCCGATTCCCACACCGTGGCGAGGCGCGGCACGCCGAAGTTCGAAGTGCTCGCGTAACAGGGGACGAGCGCGCCGTTGATGTACGGCGCGTCGGTGGCGTTGCCGATGATCTCGCCGCCTCAAGAGCCGGTGGAGCGCGCCCTCGCGGTCCGGCGCGGCGAGGTCACTTCTTCTTGGCCTTCTTAGCGGCCTTCTTGGCCGCCGGCTTCGCCTTCGACCAGACGCCGAGCGTGGCGCCGCCGGGGTCGACGAAGATGCCGATGATTCCGTTCTTTCCGATGTCCATCATCGGCAAGATGACCTTCGCTCCGCCCTTCTCGGCTTTCGCGAGGGACTTCTTGACGTCATCGACCTCGACGTACGGGAGCCACGTGATCGGCGCCTCCGGCATGGGCTGGGCCTGCATGCCGCCGCCAGGCCCCTTGCCCGGCGCAATCATCGTGTAAACGCCGCTGGAACCCATCGACATATCGGTGAGCTTCCAGTCGAACAGCTTCTTGTAGAACTTCTTCGCCTTGGCGAGATCGCCGGTCGTCAGTTCGATGTGGGCAAAAGGATTGGCCATGGTCTCTCTCCGGTGGTTGCTCGCGCGCGAGCGCTCACCAAGAGACCACGTTTTCGTCTCGATCGGCGCGGCGAAGATCGGTCCGAGCACATCAGGATCGCCGCCGGCGCCGTGCCGGGCGCGGGCCCGTGGAGGGCAAATGGTTGCCGCCCCGAACGGTCGCGGCGCCCCACGCGCGCCTACGCGGGACCGGGGGGGGCCCCCGACATCGCGGAAGATCCTCTCGTCGGTGCCGGACGAGCCTACCTAGAACACGGCCTCTTGCGCCGGCCTCTCCGAGCGCATCACGCGCGGCGACCGCGTGGAAGCAGGATCAAGACCCCGGCGACCATCGACGCGGAGAAGAACCACACGTTCGTGACGAACGCACCGAAGGCGTGAATGCCCAGGACCAGCGCGGCCGCGAGCCAGTACGGCCGCCTCGCGAAGAGCACGACGCCGAGGGCGATCTCGCTCGCCGCGCCGGCTTGCGACAGCCGCGCATCGACGGCGACCGACGAGAGTGCCCTCTCGACGATCGCCGGGTACGGCCAGTTCTGCCCGTTCCAGAGGTACTGACTGCGGACGAAGAGCTGACCGCCGTCGAGCCAGTCGGGGTTCAGTTTGAGGAGCCCCGTCGCCACGTAGATCCACCCGAGCTCGGCGAGGAGGACGTGACGCACCCACGTGGGTCGCGTGCCGCGCTGGAAGGGCCCGCCGTCCGAGTGCGCGAGGATCAGATAGAAGACCGACGCGAAGAAGAAATCGTTCAGCGCAAAGAACTCGAAGGCTTCGACGCCACGCGCCAGCGCCGCGATCATCCCGAAGATCCAGACGAACCTCCCGACCACGAGCATCACGCCGCTGACGACGAGCACCGCCTGCAGCACGAGAAGCTCGACGCTTCGGTCGTGGGGGAACCAGATGCGGGAGCGCTCGGTCATTCCCCATGCGAGATCCACGACGTCGTAAACCACCCAGATCGCCGCGAGCACGCGGCGAAAGGTGACCAGCGCGTTGCCGGTGTCCTGGGCGTCGAGCCACTGCGGGGCCCGATCAAGGGCAGTCGAAGCTGAGCTCATGGACCCCGCCGTCGCTGCTGAAACACATCAGGCTCGCGAGCGTCCTGGCTTCGGTGCGGTAGGTGCATCCCCTCTCGGCGCTCGCCTTGTACCAGTCGGCATCGTTGAAGACCGTGTCGAATTCGATGGCAGGTTCGCGATCGTGCCACCGTGCCACGCGCGCGCCTTCGACCTCGAGCGGCGGGTCCCAGCCGACCACGCAGCGGTCCAGGCGAATCGCGAACATGTCCCATGAATACGGCACCCGCGTCGGCGGATGCGACAGCGGGCGGTACCCCGCGTCGAGCTGCGCGAACTGGGCGTGGACCTGCACCACCACGAGGACCGTGAGCAGGGTCACGAAGTAGATGGCGCGAGCGCGAGGCTGCATGGGCGTCGACGTGGAGGATAGCGTTTCGCGCTCCCCCGACGAAGCCGCGTCGTCTACTGTAGCGCGGCTAGAGCCCGCCGATGCTCGTTCAGGTCGTCATCGAATCCAAAGGCCGCGCCGAGCGGCGGCTCATCGACGTGACGACGGGGATCCTCACGATCGGGCGCGCCCCGACGTGCACCTTGCCGATCGAGAGCGCCCTCATCTCGCGAACCCACGTCAGCGTCGACATGAACGGCCATCGGATGCGGGTCACGGATTCGTCCACCAACGGGACGCTCGCCGGCGACCGCTTCGTCCGTGGCTCGTCGACCGACGTCCCCTTCGGCGTGCCGATCGTGCTGGGTGATCACACCGTGTGGCTCGAGACCTCCGATCCGAGCATCGCCAAGACGGTGGAGAGCGCCTCCGAGAAGGCACTGAAGCCCACGATGCCCGCGCCGATGCCCGTGAACTCGAGGGGCCTCACGCTCCAGGGGTCTCGACCGGCTGGCGAGGCGCTCGCCCGGCCCAACGGCGCGGATCCGTCGAACGAACGGGCCGCGGAGCGATCCGAAGAGAGGACGAGGCACGAGAACGTCGAACTCCGGCGCGAGATCCACAAGCTCCTCGTCGACCACCTCGAGCTCGCGACGGTCGAGGCGTCGAAGATCGAAGACCCCTCGCTCCGTCCGAAGGTCGTGAACGCGCTCCGTCGGATCGTTCGCTCCCTCGACGGCCGCATCCCGGAGGGTACGAACCGCGACGCCCTGGTGGGCGAGCTGGCCGACGAGGCGCTCGGCCTGGGCCCTCTCGAGCGTTTCCTCGCCGATCCCAGCATCAACGTGATCATGGTCGTGGATCCCGACACGATCTACATCGAGCAAGGGGGAAAGCTCTTCCGGACAGACGCGCGCTTCACCGACGACGAGCGGGTTCGCGCGGTCATCGAGCGGATCCTCACGCCGCTCGGGCGGCGAATCGACGAGTCGTCGCCGCTCGTCGACGCGCGGCTCAGCGACGGATCGCGCGTCAACGCGATCATCCGGCCGCTCGCCCTCCGCGGGTCCTCCATCACCATCCGCAAGTTCTCGCGATCGCCCCTCACGCTCGAGAAGCTCATCGAGTTCGGCGCGCTGACACCCCAGATCGGCACGTTCCTCACGCGGAGCGTCATCGCGAAGAAGAGCATCGTCATCGCCGGCGGAACGGGCAGCGGCAAGACCACGCTCCTCAACGTGCTCTCGGCCGCGATCCCCTCCGACGAGAGCATCGTGACCATCGAGGACGCGGCCGAGCTGCAGCTCCAGCAGCCCCACGTGGTGTCGCTCGAGACGCGGCCCGCCAACATGGAAGGCTCGGGCGAATACACGACCCGCGACCTCGTGAGGAACGCGCTGCGCATGCGGCTCGACCGCATCGTGGTCGGCGAATGCCGTGGGGGCGAGGCGCTCGACATGCTGCAGGCCATGAGCACGGGCCACGACGGATCGCTCACGACCACGCACGCCAACAGCCCTCGCGAAGCCGTCTCTCGGCTCGAGACGCTGGTCCTCATGGCGGGCATCGAGCTCCCGGTCCGCGCCATTCGAGAGCTGATCGCCCGGAGTGTCCACGTGCTCGTTCAGCAGTCCCGGCTGTCGGACGGGAGCCGAAAGATCACCGCGATCTCGGAGATCGTCGGCATCGACGACTCGGGCGAGATCGAGATCGTGCCCATCTTCGAGTTCCACCGCACGGGCACGGGCCCCGAGGGCAAGGTCCTCGGCGTGTTCCGCGCCACCGGCTTCTTGCCGACCTTCCTCGACGACTTCATCGTGATGGGCCTGGTCGGTCCCGGCGAGGCTTACCTGTGAAGCTCGACGCCGACCGCCAGCCTCGCGAAAACATCCGGCCTGGCCGCGAGGACGAGCATGCGGAGGCGGCCCGCACATCGCTGCTCGAGAGTGTCCCATGATCCCCAAGAACGTCTTCGAAGAAACGCTGCTCCAGTTCCTCGCTCCCGTCCGTCCCTATCTCGACGACCCGTCGGTGAGCGAGATCATGATCAACGGGCCCGACCAGATCTACATCGAGCGAGGGGGCATCCTCGAGCGCGTGCCCGCGAGCTTCGCGAGCCGGGAGGCGCTGCTCGCGGCGCTCCGGAACCTCTCGCAGTACGTCGGCAAATACGTCGACGAAGCGCACCCGATCCTCGAGGGTCGGCTCCCCGACGGCTCGCGCGTCGAGGCTCTCCTGCCTCCCATCGCGCCCGATGGACCGCACGTCGCGATCCGTCGCTTCTTCAAGGAGGCGCTCACCGTGGAGCGCCTCGTGCAGTTCGGGTCGCTCACCGGCGTGGCCGCGGCGGCGCTCCAGGTGATGGTGATGTCGAAGCTCAACATCATGGTCGCCGGCGGCACCGGCAGCGGCAAGACGTCGATGCTGAACGCGCTGTCGGGCTTCATTCCCGACGGCGATCGCGTCGTCGTCATCGAGGATTCGCGCGAGGTGCAGTTCCAGAAACCGCACGTCGTACAGCTCGAGGCGCGGCCGGCCGACGCCAAGGGCCAGGGGGCCGTCAGCATTCGCGATCTCTTCCGGGCAACGCTCCGCATGCGCCCCGACCGCGTCGTCGTCGGAGAGATCCGGGGCGGAGAGGCGCTCGACATCGTACAGGCCATGACGAGCGGTCACGGCGGATGCATGGGGACGCTGCACGCGACGCACCCGCGCGACACCCTCACGCGCCTGGAGACGATGTGCATGATGAGCGACATCGACATGCCCTTGCAGGCGATGCGCCAGCAGATTGGCTCCGGCGTGCAGCTCGTCGTGCAGGTGTCGCGTCTGCGAGACGGGTCCCGCAAAGTGACGCACGTCACCGAAGTGAAAGGCTACGATCTCGAGTCCCAGCGCTACGGGGTCCAGGATCTATTCGTCCGCGAATACCGCGGAATGGACGAGAACAACCGCGTCGTCAGCGACCTCGTCCCGACCTGCGTCGAACCCGGATTCCTGCCGCAGCTCCAGGAGCACGGGCTCGAGTTGCCCGACGCGATGAAAGGGCCCCCGCGGTCGTAGTCGCAGCATCTCTCCGCGTCGCCCGTTGTCTTCACGCCCGAAGGAGAAAAGAGATCCGCCCCCAGCCGGCGAGTCTTGACGCCCGGAGGAGGACTGTTCATGTGTTCCGTATGAACCTCATGGTCCGGGCTCTCATGCATCAGATCGAAGAGCTGGCTCATGCCCGCGGCTTCGAGCGGGTTCGGGTGCTTTCCAAGGTGAATCATCATGGCGAGCTCGTGATCGGCCTGCTCATTCCGCCTCGAACGCTCGACGAATGGGGCGAACCCCCCAAGCTCACCCGCGACGAGAAGCGGGCCAGCCGCGAGAAGCGCTGACCGCCGTGCTAAGCAGCCGCGCGCAATGACCGCGCCGATTCCGTACCAGCTCGAGGCGTTGAAGACCACGAGCGCCAGGCGCGCGACGGTCGTCATTCTCGGGGCAAGCGCTGCGGCGTTGTTGCTCCTCGTCGGCGTCATCTACGGGCACGGCCGCGCGGTCGAAGTCCCCGTCTGGGTCTCGTGGCTGCCCGCCCTCAACGCCCTGCTGAACGGAACGAGCGCGGTGTTCCTCGTGCTCGCCTACCGCGCCATTCGCCGCCGCGACATTGCGACCCACGCCAAGCGCATGCTCGTGTCGGTGGGCGCCTCGGCGCTCTTTCTCGTCTCGTACATCGTCTACCACGCGGTCCACGGCGACACGAAGTTCGGCGGCCACGGCGCGGTGCGCCCCGTTTACTTCTTCATCCTGG
This sequence comes from uncultured Myxococcales bacterium, assembly GCA_937902985.1. GTDB lineage: Bacteria > Myxococcota_A > Polyangia > Polyangiales > Polyangiaceae > Palsa-1150. The sequence continues at coordinate 37,531 of CALFNG010000224.1, forward strand.
TCTCGCACGTCTTGCTGTCGGCGGTTGCACTGCCGCTCGTCTTCTTCAGCCTCTTCTTCTCGCTGTCGGCGCGCTTCCCCCGCCACAAGGCCGTCTCGAAATACACCTTCCCGATCTGGCTCTACGTCTCCGTCACCGGCGTGCTCGTCTTCGCCCTCTTGCGTCTTTACTCCTAGCGGTTTCTCCCTCAGTCGAGGATGGCGCCGTAGACGATCGATTTGAGCTCGCTGCGAACGGTGAGCGCACTCGAGGGGACCAGCTGCGTCATGAAGACGACGGTGAGGTCCTCGGCAGGGTCGACCCAGAACGCGGTGCTGGCCATGCCTCCCCACCCGTACTCGCCCACCGAGCCGGGGACCTGGGCTCGCACGGGATCTATGCTGACGTGGAAGCCGAGGCCGAAGCCCACGCCTTCGTAACGCACTTCGCTGAACGACGACTCGGTGGCGATCGCCGCGAGATCGGCGCCGCCGGGCAGGTGGTTGGCGGTCATGTGGCGGACCGTTCGCGGGCCCAGGATCCTCGCGCCGTCGAGCTCTCCGCCGCGACGGAGCATCTCCGCGAACCGCAGGTAGTCAACCGCCGTCGACACGAGGCCGGAAGTGCCCAACAGGAGCGTCTTCGGTCGCGCGTACTTGCTGTCGACCGCGTCGTCGAAGAGCGTCATGCCCCCGTCGGGCGATCGCACGTAGTTCGAGGCGAAGCGCGGCACCTTGTCGGCGGCTACGGTGAAGCCGGTGTCGACCATACCCAGCGGCTGGAAGATATGGTTGAAGAGGTAGTCGTCGAATCGCTCGCCGCTCAAGATCTCGACGAGGCGCGCGACCACGTCGGTTGCGACCGAGTAGCCCCACCGTGCGCCGGGCGAGAAAGCGAGCGGCAGCTGCGACAGCTTCGCCATCATGTCGGCGAGCGTCCCCGGCCCGTCGCCGATGGAGAGCTTCCGGTACGCGGCGTCGAGGTGCGTCCGCTCCATGATGCCGTAAGAGAGACCGGACGTGTGCGTCAGCAAGTCTCGTACGGTCATCGCGCGGTCGGCCGCGACAGTGACGAAGTTCGGATGTTGCCCGTACTTGTAGACGCGCAGGTGCTCCCAGGCCGGCAGCCACTTGTGCACGGGATCGCCGAGCTGAAAGGCCCCGCGCTCGTGCAGCATCATGAGCGCGACCGACGCCACCGGCTTGGTCATCGAATAGATGCGAAAGATCGTGTCGGCTCGCATCGGCTTCGAGCGCTCGCGGTCCATCTGCCCGACGGGCGAGAGGAACGCGACCTTCCCCCGCCGGGCCACGAGCGTCAGCGCCCCCGCGATCCGCCCCGCGTCGACGTAGCGCGCGCGCAGGTGGTCATCGATGCGTGCGAGTCCGGCGCTCGAGAGCCCCACGGCTTCCGGAGAGACCCGATCCATGCGGCGCAGTTTCGCAGCGTTCGCGCGTCTTGGCTAGCTGGGCACGCCTTCCCGGACGGGCCCACCCGCACGCGACTCCGAACGCCTACTTCGACACAACCGCCGCGTCGGCCACCGGCACGAACGTGGTCCCGTTGAACCGCACGAGCAGCAGCCGCTCGAACAAGGAGAAGTCGTTCGGGCCGGTGTCGAGCGCGATCCCCGGCAAGAGGAGCGGCGGCGCGAACCCCTTGAGGCTCGCGGCCTGCTTCATCACGTTCGCTCGCGACAGGTCGTCGCCGCACTGCTTGAGCACCTGGATCATCGTCTGCGCCGCGATGTACCCGTACGTGTTGTTCTGATCGGACGTGCTGAGCTCGGGCAGCGACTCCTTCATGAAGGCCCGCCATTCCTTCATGGCCGGATCGTCGTCCCACTGCTTGTCGGTCGGGTCTTTGAAGTAACCGACGGTGTTGATTCCGACGGCCTTCTCGAGGCCCGCCGGCGTCAACACGGAACCGACCGAGCCCGACACGCTGCTCAGGTACTGCTTCGGCTTCCAGCCGATGTCGTACGCCTTGCGGATCGCTTGCGCCGCGAACTTGGGGGTCGTGACGTTCACGAACGTGTCGGCGCCGGACGCTTTCAGGGTCGCGACCTGCGAGTCGACCGTGGGGTCCGAGACCTCGTAGGTGGCCTCCGCGATGACGCTCTTCGCCTGGTCCCCCAGGCCCGCCTTGAGGCCCTTGAGCAGGTCCTTGCCGTAGTCGTCGTTCTGGTAGAGGACGGCGATCTTCGCGCCCGGCTGGTGGGTCGCGATGTACCTGCCGTAGGTGCTCCCCTCGAGCTCGTAGCTCGGGTTGAACCCGATGGTCCACGGAAAGTGCTCCGGGTCGTTCCATCGCGTGGCGCCGGTGGCCACGAAGAGCTGCGGCACTTTGTTGGTGTTGAGATACGGCTGAATCGCGACGTTCGAGGGCGTTCCCAGCGACTGGAAGATGAACGAGACCTGGTCTTGCTCGACCAGCTTGCGCACCTGCTCGATGGCCTTCGCGGGGTTGTACCCGTCGTCGACGCTCACGAGGTTGATCGAGTGCCCGTTGACGCCACCTTCCTTGTTGACCTTCTGGAAGTACGCGGCCTCCACCTTGCCGATCGTTCCGTAGGCCGACGCCGGCCCGCTGTAGGGCATCGTCTGGCCGATCTTGATCTCGGCGGGCGCCGCGGCGGCGGCCTTGTCGCCGGGCTTTTCGCTCGAGTCGCCGTGCTTGCAGCCGACCGCGACGAAGCCGAGCAACGCGCCACACGCGAGCAGCACCGATCGTGACACGGTCTGTGACGTGGATGGTGACGGAGCGAGCATCATGACCCCTGCTTGGTTGGCTTGGTTGGCTGTGACGTGACCGATCTGGAGTGGCGCGCGTCGATCCAGGCAAAGGCTCGCGCCTTTGCCTTGCGGAGAAGGCCGGAGACGCCGTAGGGCATCAGGTAGACGCTCACGATGAGGACGACGCCGTACACCGCCGACGGCGCGGCCTTGGATACGTCATCGGCGAGGTTGGGAACGAACTGGATGAAGAGCGCGCCGAAGACGGCGCCGGAGATCGAGGCGAGACCGCCCACGACGATTCCCACGAGGAGCGAGATCGAGAGGAAGATCGTGAAGCTGTCGGGCCCGACGAACTGCACGACGAGCGCGCTCAGCGCGCCCGCGATGCCCGTGAGCATCGCGCTGACGCCGAAGGTGGCGGCCTTGGTGAGCGCGGTGTCGATCCCGACCGACGATGCGGCGACGGGGCTATCGCGAACGCCCACGATCACGCGCCCCGTGGCCCCTCGCATCACATTGCGTGCGAGCGCGAACAGACCGGCGGCCACGGCGAGCGCGACGCAATAGAGCCACTGATCGGGCGAGAGCGGCAGGCCGAAGGGCACCGCGGGCTTCTCGAGCGAGATGCCTTGCACGCCGCCCGTCCACGCCTCGATGCCCTTGTACTTGAGGACCTGCGGCAAGACCACGCCGAGCGCGAACGTGGCGAGAGCGAGGTGAAGCCCGTCGAGGCGCACCGCCGGAAGACCGAAGACGAAGCCGAGCGCGAGGCACACGAGGCCGGCGCAAGGGAGCGTGAGGAGGTAGGGGACGTTCCAGCTGTGAATGAGGACGGCCGTCGTGTACGCGCCGACCCCGAAGAACGCGCCATGCCCGAGCGAGATCTGCCCCCCGTAGCCGGTGAGGAGGTTCAGCCCGAGGAGCGCGATCGCGTCGATGACCACGAGCGTCATCTGGAACACCTGATACGGGCTGCCCCAGAGCGGGATCGCGCAAGCCGCGACGATCGCCACCACCGTGGCGACCGACAATGCCCTGCGAGCGACGCCGTCACGCTGCGCCCCGGCGATGCCCCGATCGAAGGCGCCGGCCACCATCAAACCCTCGCCGCCACAGGTTGACCGAAGAGACCCGAGGGCTTGACGACGAGCACGACGACGATGAGCACGAGCGCGACCGTCAACTTCAGCTCCGTACCGATGACGTAGGCGCCCATCAGGTTCTCGAGGACGCCCACGATGAAGCCGCCCACCACGGCGCCGATGGGGCTGTCGATTCCGCCGAGCAGAGCCGCGGCGAAGGCGTAGAGCATGACCCCGGACATCATCGACGGGTCGAGGAACACGATCGGCGCGATCATGATCCCGGCGACCGCGCCTATCGCTGCCGCCAGGCCCCAGCCGAGCCCGAGCATCCGCTCGACGCGAATGCCCACGAGCCGGCTCGACTCTGCGTTGTCGGCCACGGCTCGCAAGACCAGCCCGAGCGTCGTGAAGCGAAAGAACACGTAGAGGAGGCCGAGCATGCCGAGGGTCACGGCGATGACGCCGAGCTCGTGCGACCCGATGTAGTGATTGCCGAACGGCGGCTCCGCGGGGAACGGACTCGGGAACGAGAGGGTCGAGTACCCGAAGATCCACCCGGCCACGCTGTTGAGCGCCACCATCAGCCCGATAAAGACGATGACCACCGAGAGCGCCGGCGCACGCGAGGCCGGCCGGATGACGACCCGCTCGATGACGACGCCCATCGCGAACGACAGGGCGACCGTGACGACGAACGCCACCCAGTAGCTGGCACCCGCCTCGATCAGGGCCCAGGCCGAATACGTGGAGCAGAGCGCGAGCTCGCCCTGAGCGAAATTGACGAAATGGGTGACGCGATAAATCATGACCAGCGCCAGGGCGAGGCTGGCGTAGATGGCGCCGTTGGCGAGGCCGGCGAACACCTGATGCAGCAGTCCTTCCACGTCGGCCTCAATACCCGAGATAGACGCGACGGAGTGCCTCGTCGCCGCGGAGGTCTTTGGGCGGGCCCGCCATGACCACCCGACCGGTCTCGAAGAGATACACCTGATCGGCCAGGTCGAGGGCGATGGCCGCGTTCTGCTCGACGAGCAAGATGCCGACGTGCTCGTCGGCGTTGATGTCGCGCATGATCCGGTAGAGCTCTTCGACCACGAGCGGCGCGAGTCCGAACGAGGGCTCGTCGAGGAGCATCAGCTTGGGACTCGACATGAGCGCTCGCCCCAGGGCGAGCATTTGCTGCTCGCCGCCCGACAGAGTACCCGCTTGCTGGCGGCGGCGCTGCGCGAGCTTCGGAAAGTACTGGTAGACGCGCTCGAAGAGCGAGGCGATCGCCCGCCGATCGCGCGGACCGCGACGGCTGCAAGCGCCGAGGCGCAGGTTCTCCTCCGTGGAGAGATTGGGGAACGTGCCGCGACCCTCGGGCACGTGAGCGATGCCGAGGCGCGCGACATCGGGCGTGGCCATGCGATCGATGCGCGCCCCATCGAACTCGACCGTGCCTTCGCGCGCGATCATGCCGCAGACGGCGCGGAGGAGCGTCGTCTTCCCCGCGCCGTTGGCCCCCAGCACGACGCTGACGCCGGCGGCCGCGACGTCGAGCGAGATTCCGTGCAGCACCGGACCGCAACCGTAGTGAGCACTCAGGCCGGCGAGCGCGAGCAGACTCACGACGCGGTTCCCAGGTACGCGCGGATCACCTCGGGGTCGTTCTTCACCGCCGCCGGAGGCCCGTCGGCGATGCGTCGACCGAAATCGAGGACGACGACCTTATCGGAGACTCCCATCACCATGTTCATGTGGTGCTCGACCAGCAGCACCGTCAGCCCGCGGCGGCCTTTCAAGCCACGAATGAAGCCCGTGAGCTCGTCGATCTCGGCATGGTTGAGCCCGGCGACCGGCTCGTCGAGCATGAGGAGGCGCGGCCTGGCGGCGAGCGCGCGTGCGAGCTCGATGCGCTTTCGGGTACCGAAGGGCAGGTCGCGCGCGGTCCGCTGGGCGACGCTCTCGAGTCCGAGCTCCGCCATGAGCTCCGCGGCCTCGTCCGCGAGCGCACGCTCGGCGCGCAGGGCAGACGCGAGACGGAACGCCTCTCCGAAGAACCGGCGCTTTGCGTGCGCGTGTGCGTGCCCGTGCGCGCCGAGGATCACGTTGTCGGCGACGGTCAGCGTGTCGAAGAGCGCGACGTTCTGGAACGTGCGCGAGATGCCGAGGGTCGCGATCCGATGCGGTGGCTCGGCGAGGAGCGAACGCCCCTCGAAGAGGATGTCGCCCCCGTGAACCGGATAAAGCCGGCTGATGCAGTTGAACATCGTGGTCTTGCCGGCGCCGTTCGGGCCGATGAGCCCTACAATCTCGCCTTTGGCCACGTCGAACGTGACGCCGTCGAGGGCTGTGATCCCGCCGAACTGGACGCGCACGTTCTGGCAACTCAACATCGGCCGGCCGATCCGCCGCAGGGTTCGTCGCGATTGCCGCGATCGTCGCGCTTTTCGCGGCTTTCGCGGTCGGCGGCGCGTTTCACGCGGGCACCGTATCAAAAGTCGTGGGCGCCCGATCAGAAGAAGAGGGCATGGGTGATGCGAGCCCCGATGAATCGGTCGACGACGGGTAAGAGCATGTCGAACGGCACGAAGGCCAGGTTCCCGAACTTGAGAACGTACGTGGAGCGAAAGACCCCCTGGCTCTGGCTGTAACTTTGCGTGTCCGAGGTGGACACCTACGGGCGCGCGTTTGCGGCGGCCATCCTGCGGTTCGAGGCGCCGTTCAACGGGTTCGTGTTCGACCGGGAGCTGCGCCGGTACCAGACACTCGACAAGCAGATCACCACGGGAAACGGCCTCGAGAAGGCGCCCTGCGCGTTCTGGGACACGGTGTCGCTCGTGGCGCCCTGAATTCGTGGGTGCGCGCGGAATAGGCGGCCCCTTCGAGCGTTGCTACCACGCCGAGAGGGATCCTAGGTTTCTCGGTACCGCCCCTGTCCGTGCCTTCGAGGCGTGCGCAGGGGCGTCCCTTTTTTGAGCTCCCATCCGCCGCCGGCCTGCCGCTGGCCGATGTTCGGGGCGGAGCTCGCTGCGCGCGTCGGCGCTCAGGAGCTCGCACGGGTCGAACCCAGTGCTCCGTCTCGGCTCGCGCGAGGATCGGCGGGAGCAGGCTCATTCGAGGACGATCCCGAAGCCTTTCAGCAGGTTCACGGCCTCGGGAAGCGAGAAGCGAGCCTTCTCGACGCGGTTCTCCAAGGGGCTCAACGCGTAGTCGGTGGCGCCGCGAAAGTCGGCGCCGCGAAGATCGCAATTCACGAACTCGGCCATTGACAGGTTCGAGCCACGGAAGCTCGCCTTCGCCAGGTTCGCATCGCGAAAGGTCGTGCCACGCGCAACGCAGTCGGTGAAGGCGCATCCGTCGAGCCGGAGGCCGAGAAAGCTCCCGTCGTTCAGCTGGGAGCTGTCGAAGGAGACAGCCTCTAGCTTACGAGACTGCGACCAGTTGATCCCCCCCAGGCGGCATCCTCGAAAGCGAACCCGCAAGAAAACGCAGTCGATCACCCTCGCCACGACCAGGTCACACGTATCGAACGCGCAGTCGACGAACTTGGCACCGTTCAGTTCGCGGCCCCGTAGATCGCCGTGGTCGAACTTGCAATCTTCGAACTGCGCGCCTCCAAAGTCGAGAGCAGCGCACTCCTTGGCGCCGAACCGAGCATCGCTGGTGACCGCCGACGCCTTCCGTGTGGCCATCACGCCATCTAAGCCACGTCGGTCCATTTCTTCCACGTTCTTGGATCCATTCGCAAGCAACGCCGCCTGGCACGCGCTGGCCGGACGCTTGCCGCAGCCCGGAGCACGTGATCGGCATCGCGGAAAACGCTCGACGCGCCGCCATGCAGTGCGACTCGCACGGCGTGGCGGAGCCCCGCAAACGCCGAGTGGGAAGTTCGGGATAGCGTCACCCGGCGCGACGTGCTGACGTGAAGGGAGACCGTCGCATGCGTGTCCCGCGATCGTTTCGAATCGGGGTCATGGCTACCGCGCTTGGCGCCGCGTGGCCGGCCGCGGCGCGGGCTCAAACGTCCCCCGCCGATGCCCCGGCAACGACCGCGGTCGACCTCGATACGCTCTATCTCCGCGACGGTCGGGTACTCCGTGGAACGATCGTAGCGGTCGTTCCCGACGTCGAGGTGCGGATCCGGCTTCCGGCGGGAGACGTCATCGCGGTGCCCCGACGCGACGTCATGAATTTCATCTACGGGCAGAGCGAGCAGAGCGAGAGACCGTCCCCTCCGACGCCGGCCCCCTCCCCGCCGATCTTCTGGCCGAGTCAGCTGCCGACGACGTACCTGCAACTGCACGGCTCGGGTGCGGCCGAGCTGCAGTACGCGACGCCCGAAGGCGCCTGGGCCACGGTCTGCTCGACACCGTGCGAGCGCAACGTTCCCGCGGAGGGGCGCTACCGCATCGCGGGCCCCGGGGTGAAGCCCTCGGCACCGTTTTCGCTACAGGCCCGGGCTGGCGACCACGTATCCCTCGACGTGCATGCAGCGACGAAGAACGGATTCGTGTCCGGGGTCGTGGTCCTCGCGGCCGGTCCGCCGATCGCGTTCCTGGGCACCATCGCGACGGCCTCGGCATTGAACCCTCCGATCAATGGCGGGGGCCATGGAAGCCCCGTCGGGAATGCCGTGGTCGCCGCCGGGGTCGTGGGTATCGTCGCCTCGATCGCGCTTGGCGTCGGACTCATGATCGCCAACGGGAGCACCACGGTCGACCAGGGCTTTTCTCCCGGGTCCGCTGTGGCGCCGGTGACCACGCCGCCCTTCGATCACCACGAGCCCCCGCTTGCCGGAGCCATTCCGCCGGCCGTGTTCGGGCTCCCGATCGCGACGGTCAGGTTCTGACAGCCCAGCGGACCGCACGCTCAACTTCTGGCCACGGTGGCCAATGAGATCCTCGGAATGACCGAGCTCGTGCTCGACTCGCCCCTGACCGAGGGCCAGCGTCGTATCCGTAGCGGAGCCCCCTGGGGAAGATCACGTGGCCGACAGCATCGGTTCGCGCTCGCCGACCGGCGGGGGCGCGCCGACGACCGGCAGCGACACCCGGCGCAGCGGCAATACCGCGGCCGACGGCTCGGCTTCGACCTGGCGGAGAGCCTCCGCGAGCCGCGGGAGGACCACCTCTTCGGTGTATCGGATCATGTGCTCGCCGCGCACGGCGCACGCGATCGCCACCCGCACGGCGTGCTGTCCGCGCGGCAGAGCGCGCACGAGCAGCCGCCAGAAGAGCGCTCGCCTCGCGCCGCGAATCCCGAGACGATAGATGGAGCGAACCGCGACTTGCACGTCTTCGAAGAGCGGCGTCGTGGGGTGGGCCGGCGCGCCGATGCGGTCGACGAGCACCGCGCTCCGCCGGAAATACGCGTCGGCCTGGTAGAGTCGGGACAGGAGCGCCGCGTAGCCCTCGACGAGCTCGCGCTCGGGCATGGTGGGTCGAAAATTCGGCCGCGAGAAAGCATCGCCATCGGAGTGATCGCGCAGCCGCCCCTCGCGCTCGAGCCTGCGCCACAGGGCCGTGGCGGGGAGAGCGATCAAGAGGCCCGTCATCGCGAGCGGCAGCGGCGCGTCGCGAAGCAGCTCCTCTTGTGCCTCGAAGCTCTCGTGTCCGTCGCCGTCGAAGCCGACGATGAACCCCGCCATCACCTCGATCCCGGCGGCCGTGAGCCGGTCGAGCGCCGCAGGGACGTCGATGCCGATGTTCTGGCGCTTGCCGGTCTTCTTCAAGGCCACGGCGTCGGTCGTCTCGATCCCGATGAACACCGACGTGAAGCTCGCCTCGCGCATCGCTTCGATGAGCTTCTCGTCGGTGGCCAGGTTCAGGCTCGCTTCGGTGTAGAACGTGAACGGGTACCCGGCCTGCGCTTGCCAGCGAGCGAGCTCGCCGAGTGTCGCCCGGACCGCCTTCTTGTTGCCGATGAAGTTGTCGTCGACGATGAAGATTTCGCCCCGGTAGCCCAGCGCGCGCAGCGCCTCGAGCTCGGCGATCGCCTGGTCAGGCTTCTTCAGCCGCGGCACGCGCCCGAAGATCTCGATGATATCGCAGAACTCGCACATGAAGGGACAGCCGCGCGACGTCTGGATGCACATCGAGCGGTAGCTCCCGATGTCGAGCAGGTCGAACCGAGGAACCGGCACCTCGTGAAGCGACGGACGCGCCGCCGGAGCCTCGAGGATGCGCGGCGTGCCGGGCCGCGCCTCGATCGCCGCGACGAGCGCTTCGACCCGACCCTCGGCTTCGCCGAGGAACAAGCAGTCCGCGTCGTCGAATCGCTCCGGCGAGGTCGTGCACGCCGGTCCCCCGACCACCGTCCGCCGGCCGAGCCGCCGTGCGAGCGCCAGGACCTCGTGCAGCGACGGCTCCTGCACGAGCATGCCGCCCGTCAGCACGACATCGGACCAGCGCACGTCGTCGGCCTCCAGCGGCCGAACGTTCATGTCCACGAGCCGGATGTCCCAATCGGGCGGCAACAGCGCCGCCACCGAGATCAACCCGAGCGGCGGCAACGTGGCTCGCTTGCCGATCAGGTCCAGGCTGTGTTGGAAGCCCCAGTACGTGGTTGGAAACTCGGGATGGACGAGCAGCGCGCGCATCGCGCACGCTGTTGCAGGGCGGATGCCAATCGTGTCGGCCGCTTGCGAAACACGCCCGAGCGCGCGAGGCGCTCGAAGCGCGGCCACGCCAGGCGAGCCGAATGCGCGGCCTGTGCGGATCCGACCTCGCCGTCGAGGCCGCTGTGTCCGCCGCTCGGCCAGCGCGCTCGAGGCTGCACCGCCGCGCCTCTTGCAGCTTGCGAACCTCTTTTTGCTCGATGCGAACGCGCCTGGCTGGATTCGAGTCTGTCCACGCTCGCAGGGATGCAGTCGCTCGCCGAGTCCAGCGTGGCGGGGGGCAGCGCGGTATACGGGCCTGGGGCGTGCGACTCGTGGTTCACGGGCGCAGACTTCCGGTCGACGCCGACCTGCATCGCGTCCATATCGGTGGCCGTGAGGAGCGACTCGACGCCAGCCGACAAGGGCAAGGACGGCCATGCCGTGACGTTCAGCGGCTCGGTGCAGCTGCCGGACGCACCACCTGCGCCCAGACCTGCCAAATGAACCTCGAAGAACGCCTCCTCGACTACCAGCGCCGGGTGCGGCCCATCGAGAAAGATCTCCGGGCCTTCGAGGGCGTGCGTCGCGTCGACGTCGGCTACCGCTACGTCGATGGCGAGCGAACGAACCGCGTCGCCGTCCGCCTCTTCGTCGCGGGTCCCAAGGCGGCAAGCGCAGCCAGGTCGCGGAACCTCGCGCCGAAGACCATGGCCGGTCTCCCGCTCGACGTCATGCCGTTCGCGTCGGCGAGGACCGTCGCGCCCGTCGATCTGGTGACGACGGAGCCGGGCCGATTGACGCGGCGCCGATGGACACCGCGGGGCCCTGGCCCTCGCGACGTCTGGTCGACCCGTCGCGAAGCTCATCCCCGTGTCGCTTCGATGCTCGCCCGCGCGTCCACGCGCCGCGAACGCGTCAGCACCAGCCAGGCCGGCAGCGCGACGACGGCGGCCGTCAAGCACGCGATCTCTCCGAGAACCGCGAGCAATCCGAAAAGAAACAGAGCGCGGTTCCTGGCGAGAAGCAGCGACGAGTATCCGATGATCGTCGTCAGCGAACAAAGCGCCACCGCGCTGCCCGTCGACCTCACGGCGCCTTGCACGTCGCGCTCTCCGTCTTGCACGTATCGCGTCATCACGTTCACGGCATAGTCGACGCCGATGCCAAGCGTGATCGGGAACGCGATGAAGTTCGAGAAGTTGATCTTGATCCCCAGCGCCATCGTCGCGCCACCCAGCCAGAGGACGCCGAGCAACAGCGCTCCGATCACGTAGAAGGCCGCCCTTCGAGCTCGGAGCACGACGAGGACGACCACGACGACGCCTAGAAACGAGACGAGGCTCGCGATCGGGGCGTCGCGTCCGATGGACGAGAGAATGTCGCTCGACAACGGGATCGAGCCCGCGACCCGGCCAGCCGTCCCGTCCGGACCGGCCGCGGCGCCCGCCAGGTCGCGCAGTGTGCGGACGAAGAGATGCATCGACGACGCCTTCCAGAGCGCGTCGGACGGTCGCGGATAGACGAGAACGGTGCGCCCGATCGAACCGTCGCGCTCCCGGAGCCCCATCGTGAACGAGTGGGGGAGATCGCTCGTCGCGATGGGCACGAGGTTCGAGTCGCCGAGGAGGCGGTCAATCTGCTCGCGCTTGTCGGGCTCGAGCAGCGAACGAATTTTCGGCGTGAGCGCTTCGCGAATCGCTCGCGCCTCTGCGATCTTGGGCTCCTGCTCCGTCGGGAGCACGTCATCGGCGCCCACCACGCGAGCGACCATCGGCTCGAGCGTGCCGTGGTCTGCCGCATCGCGAACGAGCCTCTCGACGACCCGCGCTTGCTCGGGCGTGTCGCACAGAACGACCGTGGGCGTCAGGTAGTGTCCAAGGATCGCGTCCATCTTGCGACCCCAGTACCCTTCGCCGTTGATCCATGTGTCGGTCCGCCGCAACTTGTTGAAATCGTGCTCTAGAAACGACGAATCGAACCTCGCGACGAGCACCACCGACGACGCGGCCAGAACGGCGGCGACGGCGACGATGGGGCCCGCGCGCCGCTCGACGAAGTTCACGAGGCGCCCGCCGCGCTCGGGCTGCTGCCTCGCGGCGATGGGCTTGCCGTCGTCGAGCCACTTGATGAGGGGCGGCACGAGTAGGAACGCAGTCGCCCACGACGCGAGCATCCCGATGCCACCAATGCACCCGAACTGCCGGAAACCACGAAACTCGGTGACCACGAGCGAGGCATACGAGACGCCGGCCGCGGCCGCGGCCGCGACCGTTCCGAGGCGCGCTCCCCAGACGCCAACGACGAGCGCGTCGTCGACGGAGGCGCCGCGTCTGCGCTCCTCCCGGTACCGAGCGAGCAAGATGAGCCCGACGTTGATGCCGTTGCCGACGATGATTGACCCGAGGAACGCCGTGTTCGAATTGAGCTCAGTGACCCCGAAGACGGGTAAGGATGCGATCGAAAACGCGTAGACCGTCGCGAGAAGGAGCGGCGGAAAGAGGACCAGAACGCTCTTCCACCATCGATAATAAAAGACGATGGCCGACATGACGGCGACTACGACGAGCACCGAGGAGACGGAGAGGTCCGCCTCGAGCGCGTCGAGTTCCTCGACGTTGATCGCAACGTCCGACGCGTACCCCACCCGGAGGCCCGCGGCATAGCGGGCGGGATCGAGGGCCGACACGTCGGCCTTCACCCGGCGCAGGAGCTCGCGGTCTTGTGAGACACCGGTCGTGAACGCTCCTGCCTCGACGGTGAGCATCGCCGCCTTCAGGTCGCGGCTTTCGAGGTGGTCCGCCTGGTCGCGCGACAGCTTCGCGTCGTATTTTTTTTCGATGTCCGAAGCGTCGAGCGACGGGGGCGGGTCCTCCTCCTCGAGGAGCGCTCCCTGCGCCTTCGAGACCTCGTAGTCACGTCGCGCTTCGATGCGTCTCAGGATCTCCTTGAGGTCGGCGAGATCCGCGTAAAGCGGCGCGTTCCGTTCGAGGAAGGCCTTCTCCGCGGCGTTGCTCGATCGCACGTCCTGCACCAGTTCGACGGGGTAAGTGCGGATACGAGCCGCGAGGTCGTCGAGGAACCGCTCTGCCGCCGGTAGGTCCGAGAGATCGGAAACCTGGGCCACGACGCCCAGGAATTCCAGGCCGGGGTTCCGCGCGCGCATTTCGTCGAGCGCGCGCACGCTCGGCGCTTGCTGCGGAAGCAGCTGCTCGATCTCGCTCCGCAGGTGCACATAGAGATGGACCGTTCGAGCCGTCGCAGGGATCGCAAGGGCGAGCGCAACGATCCAGAGAACGAGGCCGTTACGTAGCGACCACTCGACGTAGGCGCGCACCGCGCGCGAGGGGGTACCAGGCGGATTCATGAGCGGGCCTGACTGGGCTCCGCAGGCGGAGAACGTACCCTCGACGACTGAGCGGCGACGGTGCGGGGCGAAGTCGAAACGAGCTGCACCCGCGCACCATACGAAAGGTCTCCCCTCCTAGCGAGTCAGGTACGCGATGGGCAACGCTGAGGACGCCCCAAATTGCGTGCTCGAGCGTGTCGCAGGGACGGTGTCGAGACTCACGATTCCTGCGTCTCTGGCCGGGTCCTGGCGGGCAGCCGCCTTGCGCGGCCATACTGAGCCCGGTGGTTGCCTCGGAGCCGTTTGTTCCGGTGCCGTGCCAGTAAATGATGATCGGGCCGCCCGATCCCGACGTCGACTTGGTCCCCACCCACAGTGCCCAGGTCATTGCCGTGCCGTTCACGTGATGCTCGGCCGCGAACACCGGCGGCGACAACGTGGAGACCAACAGGCCGAGGGCAAGGGCTGTCGTCTTCATTGCGGGATCCTTTCGGATGGCGAGGCCCGCCCCGATTCGCTGCCGCTTGAGCGCAGGTCTCCCATAACTCGCGACATGACTCGCCATCGCTCGAGAGCCAGGTGCCCGTCTCTCGCGACATGAGTCGTCATCGCTCGAGAGCCAGGTTCCCGTCTCTCGCGACATGACTCGTCATCGCTCGAGAGCCAGGTTCCCGTCTCTCGCGACATGACTCGTCGTCGCTCGAGAGCAAGGCTCCCGTCTCTCGCAACATGACTCGTCGTCGCTCGAGAGCAAGGCTCCCGTCTCTCGCGACATGACTCGTCGTCGCTCGAGAGCAAGGCACGTTCCGCTCGCGAGATGACTCGTCGTCGCTAGAGAGCACGTTTCCCGTCTCTCGCGACATGAGTCGTTGTCACTCGAAAGCCAGGTTCCCGTCGGTAGCTAGATGAGTCGTCGTCGTTCGAGAGGATGTTTCCCGTCTCTCGCGACATGAGTCGTCATCGCTCGAGAGCCAGGTTCCCGTCATTCGCGAGATGACTCGCCGTCGCTCGAGAGCCAGGTTCCGATCGCTCGCGAGATGACTCGTCGTCGCTCGAGAGCACGTTTCCCGTCGCTCGCGACCTGACTCGTCGTCGCTAGACACCAAGGTTCCCGTCGCTCTTATCATGACTAGTCATCACTCGAGAGCAAGGTCTCCGTCGCTCGCGTCATGACTCGTCATCGGTCGCG
>CALFNG010000225.1 GCA_937902985.1 uncultured Myxococcales bacterium
TCGCAAGCACCGTGCAACGGAAGGGAGTACCCATGGCCAAGACCAAAGTTCGACGTGTTCGAGTCTGCGCGCGGCTTTCCGTCGAACTGCGCGACAAGCTTGCGAAGTATTGCGCAGCAAGCGGGATCTCCGAACGCACCGTCATCGAAGACGCGCTGCAAAAGCATCTCGGCAACGAGAGCGATACGGAGCTGCTCCTGCGTAGGTTCGATCATGTCGGTCGGGACATGGCGCGCCACCATCGCGATCTCGAGCTGCTGTCCGAGGCGTTCGGGCGGTACATGCGGCTGTGGTTCGTGGCGCATGCACCGAGCGCCGGCGAGGCAGGCAAGGCCGCGGCAGGCGAGGTGCCGTACAAGCAGTTCGCGCAGCACCTGGGGACGCAGTTCAAGCAGGGGCATCGCTTCATCGACGACTTCCCGGCGGAGGCGTTTGCCGAAGACGACCACGAGAAGTAGCAGGGGGGGAACGAAAGGGGCAGGATCAAGACCGCAGCATGGAGATCCGCAGGATAGGTGCCCGTAGCCGCACCGTCGCGACGTGCTACCCGATCGGTGTGCAGCCTGTGCCGATTCATTCCGCGCTCGACGCGGCCACCGCCAAGGTCGAGAGGATGCCCGTCGGCCGCCAACCAGCCGGTCGCAGATGCGCGGCGTCAGCCGTCGTCGTCGGCCGCCTTCTTCACCTCTGGCGCCGGCCTCGCTTCCGCCTTCCTCGGCCCGCGCAGCGGTAGCGCCAACTGCGCGGTCTTCGAGAACAGGCGCTCCTTGGGGATCACCTGGTCCCAGATGCCGAAGACGGCCGCGAGCACGTGGTCCAGCTCCCGTGTCGCGAGCGTTCGAGCGAGATCCGGCCGTTCCGGCAGGCAGGACACCGCCATCCTGTTCATCGAACGCGCCTGAGCGCCCCCGTCTCCATGTCGTAGGTGTATTCGAAGCCGGCGATCGTGGCCGCGTCGTTCTCTCGCGCCTGCTTGACGAGCAGACGCGCGAGAAGCCGCACGCCGACCGGATCGAGTCCGACGGAGGGCTCGTCCATGACGACGAGCTTCCTACCGGCGGCGAGCACCCGTGCGACGGCGACCCTCTGAGCCTGCCCGCCGCTAAGCGTCCCCACGGCTCGACCCGGCGCCCCCATCGCCTCGTCCAAATCGACGGCCTTCAACCACGGCGCCACGTTGCGCGGGACCCCACCACCGGCTTGTGCGAGGGCAATATTCTCGCTCACGTCGAGGTGGTCGAGCAGGGCGCCACGTTGGGGCACGAACGCAGGGGCGACCTTCACTTCGCGCGCCTGCCACGTCACCATGTAGCCGTCACGACGAAGTTCGTCCGGCGACAGGACGGCACGGAGGAACGTCGTCTTCCCCGCCCCGGACGGCCCGAGGATCGCAACGACAGTACCGGCCCGCACCGAAATCCGGGCGGACTGCACGATCGCCGCCCCGGTTGGGAGCGCGACGGAGAGGCCCTCCGCGCTGGCGATGACGGTCGTGGACCGGCTCTGGCCGATCCTGACCGTTGACGGCGCAGGTTCTACAGGCCGGTTGCTCACCGTTTCCTCGATCGCTGAGCGTACACCACGCAGCCAGAGCTTCGCGTCGGGCCTGGCGCGGACGGCTATGCGGAGGCAGGTTTGTCTTGAACAGCTTCTACGTGGAGTCCTTCATGCCCGCCGCAACGGCCGAGCGGACCGGCACCCGCCTCGCCGCCACCTCGAAGGTCGACGCCATGTTCGTTGCCGCCGAGAAGATCGGCCTCGACCTCTCCGATCTCGAACTCGTCCGCCGCCGCCTCGCCACCCACGAGGCCGAGCGCCGCTGGACCCGGCCGTCGCCCAGGCGCACGGAGCTGGATGCGCTCATCGCCAGGGACCTCGACGTGCTGTGCGGGGTGTTCGTGAAGCTGAGGAGCGAGGGCGGACCGTCCCCGTGATCGCCCCAGCCGCTCGACCCGGGCACGATCGTTCCGTGGTTCGCTCGTTCGCTTCGCGGAGCTAGAATGCGCGGCGATGTCCGGCGTCACCGTCGTACCCGTCACGGCGGCGGATGACCTCGCGCAGGTCCGCCTGCTCTTCGAGGCGTACGCCGCGTCCCTGAACTTCTCCCCCTGCTTCCAAGGCTTCGACCGAGAGCTTGCCGAGCTGCCGGTTGCGTACGGCCCCCCCAAGGGTCGTCTCTTGCTCGCCAGGGTCGACGGTGTCGTTGCCGGGTGCGTGGCGCTCAGGCCCATCGGGAACGACGGCTGCGAGATGAAGCGGCTCTTCGTCCGCCCGCAAGCGTCACGAACCTCTTCCCCATGAGGGGCGAGACTACGCGCTTACTCGTCTCCGTAGAAGCCAAGCACAGCGCGGCAGAAGTTCTTCAGGT
Organism: uncultured Myxococcales bacterium; assembly: GCA_937902985.1. Lineage (GTDB taxonomy): Bacteria > Myxococcota_A > Polyangia > Polyangiales > Polyangiaceae > Palsa-1150. The sequence continues at coordinate 2,369 of CALFNG010000225.1, forward strand.
CGTCGACGTTCATCTTGACCTTCTCGTGGGCGTGGAGCTCGAACCACGTGGCTTCCTTGAGGGACGCGCTCGACGGGGTCAGAGAGAAGGGCAGAACGATCCTCGAGTGCGCGCCCGTCTGATCCGTCTTGCTCATGGGCAGCGAGATGTCGGCGGTTCGCTTGGGGGTGTTCACCGCCTGCGAGGCGAGCCGGAGTCGAACTTCCGGATCCTTGTCTCGCCAACCGAGGGCATCGACTAGCGCCTCGTAGTCAGTGAGCATCTCAGCGTCAGACAGACCCCGGTCCCGGTCGAGCTTGAGCATCGCCGAAGGCTAGCAACGGAACTCCGTACCCGTCGAATGTGGTTCCCGGGGGTCAACGCCCGACGGCGACGGGCTCGACGTAGGAGATGATCGCCTTGTCACCCTGAAGGGTGAGCTTCCGGAGCTTGAGTATGAACAGACCCGGCTCGGCGCGTACCCGAAGAGGACCAAGGCCGCAGCGCACCACGGTGAGCGCACACCACCACGATCTCAGAAAACGGCCGTGACGTCCATGCACGGGTGCGGGTGCTACCTTGCGGCGTGCCCGGCGAACTGCATCCTACGCGCGTGGCGGAGTTCTACTGCGAAGAGCCTGGCCAGCTTCAGCGCGCGGCGACAGACGCTGCCGCGGACTACGTGGCCCGGCGGACGGTCGCCGTCGGACTCTTTGACCCCAACTACGAGCGAGGCATCCGGCGGGGCACCGGGACGTGCGTGTCGATCCGCGGCACATACCTCGTGGCGACTGCGGCGCATCACTTCGTGGACGTACCAGAAGAGCCGTTTGAAGTCGGGGTGTTGGCGCTGTCGAACATCCCGAACCGCAGCATCTTCCGCGCCCGGAGGTTCAACTTCCGAGGCGGGCGCGCCGGCGACCGCGAGGACGTCGCATGGCTGGAACTGTCAGAGGCGACGGCGCACGACCTGGGGCGGGAGTTCCTGACTCTCGACGGGATCTTGCCGTACTACTCGGGAGTACCGGGCGAGCCCCTCTTCTCGTACGGGTTCCCCGACCACATGGAGATCACGCCAAAAGAAGACGGACAGGCGGAGTTCGGCTTCGCCGTCCAGAGCTACGCGACGTTCGTCCTCCCCACGAAGGGCATCGCCCCCCGGTTTCATCCCAACCCCGACTTCGACATCTTCGCTCGCTACAGCACGAGGGAGCTGGTTGGGACGCTACCCAAGGGCCGCGTGGCCAAGCTGCCCGACGCGCCAGGCCTGAGCGGCGGCGGCTTCTGGCGCGTTAACATCGGCAAGCGCGGGATCTGGACGCCGGATGATGTGAAGCTCGTAGGAATCGAGCACGAGTGGTGGCCCGACGACGAGTGGTTCAGGGCCACCAAGGTCTGCCACTGGCTGCGGCTTGTGGCAGACGATCATCCAGCCACAAGGCGAGAGATCGAGGCTGCCCTAGCTCTCGGCCGTCAGTAGGGCGTGTCGCGCACCGCCGGTGTCCGTCGCGTACCGGAAGCCCTGGGAGTTCGGATCGATGTCCGCGAGCGAGAAGACCCTCGCCTCGACGTTGGAGAGCGCGGGGTCGCCCTTTGGTCCCGTCTTCTCGATAACTGGCCTCGCATCACGCCAGAGGGCACGCAATCTGTGGTCGAGCTTTTTCGGCGCCTGCTTTCCGTCAAGGGCGTAGCCGAGGACGATGATCTCCTTCAGGGAAAGCTCGACAAAGTGGCGCCAGAGAAACGCGAACGGGAAGAGGACGAAGTCGGACACCGCCGGGCTCTTGTCGACGTGCTCGAAGAGCGCTTCCGCGGCCTCGCGGTAGCCATCACCCGCGACGTAGGCCGTCATCCCCATGGGGTCGGACAGCATCCATCCGACGCGCATGTTCAGCCGGTGGTCCGGCCCGAAGTCAAAAACGACCTTCGGTACGTCGGGCCACGGTAGCAACGGGCCCTTCTCCCGCTCCCCTGCCTTGCGGCTCTTCTCTCTGTCGGCCTTCCTCGACATGACTGGAGGAAGCCTACCCCGCGCGTCGCTACGGCGGCGGGACGCCCGTGAGCGCGAACAGCGTCAGCTCCTCCTCCGTCGCCGTGTACCAGATCCACAGGTTGCAGCCGCGCACCCTGCGCACGTGCGTGAGTATCGAGACTCCGCGCTCGTCGTCCGGTAGGAGCGTTGTCGCATCGGCTGGGCCGGGAAGCGAGGCTGCGAGCTGCAGCGCGCGGGCCGTCTCAGCGACCTTCCGACCGGCCTCAGTCCCGACGATGCCGAGTTGCTGAGCAGCCTGTAGATAGCTCGGCCACAGCCGAATCAGACGCAAGGCGGGCGACCCTTGCCCGTCTCAATCCAGCGCAGTCCAGCTTCGCTCTCTTCGGGGGTGAGGAGCTCGCCCCTGTTCCTGAGTTGCTCTCGCAGGTGCGCGTACCGCGGGTCGCTGAGGTCGACCCCTACAGGATCGCGGGCCCGGCCGTTCGACTTGCGGAGCTTCGCAGGGCTGTGGCGCGTCACGTATGAAGCCTACCATGCGAACGAACAGAGCACACGGGGCGGGCAAGCCCCCGCGCGCGCCCCGTCTCGGTTGCCTCGCAGAGAGCGCCGCCCCCCCCCCGCGCGAGGGCACCCCATGCCACCACCGGAGACCGGGTCCCAGGTCCGTACGGCGACGCGCCTCGACGAACTCACGTTACACATCGCGTAAGCGATCGCGCGATCGTCGAGCGCGGGACCCTGAGGGCAACCGCGATCTGACGAACCGAGCGACCCTGCGCATGCAACGCGACGGCGCGCTCGACGTCGCTGCGCGCCATCCGCCGCGGGCGCCCCCAGCGCCCGCCCTCGGCCCTCGATGCGTTCGCGCGCTGCCGCGATCCGCTCGCTCGTCGCGAGCTGCTCCATCTTCGCGGCCCACGCCATGACGGCGATGATCACCTCGGCCTGCGGCCCATTCAGGTCGAAGCCGTCCGCGACGCTCACCAGGTCGACGCCGTGCGCGCGCAGCTCGTCGAGCGTCGAGAGCGTGTCGGCGATCCCGGTCCTCGTCAGCCGGTCAAGGCTTGAGATTCCGAGGAGTGAGCTGCATCCCGCCACGAGCTAGGCCCCGAGCGTGACGGTCCATGCAGCACAGATTGCGCGCATCAGACGCTCCCTCGGGCCATTACCACGTCACGGTCACCGGCACGGGCGTCGAGGAGTTGGTCGTCGTGCCGTTGCCGAGTTCGCCGGTGTAGTTGAAGCCCCAGCACTCTACGGTGCCGCCCGAATGCAGCGCACAGGCCGAGGCGGAGCCCATGGAGATCGCCGTCGCGCCGCTCAGGGCGGAGACCGCGACGGGCGTCGAGGAGTTGGTCGTCGTGCCGTTGCCGAGTTGGCCGGAGTTGTTGAGCCCCCAGCACTCTACGGTGCTGCCCGAAAGCAGCGCACAGGCCGAATCGCCCACGGAGATCGTCGTCGCGCCGCTCAAGCCGGAGACCGCGCCGGGCGTCGAAGAGTTGGTCGTCGTGCCGTTGCCGAGTGTGTCGTCGCCGTTGTCGCCCCAGCACTCGACGGTGCCGCCCGACAGAAGCGCACAGGCCGAGGGGGAGCCGCCCACGGAGATCGCCGTCGCGCCGCTCAGGCCTGAGACCGCAACGGGCGTCGAGGAGTCGGTCGTCGTGCCGTTGCCGAGTTCGCCGTAGTAGTTCCAGCCCCAGCACTCGACGGTGCCGCCCGAATGCAGCGCACAGGCCGAGGAGGCGGAGCCCATGGAGACCGCCGTTGCGCCGCTCAGGCCTGAGACCGCGACGGGCGTCGAGGAGTCGGTCGTCGTGCCGTTGCCGAGTTGGCCGTAGTTGTTGGAGCCCCAGCACTCAACGGTGCCGCCCGAGAGCAGCGCACAGGCCGAGTTGGTGCCCACGGAGATCGCCGTCGCGCCGCTCAGGCCGGAGACCGCGACGGGCGTCGAGGAGATGGTCGTCGTGCCGTTGCCGAGTTGGCCGACGCTGTTGAGCCCCCAGCACTCTACGGTGCCGCCCGAAAGCAGCGCACAGGCCGAGTTGGTGCCCACGGAGATCGCCGTCGCGCCGCGAAGGCCGGAGACCGCGACGGGCGTCGTCGAGCAGTAGCACCCACTAGTGGCCGTCGTGCCGTTGCCGAGTTCGCCCTGTTGGTTTTGCCCCCAGCACTCGACGGTGCGGCCCGAAAGCAGCGCACAGGCCGAGTCCGAGCCCACGGAGATGGCAATAACAGAGCTAGAGGAGCCGCCGCTCGACGAGGCGCTGCCACTCGACGAACCGGACCCGCCGGAGGATAGGGTGCTGTCTG
>CALFNG010000226.1 GCA_937902985.1 uncultured Myxococcales bacterium
ACCGCGATCAGCGCGTCGAACAGGAGGGCCACGTGCGTGCGCTCGTAGAGGAGAAAACCTGGGCGCCGCGACGCGAGCCGTGTTCGAGTCGGAGACCTTGATCGATCCGAAAGTCCGCGGCGTCTCCTTAAATGCCCGCGGCGCTTCGTCGGGCTCCGCGCGCAATCGCACCGCCGCATGTCGATTTTGCGAAGCACCTAGCGTGCGCTGATCGATGAACGGAGGTGCCGTCGCGAGCGCAACCCGACCGGTCCGAGAGCCACGCGGCGAGCACGCCGGACGAACGTTCTCTCGCTTCGTGGACCGGCGAGACCCTCGGACATGCGGAGGAGCGTCATGAGAAATGAGCGAGTCAGGCTTCAGCCCTACGTCGATGCGCCTTTGGCCAAACAGCTCGCTGCCTACGGCGCGGCGACGGGCATGACGACCAGCTTCGTCGTCCAAGCCGCCCTTCGCCAATATCTCGATCGCACCGACGACAAGATGCTGCTCCTGCAGCGACTCAACCGGCTCGGTCGGGCGTGGGAGCGCACCCAACGCGACCTCGAGATCCACATGGAGGCGTTCGCCATCTACGTGAAGCTCTGGTTCGCGCACACTCCGCACATCCCCGACAACGCGAAGGACTCCGCCCGCCGGGAAGCCGAGAGCCGCTTCGCACAATTCCAGGAGTACCTCGTCGAACAAGTCCAGAGCGGGAGCCGCTTCGTCGACGATCTGCCGCGCGAAGTCATCGCGGACGAGGCCGAGCTCTCCAAGATGGCCAGCGAGGCGTCCGCGGCTCCGGCGGGTGGCGAGGCTCCTTCGGGGAAGCGCGATGAGGAGTAAGCGTTTGGCCGGGAAACGAGGGCTTTCGAAGGCGCTCGCGTCGACGACCCACCTCGACGGGTCCGCACACCGCGTGAAGCCGCCCATTCCTCCTCCTCCCACCGCTCGTTCGTTCTTGCCCCGTGCTCGCGGCAAGCTCTCGGCGGCGAAGAGCGCAAACGCGCGATCGCGGCATACTTCGATACCGAGGGACACGCGGTCTGCGTGCCGTTCGCGTGGATCCCAAGCGCGCTTCGCCGTCGCCGAGCTCGACCCGAGCGAACTGCTGCAACTCGAGGGCGTGGATTGCATCGCCGAGCCCGCCCGTAAGTCGTACGGGGCGCCCGCCGCGAAAGGGACGTCGGGCAAATGAAACGCAGCGCCCGGCCGCTCGTCGGCGCCTCTGGGGTCGTGGCGCTTGCTGTTCGTGCCGAGGGCGCTCCACCCTCGCCGCAGGTTGCCGACCCGAGCCGTGCCGAGGGCCCCGAGCCTCGGGAGCTGACGGGCGCCGTCCTTCAAGCTCTCGCGCCTGCCATCGCTCGAGGCCTCGGCTTCGACCTGCAGGCTGCCGTTCGGGGGCGCTACGTCCGGCTCCTTGCGCTCCATGCGCTTGACGGCCGGCCGCTCCCGTCCGACTGGGCCATTCCCATCCTACCCGACGAGGTGGTGGTGGCGTGCGCTCCGCTGAGGTCGCCGCTGTCGGGGGTCGCGGCGCTCGTCGTGCGGGGCGCTGTCTTGCCGCGGCCGAAGCTCGACTGCCGGAACGCGAGCGCATCGCCCGCGCGCTGGCCGACGCGCTGCTCGCCGAGCTGGAACGGGGCACAACGTGAACACGATCGGAGCGGCCCCGCGGTACGCTGCGGCGGCGCCAACACTCAGCGGTGCCGACATGCACCGGGAGTCGAACCGAGACGTCTTACCGCAGACGCGAGAGGAGCATCCGCACATGAGAGCCGCGGTCTACGTTCGACTGAGCAAGGAAGACAGGCAAGGGGCGCGCTCGGGAGTCGAGTCGTGCCTCGTGCAGCAGAAGAACGCCGAGCGTGCCATCGAGGCGCAGGCCTGGCACCTCGCCGCCGATCGCGTCTTCGTCGACGACGACGAGAGCGGCGCAGAGATTCTGCGCCGTCCCAAGCTTCAGGCCATGCTCCTTGTCGCCGAGCGCCGCGCCTTCGACGTCGTCGTCTTGCGCGACTTGGATCGCCTCGCGCGCGACGCCGCGCGGCAAGCAGCGCTGCTCGTTCAGCTCAAGGACGCCGGCGTCGAGGTGTGGACCTACACCGACCGCGCGTTCGTGCAGCTCGACGGCTACGGCTACCTGCTGACCGCCGTCAAAGGCGTGGTCGCCGAACAGGAGCGCGCGAAAGCCGCGCAGCGCATCCGGGAGGGCTTGCGGTTTCGCGTTCAGGCGGGCCGGCGAGCGACCCCGGCGCCCTTCGGGTACCGCAGCATCCGCGACGCGAACGGCGCCGCGCACTGGCAGATCGACGACGCGCGCGCCGCGGTCGTCGTGCGCATAGGCGAGACGTTTGTCGAACGCAGTGGCTCCTTTCACGCCACCGCCGTAGCCCTCAACGGTGCCGGCGTTCCCTCTCCAGGTGGCAGCACCTGGAGCCCGCAGACCGTCAAGAACGTCCTCACCCATCCGCTCTACAGGGGCGAATACCGCCATGGCGCCATGCGCACGGTTGCGCGAGGCGGCACGCTGGTGCGCGTACGCGCGCCCGAGGCGGAGGTGCTGCGCATCGCCCATCCGGAGCTTCGGATCTGGCCCGCTGCGCTGCTCGCGCAGATCGACGCCGCTCTCGCGCGGCCGCGCAGGAAGGCCTGGGGCGTGGCCACGCCGCGGCATCTGGCTTCCTCGTTTCTCCGGTGCGCGGTCTGCGGCTCGAGCCTCGTCGTCTCGGGCACCAAGAGCCGCAACAATCTCTCGTACGTCTGCGACAAGCATCGCATGCACGGGCGCTCGGCCTGCCGCGGCATCGGCTACCGTGCAGAGCACGCGGTCGACGCGGCCTTGCTTCGCGCGGTCGCGCCATTCATCGACGGGGACGTCGCGCAGCGCGCGCTGGGTCTGCTCAAAGACCGCCTCGAAGCGCAAGCCAAAGACCATGGTCGCGAATCCGCAAGCGAGCGAGTCCGGCGAGACCTTGATGCTGCGCAGCGCAAGTCCAGGAACCTGGCCGACGCCATCGCGCGCGGCGGCGAGATGGACGCGCTCCTTGTCGCGTTGCGAGAGGAGACCGGCCGCATCGACGGCCTCAGAGCCGACCTCGAGCGCGTTAGCCATGCAGCTCCCGTGGCCATTGACCCGCAACGCATCCTCGCCACGGCGCGCAAGCGCCTCGCCGCCTTCTCGAAGCTTCTGCGCCGCGGGGGCGTCGAGGCCCGGCCGGTCGTCGCGGCCGTCCTCGGTAGCGAGCGGCTCGTCGCCACGCCCATCGAGGTCAAGGGCTCGCGGCGCTGGCAGCTCGCAGGGCAAATCTCCGCCGGATACCTGATGTCCCACGTCGTAAAGGAAGCCTCTGGTTCTTGCCCATCGTGTGGCGTGCCTCGCGCGTCGCCGCGCGCTTCGCGACCGCGACGGCGGTCGCCTCGGCGGTCATGGGGCTCCGCGGCTTCGGGGGCGTGAGGCCGAAGTCTGCGAGCGCGTCCGCGGCGTCACCGAATGCACCCCGGACGACCGTCTCGAACGCGCGGATGACCGCGAGCTGAGAAGGCGCCGCCACGCGCTCGGCCTGGATGCGCGCCGCCAGGGCGGCTCGCTGCGTCGCGATCGCGTCCTTGTTGTCGACGAACCGTTGCATGATCTCCGTCAGCTCGGTGACCGTGATGGTCGCGCCGCCCACCCGCAGCAGCTCGCTGGGCGTGAAGTGCTTGTTCGCGCCGCTGATGAGCTGCCTCACGTCCGCGCAGGCCTCCCGGATCTTGGAGAAATCGTCCGGTGGGGCTGTCAATTGTTCGGGCCCGCGGCGGGCGCGCGTCCCTGACGCCGACGAGGCGAGTCCTGAGGGGACCGCGGTCGCCTCTGAGGGGAGCGGATCGACGCGTCGGCGACAGGCGGCGGGGCCTGAGTCCCAGGGACCGGCGCGGGAGCGAGATACGCGGACGCGCGACGGACAAGGATCGACGCGTCGGCCGCCCGCGCCGGGTCCCGAGGGCCAGCGACCGCGTCATCCACGGGACGCCTGGAGCCCCGCGCGTCGGGAGGGCGCGGCTCTGCGAGGCGCGGGCGGACCCGTGTGGGACGCGCGCGCCCGCGTGCGAGCCGAGCCGCTTCGTAGAAGACGTGGACCAGGACGCCCGCCACGGCGGGCCCCTAGCGTCAGCGACCGCGTGCGGCCTGGGACTCGATGGCCGTGGCGGGGGAGCGGCGGCGGGAGGCATAGCGAACGAGCAGGCCGATGAGGGCGGCGTAGTCGATTCCCACGGCGGCGGCGGCGCGGGCCATTCCGGCGCCGGTGGACAGGTCGCAGTTGGGGTTCACGTCGACGACGTACGGTATCCCCGAGGGGGCGAGGCGAACGTCGACGCGGCCATAGTCGCGCACGCCGACGGCGCGAAAGGCCTCGGCGGCGGCCCGGCGAACCCGGGCGGCGACGGAGTTGGCCAGGAGGGGATGGAGCACCGGCACGGTGCCGAGGTCGTCGACGGAGCCTGCCGTCCACTTGGCGTCGTACGAGACGATGCGCGGCACATCCGGTGGCAGAGCGCCGAAGTCGATCTCGCTGAGAGGCAGGACGCGAGGGGTAGGATGCCCGATGAGCGCGACGTTGAGCTCGCGCCCGTCGATGAACTCTTCGACGAGACTGGGCTGGCGGAAGGTGGTCACGACGGCCTCGACCGCGCGCGAAAGCTGGTCTCGGTCGTGAACGACGCTGGTCCGCCAGATCCCGACGGAGCCGTCTTCGCGCACCGGCTTGACGATCAGGGGGAAGGGCAGGTCGCACGGGTCGCCCGCCCTCGCGAGCACCCGCCCTCGCGGCGTGGGGATGTCCGCCGCCTCGAGGCGCTGCTTCACCCGGTCCTTGCGGAGGGCGAAGCTGAGCACCTCGGGAGGCGATCCGGTGAACGGGATCCCGAGTAGCTCGAGGAGCAGGGGAACGGCGCTCTCGAGGCGCGCGTCGCCACAGAGGGATTCGCAGAGGTTGAAGGCGCAGTCGGTTTCGAGGTCCGCCAGCCGTGCTCTCAGGGCGGCGAGGTCGCCGTCGACGCCGATGAGATGGGCATCGTGCCCCGCATCGTTGAGGATCGCTCCGACCCCGGCGGCGACTTCACCGACCTGTGCGCGCGCGGCCCACGCCGGGTCGTCTGCCGCGCACGCGTCTTCGTAGTCGACGTTGTAGAGAACGGCCACGCGCTTGCCGCGGCTTCGTCTGGGGGTCCGCCGCTCCGGCGTCGCCTGCGCCGGAGAGGACCCTGGCGGCTGATCGACCGTCATGTGCCTTTCCATGGGGTCTCGCCCGAGTCGCTCTGGGCGCCGGAGGAGAGGCTGAACGAGAGCCCTGACCAGAACCCGGGGCAGAGCTCCGAGGAGAGCTCGGACGAGAGCTCGGACGAGAGCTCGGACGAGAGAGTGGATGACAACACGCGCCCTATTGCTCGAATCTACCGATGTCGCGATCAGGGTCAAGACGAGATCGCGCTCAATCGAACAATGGCCGACGCCGATCGCGACGCACGCTCGCAACCGTCCCCACCAGGGCTGGCCCCGCCGGGGCTCGCGTCCCCATCAGGGCTGGCCCCGCCGGGGCTCGGCCCGCGCGCCGCGGCTCCGGTCGACCCGCCGGGACGATCGAGTCCCTCGCAGAACGGGCGCGCGCCCGGTAACGGGTCTGCGCCCGGCTTGGCGCTCGGCTTCGCGCGCGGGTCCCTTGCCGTCTTTCTCAAGGACCTCCGCATCGAAGTGGCGACCCGCGAAATCGTGACGACTGCGGCGTTCTTTGCCGCGCTCGTGGCGATCTTGGCGAGCGTGGCGTTCGCTACGGGCCCCCAGACGACGACGCGAGTCGCCCCGGGCGCGCTCTGGCTCGCGGTCGTGTTCTCGTCGATCCTCGCGCTCGGACGGACCTGGCAGCGGGAGCGGGAAGAGTCGGCCCTCGTGGGCCTGCTCGTCTCGCCCATCCCGCGGGCGGCCATCTGGTGCGGCAAGGCCGCCGGGGTGCTCGTCTTCATCCTGGCGGTCGAGGCCGTCGTGGTGCCCCTCGTGGCGCTCCTCTTTCACGTCGACCTTCCGCCCATCGCCGGACCGCTCGCCATGGTCATGGTCCTCGGCTCGATCGGCGTGGCCGCGACCGGAACGCTCTTCGGCGCCATGACCGTGCGCACCCGGGCGCGGGAGCTCCTGCTCGCGAGCGTTCTCTTTCCGCTGCTGTCTCCGGCGCTCGTCTCGAGCGTGGCGGCGACCCGCGAGATCTTTTACGCGGTCACGAGCGGCCAGGCTGTGGACCTCGCAGAGCTCCGCGACTGGTTCTTCTTGCTCGGAGTCTTCGACGCGGTCGCGATCGCGGGGGGGATGGCGATGTTCGGGGCCCTCGTCGAAGACTGACGGCGCTAGCGCCGGTCCGCCGAACGCGCCGCGGCGAGCCCGTCAGACCTCCGCCGCCAGATCGCGAGCGGCCTTGGCGATGGCCTCGGGCTCGAGGGCCGTCCCGACGGCTTCGCCGATGGCAAAGACCCCCTCGCGAATGCGCCCGCCCCGGCCCGCGCGAACGACGAACCCCCGGACCTCGTGCGAGAGCTGCGCCCCGGCTTGCGAGCTGAGCTCGTATGCCGGAGCACCGGGGGCGTCGATGAGCAACGCGTCGCACGGGATACGCCGCTCGCCGCTCGCGCCTCCGCTCGCGCCTCCCTCTGCGCCCGCGAACGTGACCGCCTTGATCCGCGAGCTCCCGGATGCGCGACGTGGCGCGCCGCGAACCACGAGCGCCTCGGGCTGGGCGGCTGCGTACGCCCTGCCGTAGGGGCCACCGCCATCGATGCACGCGATGACGACCCTGGCGCCGACCACGACGCGGTGCGCGAGCAACCGACATCCCGCCCGCGCGCTCAGGACGCCGGGGACGTCGTTTCCCTCGAACGCGACCCCACCGTCGTGGGCCCCGGGGGCCAGCACCAGCGTGCGCGCTCGGACGACCTCGACGCGAACTCCGGCGTCCCGTCTTTCGCCGGGTCCGTCGTCGGCTTCCCTCGCGAGGAGCACATCGTCGCCGTAGACGCCTGCCGCGGTCGTTCGAAGGGACAGGCGCACCCGCCCCCGGGCGAGGACGCCGGCGAATGCCGTCATCGACGACCGCCAGCGACCGGGGGCCACGCCCTCGAGGACGCGAGCGGCGCCGCCCCATGCGAGGTCGTCGTCCACCACCTCGACCTCGCGCCCGCGGGCGGCGAGCGCCGTGGCTGCCCCCATGCCTGCTGGGCCCGCGCCCACCACGAGCACGTCGACTTCGCGTCGCCGGGCCGCCCGGGGCGGGACAACGGCGTCTGGAAGGCGCCCGATGCCCGCCACGCGTCGGGCGAACCCCTGAAACACCCTCTGCAACCCCGGTACGCCCGCGAGGAGCTCGTGGTGGTTCATGCCCTCGGGAAAGAACCAGTCGGCGACGCGAAGGAGGTCGGTGTCCTTGGAGCCAACGACATTCTGGGTCTCGATGCGCAACCCCTCGCGGCACGGGATCCGGCACGTCATCACGTTGGGCACGCCGTCGACGCGCGCGAGGCACCCGTCGCAGGCCGCCCGGAAGCACGCCGGTCCCCGGGGGCGGTGAAACTTCGGGCTCCTCGCGAGCGCGAGCTGGCCGGCAGCGACGAGGGCCACGGCTGCCGGCTCTCCGCGCTCGGCTACGACCGGGTCGCCGTCGAGGTGAATGGTGACGGGATCGCGCGGGGCGGCGAGGCGAGTCATGGTGCCGGAAACGCGGAGGCAACACGCTAGCGCAATCGACCGTGTATGGTCCGCCTCGCAGGCGTGGCGTTCCAGATCTTCCGAACGAAGTCGATCGACGCGGTCCTCGCCCAGGCGCACCGCCACGGCGGCGATGGCAGCGGCGAGGGCGGCGCGACCGGGGCGTCCCTCAAGAAGGTGCTAGGCCCCTGGAGCCTCATGGCGCTGGGCGTGGGCGCCATCATCGGGACCGGCATCTTCGCGACGATCGGCACGGCGTCGGCCGGCGACGCCAGTCGCCCGGGAGCCGGCCCCGCGCTGATGGCGTCGTTCGTGCTGACTGCCGTGGTCTGCAGCTTCACCGCGCTCTGCTACGCCGAGTTCGCCTCGATGGTCCCCGTGGCGGGGAGCGCATACACGTACGCCTATGCCACGCTCGGCGAGCTGGCGGCGTGGATCATAGGGTGGGACCTGCTCCTCGAGTACGCGATCGGCAACACGGCGGTCGCCATCTCGTGGGCCGGCTACGCCGACGCCTTCCTTCGAGGCCTCGGCGTGCAGCTCCCGCGCTGGCTCGTCATTGACTATCGCACGGCGTCGGCCGCGCCCGCGATCCTCGCCGGGGCGCCGCACGTCTTCGGCGTACCCATCGTCTTCAACGCCCTGGCGGCAGGCATCGTCGCGCTCGTCACGATCGTCCTGGTCTGGGGCGTCAAGGAATCGGCGCGCGTCAACGGCGTCATGGTCGGCGTGAAGCTCGTGGTGCTCGCGTTCTTCGTGCTGGCCTGCACGCGGTACGTTCGTCCCGAAAACTGGCACCCCTTCGCTCCGAACGGCTTCGCCGGCATCGGCGCCGGCGCGGCCGTCATCTTCTTCGCGTACATCGGCTTCGACGCCGTCTCGACCTGCGCCGAAGAGTGCCGCGATCCCGGGCGCGACATGCCGATCGGCATCCTCGGCTCGCTCGCGCTGTGCACGGTCATCTACGTCGTCGTGGCGGCCGTCTTCACCGGCCTCGTCCCCTATGCGGCCCTCCTGCGCCTCGACCCCGCCCGCCGCGCCGAGTCGCTCGCGGTGGCCATGGAATACGTCGCGATGCCCGGCTGGGCCATCGGGGTGGTGGCGCTCGGGTCGGTGGTCGCGCAGACCGCCGTGCTCCTCGTCTTCCAGCTCGGTCAGCCCCGCATCCTCTTCGCGATGGCGCGCGACGGCTTGCTCCCGCCGGTCTTCGCGCGCGTTCACCCTCGCTTCGGCACGCCTCACGTCTCGACCATCGTGACGGGGGTCCTCGTCGGCGTCGTGAGCGCCGTGGCGAGCATCGACGAGATGGTCGACCTCACGAACATCGGGACTCTCTTCGCGTTTATGCTCGTCTGCGCCGGCATCGCGATCATGCGCTTCCGGGATCCCGCGCGCCGCCGGCCGTTCCGCGTCCCGTTCGGCCCGCTGCCCGTGCCGATCCTGGGCTTCGCCTCGTGCGCGTTCCTCGTCGCCTACCTGCCGCCCTCGTCCTGGATGCGCTTCTTCGGCTGGCTCATCGCGGGCCTGGTCCTCTATGCGGCATACGGCTTCCGGCGGTCACTGCAGCACACTTCCGGTCGGAGAGATTAGCCGCAGAGGGCGCAGAGGGCGCAGGAGGGGAGCGGGGCGTGGACGCGCTGGGGTCACGCGAGCAGGAGGCCTGGATCTCCAGTGGAGACAAGGCGGCGCCTGGTTCGAGGGACGGCCGCATTTGGATCGAGGGACACGCGCGTGGCCATCACGGGATGTGCGGACTTCCATCGAGGGATATGGGTCACCCTCTGCGCCCTCTGCGGCCAATCTCCCCTCTCCTTCCGAGCCGCACCTACCGTTCATGAGCGATATCTTCGGCCAGGGCGGTCCAGGCGCGGGGCCGGACGGCGGCGCGCGGCGGCGCGTCGGGGCCGTGCACCCGGCTGTCGTAGATGGCGAGCCAGAACTCCTGCGTGGGGCGTTCGACGAGCCAGTCGGTCGCGTGGAGGTCGAGCCCGAGCGCGCACACGACGATGGGCTTTCGCTCCGCGACCGCCCGGAGGCGATCCATGACGCCGGCGAGCACGTCGCCCGTGAACGGCAGATACATGAAGAACACGGTGGCGTCGTCGAGGTTGGCGTTGAGCGCGTCGCCGTCGGCGAACGCCACGTCGAGGGCCAGGTCGTGTGCGCGCTCGCGTGCCCGCGCGGCGAGCTCCGGCTGCACCTCGACGCCTCGCGCTCGCGCGCCCGTGAGCAAATGCACGGCCATGACGACCTTGCCCAGGCCCGAGCCCAGGTCGACGAACACGTCGTCCGGGCCGATCGGCGCGTCGAGGACGGTGCGCACGATCGCCGAGATCCCGCTCGGCATGTACCCCATTCGTCCCTCGCCGAGAGGTCGCTGGGGCGGCGAGTCGTCGATGCCGAGGAGCTGCTCGAAGGCCGCGTCGCGCTCGCTGACCGGGAGCTCCCTCAGCCAAGCGAGCATGGCGGCGCCTCGCAGGCCCCCTCGCCGAGCTTTCGAGCGGAGCTCGAGCGTCACGGCTTTCGGTAAATGCTCACGATGGGCACTCCGTCGTGCGCGACGACGTAAACGGGGTTTACGGTTCCCAGCGCGGTCCAGATTGAATAGTCGACTTCGCTCATGTGAAGCTCGTGCTGAACGAGCGCGAACTGTGCCTCGTGGGGAGCGCCGGCGCCGCGAAGATCGCCGCGCACGCGCCCTTCTTCTTGCATGCGGCCCCAAGCGTCCCAAGTGGTGTCATCGAAAAAGACGGTCGCCCCCCGAGGAGCCTTCGCGTTCAGGTACTCGGCGGCCGCGTCTTGCGTCGTATAGCCCCAGAACTGCCGGTTCAGGCCGAGCGTTGCTCCGCCCGCCGTGCCTCCCACGATCGGCACGTACGACGATAGACCGAACGGGTGCGAATGCACGGTGATCGCGAGCGGCGCGGCGATCACGGTCAGGACGAGCACGCCTTCGGCCCATCGCGCCCGCGCGCCGGCGAGGTCTGGAAGCGCGCGGCGCATCGCGAGCACGATCCGGTCGAACCCGTGGCCCGCGAAGAGCGCGAGCGCCGGATACGCCGGGAGCCAGTGCTTCGTTCCGCCGAAGATGGGCGTCTTGGGCAGAAAGAACGGCCCGATCGCGACCGCGAACGAGAGCGCGAGGAGCAGGTCGGTCTCACGTCGATCGCGCGGCGGTCGTTCGGCGCGCTCGTTGTCGCCGCCCGCATCGCCAGCGGGACGATTGCCGGACGACCCCTTGCTGCCGAGCGAT
Organism: uncultured Myxococcales bacterium; assembly: GCA_937902985.1. Lineage (GTDB taxonomy): Bacteria > Myxococcota_A > Polyangia > Polyangiales > Polyangiaceae > Palsa-1150. The sequence goes on from CALFNG010000226.1 coordinate 10,965, forward strand.
CGCGCCCACGCGACCAGACGGCGGACAGTGACGGCGACGCGATCGGTCGCGCCCACGGCGAACAGCACGAGCGTCACCGTGGGCACTGTCGCCAGCACCATGACGGGCAAGTAGCTCTTGGGTGAGGGCGGACCGAAGTAGTTCCGGCCCAGAAACTCGATGTTGTAGTACTCGTGATTCAGGTGGAATTCGACCCACCACTCGATGCGCGCCAGCGTGTCGTTCCAGAGGTAGGGCCACAACGCCAGGAACACGATCGGGCCGAGCACCGCCATCGAAACGAGGCTCGTGGGGATCGAGACGCGCCCCGCCCGCAGGGCGTGGACGATCTCGCGGCGCTGAACGAAGAGCGCGTGCGGAACGAGCACTGCCGGAAGGATCCACGCATTGTGTTTCGTTTCGAGCGCGAGGCCGAAGACGAGCCCCGCGGCGATGGCCCAGCCCAGGCTCCGCGTCTCCTGCGCCCGCCAGTGAACGTAGACGCACAGGATCCACATCGTCATGATGGGCACGTCGAAGCAGGCGAGGTGGGCGTGGAAGAACACGCGCGGCATCAACCCGAGCAACGCCGCCGCCACCAGCCCCGCCCGCCGGCTGAAGGCGCGGGCCCCGAAGAGGTAGGTGATCCACAGGCCCCCGCCCGCGACGGCCATCGCGGGGATCCGGTAGGCGGTGCTCGCGTCGGAGACGACGTGCCACTGCTCGTGAAGGAACCACCACGAGAGCCCGAAGAGCGTCTTCATGAGCGCCGGGTGCTCGTGATTGTAAGACCAGGCGCTGTCGATGGCGCCTTGCTTCAGCGCGTCTTGCCCGTGCTCCCAGAGGGCGTGGAGCCAGGTGACGTAGTCCGTACCGGCACGGAAATAGACGCCCTCGTCGCGCGGAAAGCCAAGCGAGCGTGCGGTCAGCCCGAGCCAGATCGCGTAGACGAGCGCCACCGCGGCGCCGATCGCGTGGTCTCGCCAGCCGATGCGTCGCGGGAGCTCGAAGAGCGAGCGGAGCGGGGGGCGCGTGCGGCGCGTGCGGCGCGTGCGGCGCGTCACTGCGTGTCCGCCTCGAAGCAGTACACGCGGCGGTCGCCGGAGGGCGACTCGATTTCGGCGACCACGTCGGCTCGGCCGGTCGCGCTGGTCGAGTTCAGCAGCGAGCTCGTGTCGAACTCGAAAGGCTTCCAGCCGTCGCCGTCGTTGTGAACGACGCTCCCTACGACCGTGTCGCCGACCTTGAAGGTAAGGGTGACGGGAGCGCCCGTTCGGTTGCGCTCCGCCTCGACGTAGATCCCGTGGTGCCCGTGCAACGTGCGACCGAGACGGACGCCCAGGAACCGCACCCGGAGAACGCTCTTGCCGCCCTGGGGAGGAGCATAGATGCAGCGGCGCGGACGGTACGCCAGGTCGGCGGCCACGCTCGCGGCGACGAAGCCCCCGTTCGGGCAAGCGAAGCGATCGCCCGGCACCGCCGGGCCCGCGCCGAGACCCCCGCTCACCGGCGACCCGTGCGCGAACGCGCATTCGGTAGCGTGGTCGCCGTCGAGCCGGGAGACCTGCATCCGCTGCGGGCCGACGAACGCGACGAGGTCGTCGAGCACGTGCACGGGGCTCGGGTTCTCGAGGGTCGCGACCGTCACCCTGCCGAAGGAGCGCTCTTCGGTGCGTCGCCAGCCGTCGAGCGTCGGGTCGTGCGCGCCGTGGATCGAGACCTCGAACGCCCTCGGGAAGCGCGACTCGTCGGGCCGGGCCTCGCGCTGCAAGGTCGCGACGTCGGGGCCGAACTCTTGCCGGCCTATGGGATCGACCCACCTCGGCGCGAACGTCACGAGGTCGTCCGGCTGGCTGGCCCCCACGACGAAGTCGCGCGCGCTCTTCCAGTCGCTCTCGTGAACGACCGAATGGGCCTGCACGAGATGGGCCCCGAGCTCGAGGAGGCCGACGGCAGGCACGGCCGCGAACGCCCACCGTTTACAATGGGCTCTCCAGTGGGCCTTCCATTGCGTCTTCCCCCGCGGTTCCTGCCGCGCGCGTTCGCCTTGCGACGGTCGGCTCGCGGGCGGCTCCTCGCGCGGCGTGGTCGAAGCGGTCGAAACCGGCTCTGTTTCCGTGCGCTTGTGATCGTCGCCGTCCAAGGCGCGCAGAGCTTACACGCCGGCTTTCCCTTCGTCACGGTCGCCGCTTCATGGTACTTCGGGGCGCCGTGCGTCTGCCCGCCGTACGACCGAGCACGATCTTCTACGGATGCGTGGCGGTGCTGGCTTCGGCGCCGGCGTGGATCGTCGAGCATCCGCCCCTCGAGGATCTGCCGTTTCACATGGCGACGCTCCGCGCGATCCACAGCTACTCGGATCCCGCGTACGGCTTCGGCGCCGACTTCTTCCTCAACCTCTTTCACACGCAGTACGCGCTCTACTACGTCGTCGGCTCGGCCCTGGCGTACGTCTTCGGGGTCACGGGCGCGACCATCGCGCTCATGAGCGCGTACCTGGGCGGCACCGTCCTGGCGCTTCGCGCCCTGCTCGCGGCGATCGGCAAAGACGAGCGGCTGACGCTCTTCGTCCTGCCGCTCCTCGTGAACGTGATGTTCCTCTACGGTCTCTTGCCGTTCGTGTGCGGCATCCCGCTGATGCTCGTCGGGCTCGCGGCCACCGTGCGATATCACGAGCGTCCGTCGCGGGGCGCGGGCGTGGGGCTCGCGGCGCTCGCGGTCGCGCTCTTCTACGCCCACGTCGTGCCCTACGCGCTCTTCGGCGTCGGTTACGCCGCCCTCTTCCCCTGGAAGCGACCCTCGCGATGGCTCTCGGCCGCGCTCCCGGTCGCGCCCTCGCTCCTGGCCGTCGTCGGCTGGGTGGCCCTGTCGTCGCAGGGCCAGGAGTCCGCCGGAGCCCTCGAGGCCGCGCTCCGTCACCCGCCGTACGTGGACGCGATGGCGCGCCTGCCGCAGTGGTCGATCGACGTCTTTCGCGACACGACCGACGAGTGGCACATCCTGGCTCTGGCCATCGTGGTGTTGCTCTCGGTCGGCCTCGCGCAGGGCGATCGAGATCACGCGAAGCCGGCGGCCCGGGCGCTCGTCGTCATCCCGATCGTGTGTCTCGTTCTCTATTTCACGACCGGCGACATGCTGGGCGACGTGTGGCTCTTCTCCCAGCGGTTCCCGGTCCCCGCGATGATCTCGGCGATCCCGCTGCTCCGTATGCCGACGGGCGCGCGCGGAGTGGTCGTCTCGGCGCTGGCGCTCTGGGTCGGCGCGTCGTCCATCGTGAACGATTGCACGCACTTCATTCGCTTCGAGCGCGAGGAGGTCGGCGACTTCGACGAAGCCATCGAGAAGATGGCGCCGCGGAGCCGCGTCGCGGCCCTCATCTACGACAAGTCGTCTTCCATCGTGAACGACGTGCCGTTCCTGCATTTCGGATCGTACTACCAGTCGCAGAAGGGGGGCGTGATCCAGTTCTCGAACTCGGGCGCCCTCTACTGGCCGGTGCGCTTCCGGCCCGGTCACTACCCACCGCCCGGTACGCGCCCGCGCCTCCGCTGGGAGTGGATGCCCGAGCAAGTGTCGATTCAGGAGCTCTATCCGTACTACGACTACGTGCTGACGCGCGGCAGGAACTTCTCGCCGCCGCCTGGAACGTTCCATCTCGCCTGGTCGGGCGATCGCTGGGCGGTCTATGCGCGCGACGGCCGGTGACGCGTTTACTTCAGGATCATCGTCGAGCGCCCGGTGCGGCAGAAGAGGCCCGCGAAAATAGGCGCGAGCGCGGGAATGGCGCGAACGAGAGGCGCCGCGGTGTGCAAGGAATCTTGCTCGGGGCGCCTCGTCAAGCATCGAGCGCGTGCGTCCGACCGGTGCGCTGATCCTCGAGCTCGCCCGACTCGACTTCGTCCACCCGGGCTTCGTACGCGCGGGGTTCTGCTAGATCACGTGGGGCGGCTTGGAGCAGGTCCTCTCGACGTTCGAGACGCTCGTGCTGGGGCCCTGACGACGACACGCGAACCTCGGCCGTCGCTGCCCCTTCGCGCCATCAGCGCGCGCTCAGCGCGCGCGATCGTACGGAGGTTGTGCCCTCCGTCGTTTCTACGCGCGCCCTTCGTTCAAGGTAACTTCGTGAACGTGGTCGTGGCGGGCATGCCGAGGCCAAAGCCTGGAGAAAAAGACAATGTCGTCGAGGTCACGGCATAGGTCACTGTCATCGCCGGAATCAGGCCCTGAGATCTGTAGGATGTGATGCCGTCCGCCGTCATTGGCACCCCGGCGCCGACGTCCGAAGCGTCCTCGCATCCCAGGATGGCGTTCGCCGTGCCATCCGTGAATGTCATCGTCAGGGTGTTCGTGCCGGCTGGGTCGGTCTCGGTATACGTCCCGAGGTAGGTGTCCGTCGTGGTGCACCCGCGGGCAGAATCGTTGGTATGACCGGCTGGCGTGGTCGCAGGAGCTACTTGCTCCACGATGATACACGTCTTGTCAGAGTTGAAAGTGATAGCGAGGGTCACCTGCGCGGGGACTTTTCCGCTGTAGGTCCAGGTGCCTAGCAGCCGATCCGCACCGCCCCCCTCTCCGGCAGCGTCACCGCCGCCTGTCGAACCGATGCTGCTGCCGCCGCCCTCTGCACTCGTCGAACTGCCCGCCCCAGAGTTGGTCGCGCTCGAGCTGGCCGCACTGCCCGTCGTGCCGTCCTGGCCGCCGCCGTGACCGTCGGAACTGGTAGTCCCGTTCGCCCGCAGGCCAGAGCAGGCAGCGACCAAAGATCCGGCGAGAACAAGACCGATTGTCCCTTTCGCAGTGCGCTTCATGAAGAGATCTCCGCGTGTCCCTCGACGGGGAATCGTTGCGGTCCCGAGCGTCCCGCGCTGGTCTCCATGTTCGCCCTTCCGGAGCAAGCCGTGTGCCGCGGTTTCATACACACGAACGCTCCTTCCTTCTGCTTGCGGAGTTGCCATTGGCGGCGAAGAGAGAACGAATTCCTTCCTGGCGGTGGTTCCTCCGGCGCGTCGGCTCGAGTCCGAAGTCAGGATGGCGGAGGCCGTAACCGGTCGCGGGAACACTGGTAACACCCAGGTAACACCCCTGACCGCGCGTAGCGTTCCGCCGTGCCCCGTCTCGGCGTCGCTCGCCGGCGTTCGCCTACGAAATGCGGCGGCAGCGTGGGCGCGCGCAACGCAAGAGGTGGGCACGGTTGTTGCGAAGGGCCCGGCGCGACCACCGACGACCGGGCATCGCGCCTTCTGACACGAAGCCAGGAGCCGTCGGACACTTCATCAGGAAGGGATTGGTTGAGGCCTAGTTCCTAGTAGGTCGAATGGCCCATTGCAGTTCGCCCACGTCTCCAGAAAACGGGAGTCACATTCATGATCTCAATTCGACGCTATTCGAATTTTTTCCTCACGCCCCTCTTGGTGCTGGCAAGCTGCTCGAGCGGCCCCACGGAAGATCCTGCATCCTCGACTGCAGAAGCACTCTCCGCGAACGCGGCGACCCAGGCCACTTCCTCGGCGAGTCCTGCGCCTGCACACAAAGAGTGGCACCGGGCGATGTCGAAAACGCGCTCTTCGTCGAAGGACGGGTGCTTTCAAGCCACTTACCCGAGCACGACCTGGGTCGAGGTTCCGTGCACGAAGGCCCCGGACTACCCGCTCATCCCCGCACAAGGGGGCGCTCGCGCCGCGGGCGCCCCCGAGACGGTGGGCAACAACTCGGGCGACTCCACGTCTATCGCTTCGGGGACGATTTCCTGGTCGGAAGGTTCGTTCCCCAGCGTCATCGGCGTGAACAGCGAGAAGGCCAACGGCGTCGCCAACACCTATTCGCTCCAGCTGAACACGAACAAGTTCAACACCTCGGCCTGCAACGGGCACTCGGGCTGCCAGGGCTGGGAGCAGTTCGTCTTCGAAGGAACGGGGGGTGGATTCATTCAGTACTGGCTCATCGGCTACGGCGGCACCTGCCCGTCGGGGTGGACGAACAATGGTGCCCCGGCCGGAGACTGCTACCGGAACTCCGGCACCTCTGCTCCCGTTCCGGCCCAGGCGATCACGAACCTGGCCAACCTCTCGGTGTTGGGTTCGGCCGGTAGCTCGGACATGCTCACGATCGCGGTAGGAAACGTGGTCTACATGATCTCCCAGGCTAGCGTCCTGGGCCTGAACGCGGGCGGGTGGACGACTTCCGAGTTCAACGTCTTCGGGGACTCCGGTGGCGACCAAGCCGTCTTCCAAGACCCCGGCACGACGATCGTCGTGCAGACCTTGACCGAGAGCGTCACACCGACGGAAAACGCGCCGCAGTGCGGGACCAGCAGCTTCACCGGCGAAACGAACAACCTGACCTTGGTCCCGGGTTCCTGCTGCGCCATCGGCGGCGTCTCGCCGGGAATCCAGTTCGAGGAGAGCAACGGTTCGCCGGCGGCCCAGTCTTGCCAGCTCGTGGCGCTCCCCGATCCCGCTTGGTCGTCGGTCGGTCACCCGTTTGACGCCGTTCGGACGGGGACGGACACCGATGGGGCGACCTTCTTTTCATGCCGCGCCAATTATCAGGGTAGCCTTCAAGTTGGTAAGACGCGCGGCAGCTGGCAATCCTGCGACATCAGCTTTGGCGGTCAGGAGGTCTTTCTCAAACCCTACGAGTCGCTCGTGGGCCCTTGGACCGACGGGAGCGGCGACACGATGTCCAGCAACGCGCTGGCGTTCGGTACGGACGGCAGCGGAGGACCGCCGTTGTATCCCTGCCGGGCATACCTGAACGGCAATGGGTATCAGTTGGGCAAAGTCCGGCCAGGTCTCGGGGGCTGCTATATCCCCTACGGAGGCTCGGAGCAGATAGCCACCCGCTATCAAGTGCTGACGGGGGAACTCGCGTTGGTCACGCAGGGCTTCAGCAATGCAACCCCGCCTTCCAACGCGTTGGTGGGCGGCTACGACACGGACAACGCGCCGTTCTACGTCTGCCAAGCCGTGTTCAATGGCGGGTACGTTCCCGGCAAGACCCGCTCGAGCTGGCATAGCTGCGACGTGAGCTGGGGCGGGTCAGAGCACTTCGTCTCGAGCTACAATGTGCTGGTGCCGTTTTTCAAGGCTGCTCCGGGCACGATCTTCCAGGCCGGGCTCGATACGAACGGGAGTCCGCTTGGCATTTGCCACGCCAGCTACCAAAACAGCCAGCAGGTCGGCAAGTACCTGAGCTACGGCGCTTGCAACTTCGGCTTCGGGGGTCACGAGGTGTCGCTCAATTCGGGGTACCAGGTGCTCTCGTTCTGAGCCGCTTCGGGTCTGGAATGAATGGTCGTTGACCTACTCTGAGGTCCACGGGGGCGGCAACCGGGATGGTTGCCGCCCCGGTTCATTTCGGCGGAACCGTCCGGGTGCTCCGGTGTTGATCGGGAGGAGATGCCTCGGTCGGCATGGAACGAATGCCGAGACGTTACCCGACGGGGTGTCGTGTGGGAACGGCGCTCACGCGGCCCGATCGATGGTCCCACTCTCGTAGCCTTCGCGAGACGCCGTGATCGAATACACCCGGCTCGTCGATCGAGCCGAGATACAGCAACGCCAACGGCATCGAGTTCACGCGATCGCGTCCGCACCGAAAAAACGATCGGGCACGGGTAGAGCAGAAGAACGGGGCGGTCGTCCGGCGACTTGCAGGCTACGGACGATTCGAAGGCACGCCCACCCGATGACGCCGACGGTGGATCCTGATGCAGTCACATGTGAACGGCTTACGCTAGCTTAAGCTAAGCTAGAGCGGCCCGATGACGAGCGTCTCGAACTGAGGGACCACCTGCTCGACGCCTCCCCAGGTGACGTCGCAGGCGCCCTGGCGCACGACGCCCGGGTCGACGCCGGCCCCATACGAGGCGCGACAGGCGACGAGGGGGGTCGGGCCCGCGTAGCCTGGCGCGAAGGACCCGGGCACGGGGACTCCCGCGGAAGCGCTCTGCCACGAAGACGAGCCCGAGACCTGGAGCAGCTTATAGACGAGTGGCCACGCCTCGCCCCCATTGGCGTCGTACGAGCAGCCACCTTCCGCCCAGAATTTGCCTGGAATCTGCTGCCCTGCCATCCACACCAAACAAATGCCGAACGAGCGCGTCCGCATGTTACCAGCCGTGTCCGTAACCACTTCGGATCCTGCTTCGAAAAATGTCGCAGGCAGCGGGTCGCGTTCCTCGGGCGGGTCTTCGAGCAGTTCCGATTCACGAGACCAGCTGTACGGGCCCGATGTCGACGGCGGCGCGACGCCCTGGATCATCGACTCGTCGCGTAGCCAGAGCATCTGCTCCAGCCAGCTTCCCTCGGCCGCGGAAAACGTCGTGTGGAACGAGAGGAGCGAGGACGCGGGTTGATAGAGGCTACCCATGACGAGCGCACCACTGTGGGCGAAGGCGGGGGCGCCGAGGTCGCTGGAGACTGGCGCGAGCGAGCCCACCACGTCGAGTTGCAGGCTCGAGTCATCAACGAGGGTCGCTCCGCCGCCCTGCGCGCGACGTACGACGCTCGTTGGATTCTCGATCCTCCAGCTTGCCGTCATCATGGTTCCCGTACCGCTCCGGAGCACCTGAGCTGCGGGTATGCCCGAGTGCCATCCGAAGGGCGACGCAATGCCGTCTGTCGACGTCATGGTGAGCATCGGAGCCCCGATCGACGATGGTTCCGGCTGGTCGCTTGCGACGGCGAGCAGCAGCGCGGCCTGTCCTCCGGGACTGCGGTGGACGCTTTGTACCGCGTAGACGATCGTTCTATCGGCGTGAAGAAGGGCGTCGCCCGTCGGGTTCAACGCGAACCGCGTTTGCGACGTGGCGCTGGCCAGGCAGTTTACGGAGGTGAGCACGGTTCGCGGGCCAACCAGGACTCCGGTGCACGACAGGGTGAGTGCGGCGAGGCGCTCGTTGGAGTGGTCCGTGACGCTGGCGCTCGTGACATTCACGGGCGTCGAGACGCCCGTGACGAAGCCAACCGCAGGGAAGGTGATGTCAGCCATGCCCTGAAGATCACTTGCCTCGGGGGCCTCAGAAAGGAGGCCCGCATCCCCTGCATCGACGACGTCCACGTCATTCGGGGTGGGCGGCGTCGAAGCGTCGACCGCCGCACCGGCGGCGTCGGTAGGTCCCGACGACATCCAAGCGCCGCCTTCCGCGGGCCAACCGTCGCGCGGAGACCCCAAGCCGAGAAGGTCGCCGCATGCGACTGCCGCGGACGTGAGCACGACGGACGTGGCGATCGTCGCAAGGATGCGGTTCACAGCTCTCCTTCCATTGTCAGGCCCCTGGTCGTCCCCAGCGTTGGCACGACTCGAATGTGCGGGGACCGTGACAGGAGGGCCCACGTGACTCCCGCCAAGACTGCGCATGAACCGGCCGCGATCTCGACCGTCGCCATCGTCGACCACGATCGCGCGTCGTGATCAGCGGCGAGACCCGTCGGATCACAGTAGCGTGACGAACAGTGGTCGTTGCGCGTGCGCGTGGTTTCGACAGCAAGCCACCCTGACCCTAGGCCGACCCCAACCGCCACGGTTCCGAGGACCATGAAGGAAAGTGGGATCACCCCCAGCCGGACGGTGCCTGGCCTCGGCGCAAGGACCGACGCCTCCCGCGCCTGACTGTTCGCACTCGACGGCACGGGTGCGACAAGATCCTGACGCGTGTCCGGCGACGCTGTGTCTGTCTTCGCCGCCCCATCATCGCGTTCGAGCGACCTCAGCGAGGCGGTCACGCGAGTGACGACGCCCGCCGCGATGGCTGCTTCGCCTTGGAACGAGCTGTAACCGGCCGCTTCGACCACGAACAGGCGAGGACCAGTGGATATCCGCGTCGGGACGCCGGCTGCGAGGGTCGCGTGACCGTCGACGATCACCCGGGCCTCGGCAGGAGTCGCATCGACTTCTAGCCATCCGAGATGCATGGCTACCGTCGCCATCGCTCCCTCGATCGCCGTTCGATGCTTCCGAATCCACGGGTCATGCGTGGCTGCGAGTGCTAGCGTCAGATTGACTTCCGCTTCCGACCAGCGTGAAAGCGCCTGCTGTGCGAGACCGATCTGGGCGGTCGCGCACGGAGAGGGCTCGATTTGACTCGCGGCTTCGAAGCTCGCCAGAGCTTCCTCATTTCGATGTTCGCGACGTAGCGCGATCCCTCTCCGTAGGAGTTCGGTAGCGGTGGCATCGCCGGCTCGGCACGGCGCGACGTTCGCGATGACGAAGGCGGCGACGAGCGCCAGTCGCGTGCGCACCTTCATGGATCGAGGTCGAGTATCGGTGCGTCTTCTACGTGCGCACTCCGGACGGAGTTCGCCAAACGCGCTTGGTGCGGACGTTCGCGTCTGGCCGCGGGCGGCGACGCCACCACGACGGTCGATGGCAACACGGCGGGCGGCGTAGGCGCCGGCGCTAGATCCATGGCGAGCGTCTCGCGAACGGGACTCGCAGATACAGCCAACTGATCCGTGGCCGACTGGCTCTTTGCCGCGGCCTGCAGGAGAGAATGCGCGCTCTTGCGTGCACTCATGATGAAGATCACCGAGATAGCCGCGGCGGTCGTCAGCGAAACCGCCAACCGGCCCGGCAACGCCTTCCAAGGACCTGGCGCGACCGTGAGCGCTACAGGCGCGATGGCACCCGCCGAGGAGCCATCCGCTGCGAAGATCGACAGCTCTTTGGCGAGACGAGGCATCGACGGGAATCGATCCGCCGGGTCGCGGCTCATCGCTCTCAGGACCAGCGAGTCCCATGCCGGCGTGAGCGCACCGTTGTGCGAGCTCGGTGGCAAGACGCGGTTCGTCGCGATGGCGTGCATGAGCGCGTACGGGCTGTTGCCCGCGAACGGTCGACGACCGGTCGAGGACTCATAGAGCATGACGCCGAGAGCATATTGGTCGCTTCGCGCGTCTGCGCTGCGGGGTGTGCGCAGTACTTCCGGTGACACGTATGCTGGAGTGCCGAGCAGAGCATCGCTCGTCGTGAGCGCCGGATCGCATTCCGAACGAGAAACGCCGAAATCCGTCACGATGGGCCACGGCCCACCCGGACGGTCCGTCGCCAGCAGGACGTTCGATGGCTTCAAGTCACGATGCAGTATCTTCGCCGCGTGCAGCGCAGCGACCGCCTCGGCGACTGGCAGAAGGACGGCCGCTGTCTCTGCGCCTGTGAGCGGGCCACGGCTCGAGAGATACTCCGCGAACGTCTGCCCTTCGATGAACTCCATGACCAGGTAGCAGAGTCCGCGCTCGGCTCCGCAGTCGAAGACGTTGATGATGTGCGGGTGCCTCACGTGGGCCGCCGAGCGAGCCTCCCTGAAGAAGCGGGCGAGGGAGCGCTCGTCGGTCGCAATATTGGCGTTCAGTACCTTGAGCGCCACGCGGCGCTCCAAGGTGGAGTGCGAGGCCTCGTAGACCTCGCCCATTCCACCGCGCCCGATCAGCCGGCGCACCACATAGTTTCCGCAAACATCGCCCGATCGCAGCCGCATCTCAGGCCCCCACTGCCGAACCGATCGATAGCCTGACGGAAGTTTTTACGTCATGAACGTAGTTTCGTCAATCGACGACGGATGCACGCTACGATCGTGGTCGTGATGCACCCGGACGACGCGACCCACGACGACAGCGCGAACGAATGCCGCGACGCTGATCAATTCTCTAGGCCGTTCTTGGTCGTGGCGTTCGAATGCGGGCGGCCGCTTGCTGGAGCGACAAGAGTCGATCTCGAGGGTGTGGAGCGGGTGCTGATTGGACGAGGCGAGCAGCGTTCGTTCGCGCGCAGTTCCGATCCCGGCCCCGTCACGCTCAATGGGCAAGTTCCGGGCCGTTCCATGTCAGGGTCGCATGCACGCCTGGTTCGAAACGGCAGCCAGTGGGCCATCGACGATCTGGGAAGCACCAACGGCATTTTCGTGAACGGCGCCCGCACACGGCGGGCCGTGATCAGCGAGCAGGACGTCATCGAGGTCGGTCATACGATCCTCTTGCTCCGGAGCGCGGTCGCGCGACCGGTTCCAGACGCGCACGAAGACGTCCAGGGCCCCGATGCCATGCCTGTCACTCTGAACGCCGACTTCGCGCGCCGGCTGCTGGCTCTCGAGCGCTTGGCCCCGTCGATGGTACCGGTCCTCATTCTCGGAGAGTCCGGGGTCGGCAAGGAGGTCGTCGCAAGAGCACTCCACGCCGCCTCGAACCGGAAGGGGCTGTTCGTCGGCGTCAATTGCGGCGCCATCCCCGAGTCACTGGTGGAGAGTCAGCTGTTCGGTCACGTCCGGGGAGCCTTTTCAGGGGCGGTTAGAGACGAGCCCGGCTTCGTGCGGAGCGCTGATAGGGGAACGCTGTTCCTCGACGAGATAGCCGACCTTCCTCGTGCGTCGCAGGCGGCCTTACTGCGAGTGCTTCAAGAGCGCGAGGTCATACCCATCGGGACGACGCGACCCGTCAAGGTCGACCTTCGCTTCGTGGCGGCGACGCACCAGTCCCTGGCTACCCTCGTGGCAAGAGGATCCTTCCGTCATGATCTATTCGCGCGCCTCGCCGGGTACACGCTGACGGTGTGTCCGCTCCGCGAACGCAAGGAAGACATCGGGATGCTCGTTCCGTCGATCTTGCGGAAGCTCGATGCCGAGCGAGCGCCACGGGTGACGTTCACGCCGGCCGCGGGGCGCGCGCTCTTCGCGCACGATTGGCCGTTCAATGTGCGTGAACTCGAGCACGCTCTGGCCGCCGCCATGGTACTCGCACCCGATCTCCGTATCGACGCGAACCATCTGGGGGCGAGTGTGCTCGGAGAGATCGAGATGACCGATGCGCCCTCGGACCGAGAACCGCCGGGCGCCGACGACCCGATTCGGCTGCAACTCCTCGAGCAGCTGGCGATGCACGGCGGCCACGTCCCCACGGTCGCGCGAGCCATGGGCAAGGCGCGAATGCAGGTGCACCGGTGGCTCAAACGCTACGGAATCGACCCGGGCGCCTACCGTCGCCGAGACCTGTCTTGAAGAAGTCTTCTGCTCGGTGGTAATCGCTCTCTCCGGTGAACTATCCGTACACCTCGCAGCCGTTCGACGCGTTCGTGGTGGCGCAGACGTCGGCGGGGCTCGTTCTCGGCGCGACCGTGCTCGGGCGGCGCATTCGCCCCTGGCCCGCGGTGCCGTTCTTCCTGGCCGCCATCGCTCTCGCCACGGTCTTGCCCACGGAGGCCGAGTTCCTTCGAGGCCTGGGGTTTACGCTCAAGCCTGAGCACGCGAAGACCGTGCTCAAGCTCGCGGCGGCGATGGCCACGGTCGGCGCGCTGCTCACGCGGCAGCGGTGGCTCGCAGTGCTCGCGGTTCTCGGCCAGGCCGCGCTCTGGCCGATTACGAATTACATTCAAGACAGCGATCCAGATCTCGCGGTCGCGCACCTCGCGTGGATCGGCTTGCTCGTCGGCGCCTACCGGCCGAGAGCGCACTCGCGCGCGCCGGGGCTCGAGCCGGCGCCCGAGCCGGCGTCCGTGCCCGTGCTCGACCTCCTTCGCGGCTTCTGGATCGACGACGCGGTCATCGGCGTCGTCGCCACCGTCGCGGCGAGCGTCGTCTGCTGGCTCGTCTTGCATGGTCGCACCGACAGCGCCGACGAATGGGCCAACACCTACCAAGCCGCGCTCTTCGCCCGGCTCCACGCATACGGGGCGGTCCCGCACTGCTCCGAAGCGCTGCGGAGCTTCTACGTCTTTCAGTACATGGGGCGCTCGTTCTCTCAATACACGCCGGGCTGGCCCTACTTCATGGTGCCGTTCACTGTGCTGCACGTTCCGTGGCTCGCGGGACCGGCCTCGCTCGGCGTTCTCGCCATGGGCGTCGCGCGCCTCGGCCGGCGCGCGGCGGCCGGCTTCGCGAAGGGAAACGAGGCTCCTCCGGTCGCGCTGGTGCGCGTCACCGGGCGCTTCGCGGCGCTCGTGCTGATCACGAGCTCCACGGTCCTCATCAACGGCGGCTCGCGCTATCCGCACATCTTCGTGGCCGCGATGTTCGCCTGGGCTCTCGAGGCGCTCTGCGTCGTCGCGGACCGCGCGCTGCCCGTCATCGACCAGCGGCGCTGGGGCGCGGTCCTCGGCGCCAGCCTCGCCCTCCTCGTCTCGGCCCGGCCTCCCGATGGTGCGACGCTCGGCTTCGGTCTCTTTCTCTACTTCGCCTACGCCTTCGCTCGGCGGCGCATCCGGTGGCAAGCCATCGGCCTGGCCGCCGCGCTGTTCGCCCTCATCGGCGGCGTCACACTCGTCGTGCTCCGGCTGCAGCTCGGCGTCTGGTTCACGACGGCCTACTCGCTCACCGACGTCATCTATCCGTGGACCAAGGTCTCCTGGAGCGTGCCCAAGTCCAGCGAGTTCCGCTGGGGCCTTCCGCTCGCGGCAGGGTCGTATTGCTGGTGGCCTTGCTCGCCGGCGGTCGGCATGGCGGGCATCGCACTTCTGCAGGGGCGCGCGCGCCGGCTGGGTTTCGTCTTCTTCACGAGCGCGCTGCCGCTCTTGACGATGTACACGCTCCTCGAGCTCGGGCGCGGTTTCGACTTCGGTTACGGGCCCCGCTACGCGCTGGCGTTGATCGTCCCCATGGCCGTCGGAACCGGCGTGGTGTTCGGGCGGCTATGGGCGCTCGCGACGGACCCATCCCTCGTGGCCGAAGCGCACACCCGGTTCGGCGGCGCGCTCGCCGCCGGGGGCCCGATCGCCGTGGCCCTGTCGATCGCCGGGCTCGGAGTGATCCGGCTCGCGGCGCTCATGTATCCGCACACTTATGCCGACGTGCACGAGCACAACCGCCTGCACGACGCGATCGACACCACGGCGCCCAAGCACGCGGTCATCATGGCCGGGGCCGGCCTCAACATGACCGACCCCATGGACCTGACGGAGAACCTGCCGCTCGATCTCTATCCGGATCAAGACGTCATCGTCGCGATCGATCGCGGGCCCGACGAGACGCGATGCGTCCAGGAGAAATACCGCGGGCGCACGTTCTACCGGGCCATTCCCGGTGATCCGGCGCGGATCGTCCGGTACTGACGCCCGAACGTCGGCCTCCGCGGGATCAGGCTCCCTTGGTTCCCCACACATAGTACTGCGCGCCGAGGGGCACCGACCGAAGATACCGCTCGCTCCACCGGAGGCGTTTGAGCTGCTTCGGATAGAACACGTAGTACTTCGGCGCGCGCGCGGTGAGGAGCGCGCTCCGCACGAGGCGGCGCAGGTACCACGGGAGGAGCATCTTCGTTCCGGCGTCGAACGGGTTCTGCCGCATCGCGCGCACCGAGAGGGGGTTCAGCGGGTTGTTCTCGAACACGAAGAGGTGGCCCCCCGGCCGCAAGACGCGCCGGAGCTCGGCGAACACCGCCGGGTGCTTGCCGTGATCGATGTGGTGAAACGTGCCGTTCGAATAGACGAGATCGAACGCGCCGTCTTCGAACGGCAGGCGCTCGCTCTTGGAGAAATGGAACGTCACGTCTCGCAGCCCCATCGAGTCGGCCGCCTTGACGCTCTCGGCCGAGGCGTCGACGCCGTGAATCGACGCCGCGGGAAAGCGGTCGCGCAGGATCTTCTCGGTCGCGCCGATGCCGCACCCGAAGTCGAGAATGCGGAGAGGCGCGCCCGCGCCGGTCGCGGCGAGCTCGCCCGCCAGAGTGTCGACGCGGAGCTCGATGAAGTACTCGAACGTCTCGCCGGTCAGGGCGGCGCCGCGATCGATGATCGCCTTGTAGTCCTGGACGTACGAGTCGAACTCCGAGGGCATCGGGCGCCCAGCCTAGCAAGCACGGCGGCCCCACGCGACGCGTGAGCCGAGAATGGCCGCATGGGCGCAGAGAGCGCAAAGAAGAGGGGGTGCGAAGACTCTCGGTCTTCGCACTCGATCTCTGCGTTCTCAGCGGCTCTGCGGCTTCTCGCTCTCGCCCCGGGTTCCGGAGTTCGCGTCGTCGAAATTCAGCAGCTTGGCGACCACGAACTGCGGCCGCTGTTTCACCTCGTCGAACATCTTTCCGACGTACTCGGCGATGAACGACAGGCTGAGCAGGTTGATCGCGCCGAGGAAGAGACTCGTCACGATGATCGTCGCGAACCCCTGGGGGATCTCCGGGTGCAGGATGCGCCCGATGACCTGCGCGACGATGCCCAGCACCGCCAGAAACGAGACCGCGAGCGCCCCGAGCGAGATCATCTCGAGAGGGACCTGAGAGAACGAGAAGATCCCTTTCTTGGCCCACCGGAGGTTGGCGAGTAGGCTGTTCGTCGAGCGCCCGAACATTCGCTCGGGCCGCACGTAGGGCACGCCGGTCTGCCGGAAGCCGACCCACGCCCGCAGCCCCCTCACGAAGCGGTCGCGCTCGGGCAGCTGATTGAGCGCGTTCATGACCTTGCGATCGATCAGGGAGAAATCGCCGGCGTCGAGCGGGACGCGGATGTTCGCCATGCTCTGGAAGAGGCGGTAAAAGCCCTTGTAGCCGAACTCCCAGAGCCACGGCATCTCGCGCTTGATCCTGACGCCGTAGACGACGTCGTAGCCCTCGAGCCACTTCGCGTGGAACGGTTCGATGAGCTCGGGCGGGTCCTGCAGGTCCCCGTCGAGGAGGACGCACGCGTCGCCCGTGGCGAGCTTCATCCCGCTGGTGAACGCGTTCTGAGAGCCGAAATTGCGGCTGTGGGTGATGGCCTTGATGTGGCGGTCGCCGGCGGCCAGCCGCTCGAGGACGTCTTGCGTCTCGTCGGGGCTGCCGTCGTTGACGAAGATGATCTCGTAGTCGACGGCGAGCTTCTCGAAGGTCGCCCGCAGCCGCTCCGCCATGATCGGGATCGCCTGCTCGTCCTTGTAACAGGCGATGATCGCGGAGATGCGCTTCGCGGCCACGGTCATGACGGGGCGGCCAGGGGCGCGACCTCGCGCACGGTGGCCACGAGGGCCTCCGGCGTCAGCTTGCATTGCTGCATGTGGAACCGCGGGCTCCCGTAGCGCTGGGCGGGATCGTACGAAGCGCTCAGGATGCGGAGCGACGCGAGCCCGGGAACGGCGGCGGCGAACGACTCGCCGATGCCTCCCTCGCGGTAGTGCTCTTCGACGAAGACGACGCTCCGCGTCTCGGCGATGCTCGCGGCGAGCAGCGCGTCTTTCCGCAGGTCGAGCGGGAAGCGCGCGAGGCCGAAGACGTCGACGTTCATCTGGTCGAGGCGGTGGTTCGCGAGCGCGTGCAGCGCGACGTGCACGCCGTGCCCCGCGCCGATGATGGTGACCCCCGGCGTCCGGCGCGACGAGCGCGCGAAGTAGTGTCGCGTGAGCGTCTCGGGATGCTCGTGCAGCGCGGGCCGCGCCGTGTCGTAGGCCGAGATGGCCAGGCGGATGTACGACGGGCCCGCGAGCGCCGCCATCTTCGCGACGGCCACGGTCACGTGATCGTTGGCGCACGGGAAGAAGAGCTGCATGTTGGGCAGCGCCTTCAAGACCGCCAGGTCTTCGAGCGCGTGGTGGGTCGAGCCCATGACGCCGTACGTGAAGCCCCCGCCGTTGCCGGCGATGCGAACCGGCAGATCGTGAAGGCAGATGTCGTTGCGGATCTGCTCGAGGCACCGGTAGGTCGCGAAGGGCGCGATCGAATAGACCCAGGGGCGGAGACCGGTCAGCGCGGCGCCCGCCGCCACGCCCATCATGTTCTGCTCGGCGACGCCGGCGTTGAGGAAACGCTTGCCGGCGCTCGCCGCCAGTTCCTCGAGCGCGTTGAAGCCGAGGTCTCCGGTGATGAACATGCTCCCGGCGTCGCGGGCGAGCACGTCGGACACGGCACGAACGAAGGGGACCCTCATCGGCCGGCTCTTCCGCCGGGGTCGGCGTCGCTGATGTTGTCGGCGCTCTCGCCCCCGCCGAGGCCGTCGAGCGCCTCGAGGTACTGCGCCTCGCTCATGGGCAGATAGTGCCACTCGAGCTTGTCTTCCATGAACCGCACGCCCTTGCCCTTGATCGTGCGGGCGACGATGCAGTGGGGCCGGCCGTCGCCCGGCCCGTCGAGCGCGGCGCGGATCTGGGCGACGTCGTGGCCGTCGATCTCCGAAGTTCGGAAGCCGAACGCATCCCACTTCTTCGGCAAGGGCTCGAGAGTCATCACGTCTTCGGTGCGACCGAACCCTTGCAGGCCGTTCGCGTCGATGATCACGGTCAGGTTGTCGAGGCGGTGGTGCGCCGCGAACAGCGCCGCTTCCCAGATCGACCCTTCGTCGCACTCGCCGTCGGACACGAGGCAGGCCACTCGCGTGCCGCTCGCGTGGACGTGCTTGTGGGCATACGCCATTCCTGCCGCGATGGGGAAGCCGTGACCCAGTGAGCCCGTCGCGGCTGGAATGGCAGGGAACGCCCGCGCCGCCGGGTGGGCGGGCAGGAGAGTCCCGTCTTTGTAATACGTGGCGAACTCTTCGTCCGTGAGGAGGCCGTAGTGGTGCAGCGTCGCGTAGAGCGACGAGGCCCCGTGCCCCTTGCTGAGAATGAAGAGATCTTCCGGGCGCAGCCAGTTACCGTAAACGGACGTCAAGACGTCGATGTCCGACAGACCAGTGCCGAGGTGCCCGGCTTTCGCCTCGTAGTGCATCTTCAGGAACTTGCGGCGAATCGACCGAGCGTCGTCCGCGAGTTCGGAGAGCGTCCTCGGGGTCATGACTTTGCCGGAGCGATGGCGCTCTTCTGACCTTCCCGTACGAGCTCCGGATTGGCCTCGATCCACCGCATCGTTGCCTTCAGGCCGTCGACCAGGGGCGTCTTCGCCGCCCAGCCGAGCTCGACCTCGGCCTTGCGCGGATCGCTGTACCAGTCCGTGTGGTCCCAGTGCCTGTCGGGCATGCTCCCCCAATCCGGGCTCTTCGCGATACCGAACGCCGCCCGCCCGACCGCGACCAGCTCCTCGAGGGTGACGCGCGCCCCGGCGCCCACGTTGTAGATCTCGCC
Source organism: uncultured Myxococcales bacterium (assembly GCA_937902985.1). Classification (GTDB taxonomy): domain Bacteria; phylum Myxococcota_A; class Polyangia; order Polyangiales; family Polyangiaceae; genus Palsa-1150. Next base: position 29,887 of record CALFNG010000226.1, read on the forward strand.
CGGCCTCAGGCGATCGGCCCGCTCGATCACGGCGGCAAAGGCTCGAGACACGTCGTCGACGAAGACGAAGTCCCGCGAGATCTTCGGATTGACGAGCGGCGGTAACTCCTTGTCCCTCGCCTTCAGGAGCAGCTTCGGCATCAGGCGTGAGAAATCTTCGAACGGCCCGTAAACCGAGTAGAGCCGCAAGACCCAGCCGGGGACTCCGTACTTGGTCGCGTAGCACTGCACGAGCGCGGTGGTCGCCACCTTCGAGACGGCATAGTCGCTGTCGGGCGTGGTCGGCGCGTCCTCGCGTGGTGCGGCGCAGTTCATTCCGTATTCCGACGAGCTGCCCGCCTGGACGAACGCGCGACACGATCGGGTCTCGCGGAGCGCTTCGAGCATGTAGCGGACCGCGTCGAAATTGACCCGATAGATGCGGTTGGCCTCTGTCTGGCTGGAATACGCGCCGTACGCTGCGCAGTTGAGGAGCGCTACCGGACGCGTCTCCCGGATGAACGCCTTGACGTCCGCCTCGTTGCAAAGGTCGAGTTTGACGAGCTCGGAGCCGGGGACGTTGCGCGTGCGCCAGTCGACGCCCGCAGGGCCTTCGATCCCGATCACGCGCGCCCCCGTGGCGGCGAAGTGGCGGAGCAGATTGGCCCCGACGAACCCCGACGCGCCCGTGATGACGATCGGCATGAGCACCGGCCGACGCTCCTCAGGCATGGGAAGCTAAGTAGGCGAAAAGGTTCATTAGTTCAGGGAGTTTAGCGCGCGCCTCGGTCATGCGTCAACGCGCGCCGGACGGCAATGGGTGATGTTCGGGCAGCCGGTGGGACACGCTTCCAGTGGGGGCGCGACTCGGATTGTCCGCGCGAGATGGTAGCTTACCGCGGAGAGAGCCATGGCGACGCGTCTGACCGGTGCGAGGCGTCGAAACAACCTGGCGTGGGGGGGGAGCGGGGGCCGCGAGAAGTGGAAGCCTCCCCCGCTCGAGGCCCCTCGTACGGCGACGCAGCGTTGGGCGCAAGCCTTGCGACGGTATTTCGATCTGCAGGCGGGTTCGGTCTGGAACGATATTTCCGAGCTCGTTGCCGAGCACCTCCCGGATCAGCGGAGGAAGGTCGTCGACGTCGGGTGCGGAGCGCAGCCTTACCGCTCGCTCCTGCCGGGCCACGTCGAGTACGTGGGTATCGACATCGCCGAAGCTGGCGCGCGGTTCGGATACGAGGCGCCGGATACGGTCTACTTCGACGGCGTGACCTGGCCGACACAAGCGGAGAACGCGGACCTGCTCCTCTGCACCGAGGCGCTCGAGCACGTGCTCGACCCGGCCGCTTTTCTCGCGGAGGCGTTCCGGTGTCTCCGGCCCGGAGGGACGCTCCTGGCAACCGTTCCGTTTGCGGCGCGGTGGCACTTCATTCCGTTCGACTACTGGCGCTTCACTCCATCGGGCCTCGAGCGCTTGCTCGAGGCGGCGGGCTTTTGCGACGTGAACGTCTGGGCGCGAGGGAACGCGCTCACGGTGGCCTGTTACAAGGGCATGGCGCTCTTTCTCCCGCTCCTCTTCCCGCAGAGCGCGAAGCCCGCCGAAGCCTGGCTGCGCAGAGCCGCGGGCGCCCCGCTGCTGCCCTTCTTCGTCACCTTGTCCGTGGTCGCCAACGTCTCGCTTCGCGCCGAAGGCGGCGACGACTGCCTCGGGTACACGATCATGGCCGCGCGCCCGGCCGTGTAGCTCTCAGGCCGGCTTGTAGCCGACGGCCGCCAGGTTGCCGACGGGCGCCGCGAGCAGCGTTCGTCCGAGGCGCGAGCCCTCGAGCCACCTCAGAACGGCGGCCTTCATCGAAGCGGGCAAGGGGGCGAGCTTGGCCCAGTAGTGGAGCGGGTATCGGTTCACCACCACGCGGACCTCGACGCCGGTGAAGCCGGCTCTCTCGAGCGTCTTCCGGATGCTCCTGGGCGAGAAGAGCTGCAGGTGCTCGATATCGAAGATGGGCGACTTCAGTCCCATGACGCGCGCGGACAGCGCGCGGTGATTGTGGCAAACGAGGAAGATCGCGCCCCCGCCGCGGAGGAGCCGGTGAGCGTCGCGACAGAGGCCCAGCGGATCGTCGACGTGCTCCATGGTCTGGAAGCAGGTCACCAGCTGGAAGCGCCCGGCTTCGAACTCCGACGCGCGGAACGGACCGAGGCGAATCAGGCCCTTGACCCTCGGGGATGCGACCGCAACCGGGGCCGCGGACGGCTCCACCCCGACGACGTCGGTGAAGCCTTGCTCGAGGAGTCGCTGCAAGAAGGCGCCGTCGCCCGTGCCGATGTCGAGGGCCCCTCGGCGATCGGGGGTGCGCACGAAGCGGCGCAAGAAGTCGCCGTAGGTCAGGCTCGCCAGACGCGACTCCTCCGACGCGCCGAACGACGCGTCACGGTAGGCGCTCTCGAGGAACTCTCGCGTCGGAACGGGGCTCGAATAGAGCAGCTCGCACTCTTCGCACTCGACGATCCGGTGGTGCAGGTTCTCGGGTGCCTTGCGCGAAGAGAAGGCGAAGCGGGTCAGCGACTCCGGGATGACGCTCGCCTCGGCGAAGACGCGCGTCTCGCGGCTCGAGCCGCAGACCGGGCAGCTGCGCGCCACGAGAACGCCGCCCTGGAACGTAGTCGGCCCGCGAGGCGTGGTTTCAGGAAGAGCGACCATAGGATCGAATCCGAGTGAGCAGGCGCGCTTGTGGGGCGCTGTCACGCGCGGATGCAAGCAGACGCGCGGGGGTCGGTCAAGGTCGCCCTTGCGAGCCCGTTCCGCATGGGGCAGAGTCCGCCCGCCGTGCCCGAACCGACGCCGATTCGGCGGCCAAAGCTCGACCTCGAGAGCGCGGCGCGGTGGCTCGCGCCGGCGTCGTTGCGATCCACCGGCGCCGCCGGAATTCGCCTCGGGCGATACGCGCTCTGCCTCGCGATCCCGTGCTGGGTGTTCTGGCGTCTCAGCATTCCCATGCTCCAGACCGCGCTGGGATTCGACGAGCAAGTCTTCGTGTGGACGGGCTGGTCCGTCTTGAAGGGCCTCGCGCCCTACAAGGATTTCATGGAGTGGAAGCCACCGCTCGCGTTCCTTTCGCACGCGCTCGCGCTCGAGCTCTTCGGCTTTCACGGTTACCATTTTCGCTATTTCTTCGGGTTTCTCTCGATTGCGTCGATCGGCGCGCTCCTGGTGTCGCTGGTACGGCGCGGCTGCGACGTCGTGATCTGCTCGGCCCTGGGCCTGGCCATGGTCTTCCTGTTTCTCTATCCCGGCCTTCACGAGGCCTACGTGGCCGACACGGAGGCGATCGGTCTCTCGTATTACTATTTCGGCATCGCCGCTCTCATCGCGAGCACGAGGCACCGAGCGGCAGCGGAGATCGCGGGCGGCATCTTCTTCACGTGCTGCGTCCTCTCCAAGGAGCCCTTCGCCTTCGTCGTGATCGCGACGTGGGCGGGATGCTATTTCGTCGTCAATCCGCGGTTCTCCCTGCCCACGGCGCGCCACTTCGGCACGTACACCACGCTCGGCGTGGCCATCGCGGTGGCGGTCCTGTGCCTCTACATGGTCCCGACCGGGTCGATGGCCGCTTACGTCGCGCTCGTTCGACGCTACACCGCGATGTTCCGGGATCCGAAGAGCGGGTACTGCGCGGTGCTGGGCATGTTCCAGCCAACGGGTCGCTTCTGGGACGATCTGCCGGCGCAGTGGCAGCGGATGCACGAGCAGTTCTTCAACCCGAAGACGCTCGGATGGTCGGCCCCGTTCGTGGCGGCGACCGTGGTGTTCGTACCCAGGCGCTCGCCGGCGTTGTTCGCGTGCGCGCTCCTGGCGATCGCCGGATCGCTCTACGGAGTGACGGCGACCAATTGCTACTTTCCGCACTACTACGTGCTCGGCGAGAGTGGCGTCGTCTTCTTCCTCGTCGTCGGAGTCGACGCGCTCGGGAGCCGGCTCTCGCGCGCGCCCGCCAGCGTGCGACTCTGGGTCCAGTCGGTGATGTTCCTGACGATGGCAATGACCGTCTGGCCGGGCGTCGACGCCGCCTCGGAGGCGGCCTTCAAGGACCCTCCCCCTTACCCCGATCCGGTTCCGGGCGCGCTCGCGTTCGTCCGGGAGCACAGCGTCGCCGCCGACAGGATCTTCACGACCGGCCCGGCTGGGTTCTACGTGGCGACCGATCGGCGGCCCGCGACGTCGGGAGCGCCCATCGTCGACGAGCTTTTACCCGCGATGCCGGGCAAGACTGACGCCGAGAAGCTGCGGCCCCTCTACGACCAGCTCGTCAGCGGGCGACCCAAGATCGTCTTTCTCGATCCGGAGCTTCACGGCGCGATTCGCGTCACGCCCGACCGGAAGCGTCGGTACATGGCCGGCGCCATCATGCCCTTCCTGACGGAGTACAAGTACGTCAAGACCGGCGAGTATTTCTACGAACGCCCGTGACCGGAACGGGTCGCGCTCCCGGTCGAGGGCGCGTCGCTACCCGCCGAACACTTCACGCGCGACCTCGGCGACGGCGAGGCGCACGGCGTCGTCCGACGAGTGACGCACCCGGAACCCCAGCTTGGCCAGCTTGTCGGGCTTCACGAGCGAGCGCGGTACGTCGCCGGGCCAACCCTGAGGCGTGGTGCCGTACTCGATTTGCGCCGAGGGGTTGGGCGACTGGGCCACGCAGAGCTCGGCGATTCGCTTCACGCTGGTCGAGTCGGGCGGGGCCAGGTTGTAGGTCGCGGGGCGCTCGCCGGTCGCGTGGTCGAGCACGAAGAGCAGCCCGGCCGTGCAATCGGTCACGTGCAGGTAAGGCTTGGCCTGCCGGCCGTCGCCCAGCACCTCGAGGCGACCGGGCGTGGCCTTGAGCTTCATGCAGAAATCGAGGATGGCGCCATGCGTGCCGCGCGGGCCGACGACGTTCCCGAAGCGGCAGATGTAGCCCTCGAGCCCGAAGCACTCGACGAACGCGGCGATCATGGCCTCGCCGGCGAACTTGCTGGCGCCGTAGAGCGAGATCGGCAGGCTCCCGAGGTCGCCCTCGCCGCAGGCCTCGGCCACGTTGCCGTAGACCGTGCCGCTCGACGAGAACACGAACTTCTTCACGCCGTTGACCCGGGCCGCTTCGAGCGCGTTGTAGGTCGCGATCGTGCCCTGCTCGAGATCGAGCCGCGTGCGCTCGAGGCCCCAGCGGGCCTCGGGGTTCGCGGCGAGGTGGAAGATGACGTCGTGATCGCGCAGGGCCGCCGTCAACCGCGGAAGATCGAGCGCGTCACCCTCGACGAGCGTGGCGCGGCCGCTCGCGAGGTGCGCGCCGATGAACGCGGGCTTTCCGACGCTCAGGTCGTCGTAGACCGTCACCGGGCCGCGCTCGACCAGTCGATCGACCAGATGGCTCCCGATGAAGCCGGCACCCCCGACGACGAAAGACCTCACGGTCCCGGGTTCTTAGCACGCTCGAACCCCGCCGGGACGAATCGGCCTCACTTGCGCCAGACGACGACCGCGGTCGAGTGGAGGAGCAGCGCGAAGGTGAAGGTCACGAAGCCGGCAATCGTGAAAAACAACCCCGTCACACCCAGGTGGTTCACGTACACGGCCGCCGGATCGTCGAGGCGTAGCCCGTGCGTGATGTAGTAGACGAGCAGCCAGCCCGTGAGCGCGAGGCCCGTGGCGAAGATGCCAGCGGCGGCCAGCACGGTGCGCGTATAGGGGAACCGCGCGAACCAGCGCTTCGTGGTCTCGCCCGAGTAGTCGAAGAAGATCTGGGCGAGAATGCCGAGGTAGACGCACTGCAAACCGAGCGTTGCGAGCGTGAGCCCGAGGAGCATCCAGTGCAGCGAGAACGTGATCGGGCCCAGGGTGAGCGGCCCGAGCGACAGGGGCAGCATCAGCGCCGCGCCGACCGTCGCGAGGAGGAGCCCGGGCCGGTAGAGGAAGAACGCAGCGCCGTAGGTGAACATCGCGCGCAGGTTGATCCACGCGGCCGACCACGGCGAAAACCAGCCCGACCGCTTGTGGTGGCTCGTCCGGCCTTCCTGGTCCTTCAGGAACCGGATGGGCACCTCTTCGGTGCGAAGCCTCATGTGAACCGACTTGAGCACCATCTCGGACGCGTACTCCCACGACTGTGACCGCAGGCCCATCCGCTCGAGAGCCGAACGCGTGATGCCGCGCATGCCGCAGTGAATGTCCGAGAAGTGGCTCGAGAAGATGACGTTGAGGACCCACGTCGTCACCGGCGTGCCCAGGTACCGATGCAGCGCCGGCATCGAGCCTGGCTCGATGTAGCCGCGGAAGCGCGAGCCCATGATGAACTCGGCGCCGCCGTGGAATTTCTCGACGAAGGGCTCGAGCTCGCGAAAGTCGTAGGTGCAGTCGCAGTCACCGAGGATGACGTATTTGCCGCGAATGAACGGCAAGCTGTCGATGTACGCGCGGCCGAGACCCAGCTTCGGCGCCTTGAGCACCCGGGCGCCGCCGGCGAGCGCGAGCTCCGCGGTCCGGTCCGTGGAGCTGTCGACGATGAGAATCTCGCCCCGCACGCCCGCGCGACGCATGCCCTCTTTGCACCAGCCGATGAACATCGGCATCGTGAGCTGCTCGTTGAGCGCGGGGATGACGATCGAGAACTCGGGGTTCTCGACGTCGTCGTCCGGAACAAGTAGCTCGAGCTCCGGATCGAGACTCGATGGCATTCCGGAGACCCGCGCAAGCGCGGCGCTCATCGGCGCCATGCTCGCAGATTCCCTTGCCAAGATCGAGCGGCGGCGTCGCGGAACGAGCCCGTCTCGACGCTCGCCGTACGGAAGTACGCCTCCGCGCGGGCGACCGCCGAGCCGGACCCGTTCCGCTTAGCCGTCGCTCGATCTTGCCCCGAGTGGCACCGGGAGCCCTCGCGACAGACTCGGTCCCGGATGGGGAGCTTCCCGCTCGCGACAGACTCAAGTCCCGGATGGGGAGCTCGAGGGGAGCTTCCGGCTCCCCTCGACCTCAATCAAAAATGGAGCTCGAGGGGAGCTTCCGGCTCCCCTCGACCTCAATCAAAAATGGAGCTCGAGGGGAGCTTCCGGCTCCCCTCGACCTCAATCAAATGGAGCTGTTGAGCGGATCGTACTTGTTGCCGCCCGTCGTGAAGGTCGTCGACTTGGCCTTCGAGGAGCCGCCGCCGCTGTGCGCCGCGCCGCCGCCAGTGTGGCGAGTCTTCGATTTCTGATCGCGGGTCTTGTCGGCTGCGACGAGCTTCGCCTTGGTGTCTTCGTTGAGGCGGGTCGTGAACTGCGGATTCAACGGCGAGCCCTC
>CALFNG010000227.1 GCA_937902985.1 uncultured Myxococcales bacterium
GTCCGCGTCCTGGCTAGCGGCGGCGCAGCCGTCCGCGTCCTGGCTAGCGGCGGCGACTACCTCGCGCCGCCGAGACGAAACCTCCGTGCTACTCTGGGCAACATGACGGCCGCTGCCCGCATTGCGCCGGAGCTCCCGGCGATCCAGGCGCTGCGTCAGGCAGTGGAGGGCGCTCTCGAGGGCAAGCAAGACGCCGTCGAACTCGCGCTCGTCGCGCTGGTCGCGCGCGGGCACCTGCTCATCGAAGACGTTCCCGGAGTCGGCAAGACCACGCTGGCCCGCGCGGTGGCCAAGGCCGTCGGCGGCGAGCTCCGTCGCGTGCAGTTTACGAGCGACCTCCTGCCGAGCGACGTCCTCGGCGTCAGCGTCTACGACCAGCGTCGAGGGGAGTTCGTGCTCCGTCAGGGCCCGATCTTCGCCAACGTCCTCCTCGCCGACGAGATCAACCGGGCGAGCCCCCGCACGCAGTCGGCGCTCCTCGAGGCGATGAACGAGGGGCAGGTCTCGCTCGACGGCCAGACCATTCCGCTCCCGGAGCCCTTCTTCGTCATCGCCACGCAGAACCCCCAGGACTTCGCCGGCACCTTCCCGCTCCCCGAGTCGCAGCTCGATCGCTTCTTGCTCCGGGTCCGCATCGGTTACCCGCCGCCGCAGGTCGAGATGCGGCTCGTGCTCGACGGCAACACCGACACCGCGCGCGACGTGCCCTGCGTCCTCGATCCGGGCCGCCTCGTGGCCCTCCAGCGAGAAGTCGAGCGCGTCACGATCGACAACTCGCTCGCGAACTACTTGCACGCCGTGATCCTCGCGACGCGAACGACGCCGCTCCTCTCGCTCGGGGCGTCGACGCGCGCGGCCATGGCCCTCGGTCATGCGGCGCGCGGGCGCGCCTTGCTCCGCGGCCGGCACTACTGCATCGCCGACGACATCCACGACCTCGCGCTCCCGGTGCTCTCTCATCGCGTACGGCTGGCCACGCAGGCCGACGGCTTCGTCCCGACCCGGGACGAGGCCGAGACGGCTCTTCGAGAGGTCATCGGGCGCATTCCCGTCCCCCTCTGACGCCGCGCCCCTCCATGCCGGGCCTCCCGTCCGCCGCACGCGTCGTCGAGAGCAGGTTCGCCGCCTGGACGCGTCGCCTGCGCCCTCCGCGTCGACTCAAGTTCACGCGTGAAGGGAAGTTCTTCGTGGGGATTACGCTCGGCGTCGGATTCGCCGCGATCAACACGGCGAACAATCTCCTTTATCTGCTGCTCGGTATGCTCCTGGCCCTCATCGTGGTCAGCGGGATCATGAGTGAGCTATCGCTTCGCGATCTCACGGTGGTGCGCAGACTGCCGCTCCGCGCCCAGGTGGGCCGCGCGCACCTCGTCGAGATCGAAGTCTACAATCACAAGAAGCACGTCCCGTCGTATGCCATCGAAGTGGAAGATTTGCGCGCCGGACAGCCGGCCGACAAGCGCTGCTTCTTCCTGAAGATCAGTCCGACGTCCGCGCAAGTGGCCGCCTACAGGCGAACTCCACTTCATCGCGGGCGCGACGTGCACGTCGGGTTTCGCATTGCCACGCGATTTCCTTTTGGGCTGTTCGAAAAATCGAGAGAAGTCCCGGCCGAGGGAGAGCTCATCATCTATCCCGCGGTAGACGCCGTGCAGCTCCCGCCGCCCTCCAACGGCCGAACTCCGGGCGCCGACAGCATCGTCGGACGCGGGCACGGCGAAGCGTTCTACGGTCTCAAGCTGATGCGGCCGGGCGAGGACCCGCGCGACGTCCACTGGCGAAAGACCGCGGCGGTCGGGCAGATGGTCATGCGCGAGCGCGCCCGAGAAACGCGCCCCGACGTCACGCTGATGCTCGACGCGCAGCGACCCGCGGCCGCCGGCGACGAGTGGCTCGCCACCTTCGAGCGAAGCATCCGCGACGTCGCCTCGCGCGCCGTGGCGCATATCAAACGCGGCGACCGGGTCGCCGTGATCACGACGGCGGGCGGCGTGTCGCGTGGAGACCGAACGCTCGGTGCCGACCCGCTCCTTCGATACCTCGCGCTGCTCGAGCCCGTGACCCTGCCCAAGCCGCCCCTGCGGGACGCCGCCGAATGAGGTTCGGCCTCGTCCACCGCGTGATGACCGATGCCCTCGCGGTGCTCGGGGTCCTGGCGATCGTCAGCACAGCGTCCCTGACCATGGGGACCAACATCGTCCTCCTGCTCGGGCTCGCGGTCGCCATCGCGGTTCCCGAGAACAAGCAGGGCCGCCCGGCGCTCCGGCACTTCGCGACGATCGCGCCGCTAGTGCTCCTCGCGGTCGAGGTCGGCCGCCTGCTCGCCGGCCGCTTTCCGCTCGACGTCGCGGTCGAATTCGCGGCATTCCTGCAGGTCATCCGCCTCGCCACCCGGCGCGGCGCCGCCCACGACCAGCAGATCATCGTGCTGTCGCTCCTCCACTTCGTGGCCGGGACGGTGCTCGGGGGCGGTCTGACCTACGGGCTCTGCTTTCTGGGCTTCCTCGTGGTCGCGCCCGGAGCCCTCGTGCTCAGCCACCTGCGGCGCGAGGTCGAAGGCAACTACCGCCAGGGCGCCCGCGATCGCACCGGCCTTCCCGTCGACGTCCCTCGAATTCTACGCAGCCGGCGGGTCGTGGGGCGCGGCTTCCTCGCGACGACCTGCCTCCTCTCGGTCCCGATCCTCCTCTTCACGACGGCGCTCTTCGTCCTCTTCCCGCGCATCGGCCTCTCGCTACTGCTCCTCAGCCATCCCCGCGCGGGTCGCATGATCGGGTTCTCCGAACACGTCGACCTCGGCGACGTCGGCGTCCTTCGCGACGACCCGACCGTCGCCCTGCGCTTCGAGGTCCGAGACCTCCCCGAGCCGCCCCCGACCCGGTTGACGCTGCGCCTCCGAGGAACGGCCTTCGACGCTTACGACGGACGTGCTTGGGCGCGCACGCAGCACGACGTGATCCGGCCGAGCGATCATTCGGTCGATCAGAACGACACCTACCCGCTCTTCCGGGGCCCGGACTTGGGTCGCGATCGCATCGTGTCTTTCGATCTCGAGCCGATCGATCCGCCGGTGGTCTTCCTGCCGCCGCGAGCGGTGGCCGTTCACCTGAAGGTGCCTATGCAGGTCGTTCTCGGCGACGCGGTCACTCTCCAGAGGGGGCCCGAAGACGAGCTCCGGTACGCGGGCTCCGAGGGCAGGGGGCTCCGCTACGACGTCTACCTCGCGGCCGAGCGCGAAGGGCTCGTCGAGATCCTGCCGGCCGCCGATCGCGCCCGCTATCTCGCGCTGCCCTCGAACCTCTCGAAGCGTATCGGCGACCTGGCGCACCGCTGGACGGACGACCTCCCGACCGCGCAGCAGAAGGCCTCGGCCATAGAGGATCATCTGCACCGCGAGTTCACCTACGACCTGCACTCGCCATCGTCGGGCACGCCCGAGCCGGTCGATCACTTCCTGTTCGAATCGCACCGCGGGCACTGCGAGTTCTTCTCGACGGCCATGGCCGTCATGCTTCGCACCGTCGGTATTCCGTCACGGAACGTGACCGGCTTCGTGGGCGGCACGTGGAACCGATTCGGCCGCTACTACGCCGTCCGCGAAGGCGACGCGCACTCGTGGGTCGAGGTGTACATCGATGATCCGCAGCGTCCCGCGTGGCGAACCTTCGACCCGACGCCGTCAGGCGGCGCGCAGCCACTCGAGCCCCCGGGAGGGGCGTACTACTACGCGCGCGACTTCGTAGAAGCCCTCTCCCAGCGGTGGGATACGTACGTCGTCGGGTATGATCTCCGGAAGCAGGTTCACATCTTCGAAGAGCTTAGCCACCGCTACGAGCGAATGCGGTCGCGAGCTGGCGTCAACCGCGGTCCGCTCGACGCGCTCACGCGCGGTCCGATAGTGGCCGGCGGCGTGCTCGCGCTCGCGGGACTCGCCTATGCGTTCTGGCGCCGGCGTCGCCGGCTCAAGGGAACGCAGAGCCCGGGCGACACGCGCATCGTCGATCCGCAGCTCGACGCGGCATCGGCGCTCTATCGCGCGCTCGAGTCTGCACTCCAGCTTCAGGGCATCACGCGGGCCACTTCGGTCCCGCCGCTCCGGCATGCCGAGGAGCTCAAGTCGAAGAGCCACCCTCTGGCCGACGAGGTGCTCTCGCTGACCCACGTCTACCTCGAGGCGCGCTTTGGCGGAGCCGCGCTGACCGACGCGACGCGAAAGAGCTTCGAGCGACGCATCCGCGGCCTGCGCGCCACGCGCATCGACCGTTTGGACGCGGCGCGTTGAGGGCGAGCGCTGGCGCGAGGTGCGCTCCGCCGTGCCCAGCCCTTCCCAGACCGGCTCACGCTTTGCGATTCAAGCGGATCTGCACGACGCCCTGCGTCGCATCACGCTTGACGACACCGTAGACGCTACCCGGGCTCGGCCTGGCCGTGCGCCCGTCGAACTCGAGGTCGGGCTCACCCGCCTCGATCCAGGCGACGACGAGCGGGCCCTGCGCCGCAGAGGGCGCCTCGGCGTTCGCGAGCGGCTGGCGCAGCTCGAGGAGGTTCACGTTCACGCCCTGACGCAGCTCGTCGGCCGACACCGAGCGCTGCACGCTCCCGACGGGGCGAGCGTCGCGGCCGGTGGCATCGAACGACTGGACCACGAGACGGTAATTCCCCGTGCTCGGCAGACCTTGCGCCCGCACCTCTGCGCGCAACGTGTCGGCCGCATCGCCAAGCGTCGTCGCGGCGAGCAACGCCAGCCACGAGCCGGCTGCCGCCGTTCGGGCCTTTCGCAGGTGGGGACTCTTGCGGGCTGCCATTGCGCGACTCGACCGTACCCTTAGCCACAATCGTGCCAGCGCATTGCGGGCGCCGTCGATCGAACGACACACGGGGTGCGCCGAAGATTCCCGGGCGCAGGGCGCCGCGAGATCCGCCCGGACCGCCGTTTCTTGGCCTCCCTGCGCCTTTCTTGCCCCAGGGCACTCGGGCTTGCCACGTCGCGCATTCTTGGCGCGAAGCCCAAGCGTCAAGCGCAGGTGTGTCCGGCCGGCGGCAACCTGTCGTCGCTCGGACGCTAGCGCGACAAAACCATCACAGCGCACGCCCCGAGAGCCCCGCGAATGACACGACGCGAATGGCGGTGGCTCTCGGCGCGGAGTGGCAGGGAAGCGTCAGTTCTGCATCCGTCCGGTGATAACGATCTCGCCTGTCGGGCCGACGTCGATGACCACACGGGTGTCCGCTGGGAATTCTCCACCGAGGACCTTCCGCGCGAGCGGATCTTCGAGGTGCCGCTGGATCGCGCGCTTCAGCGGGCGAGCGCCATATTGCGGATCCCACCCCTCCTTGGCGAGGAGGTCTTTCGCGCGGTCGGTGACCTCGAGGACCAGCTCGCGTCGAGCCAGCCGGGCGCCGAACCGCTGGAGCTGGATGTCGACGATGTACCGGATCTGAGACGGATCGAGGCGGTGGAAGAAGACGGCCTCGTCGAGGCGATTGAGGAACTCGGGCCGGAAGATCTTCCGGACCTCTTCCATCACGGCGTGGCGAACGAGGTCCCGTCGCGCCTGGGCTTCGAGACCGGGACGGTCTTCGATGGCCTGGATGTGCGACGCGCCGATGTTGCTCGTCAGGATGATCACGGTGTTCTTGAAGTCGACGGTACGACCTTGCCCATCGGTGAGGCGACCGTCGTCGAGCACCTGCAAGAGGATGTTCCAGACGTCGGCGTGAGCCTTCTCGACCTCGTCGAAAAGGATCACCGAGTATGGACGCCTGCGAACCGGCTCCGTGAGCTGGCCGCCCTCTTCGTAACCGACGTAACCCGGCGGCGCACCGACGAGCCGCGAGACCGAGTGCTTCTCCATGTACTCGCTCATGTCGAGGCGAATGATGGCGCGCTCGTCGTCGAACAAGAACTCCGCGAGCGCCCTCGCAAGCTCGGTCTTGCCCACGCCGGTGGGCCCGAGGAAGAGGAAACTCCCGATGGGCCGGTTCGGATCACCGAGACCAGCCCGGGAGCGGCGAACCGCGTTCGACACCGCCTCGACGGCGGCTTCCTGGCCGATGACCCGCTTCTTCAGCTCGTCTTCCATGTGGAGGAGCTTGTGCATCTCGCCCTGCATCATCTTGGTGACGGGAATGCCCGTCCATTTCGAGACGATGCCGGCGATGTCCTGGTCGGTGACTTCTTCGCGCAGATAGCTCGTCTTCTCCTGGACCTTCGCGAGCGTCTTCCGGAGCTCTTCGTTCTTCTTCTCGAGCTCGGGGATCCTGCCATACCCGATCTCGGCCGCGCGCCCCAGGTCCCCCTTGCGCTGCGCCTCTTCGGCCTCGTGCCGCAGGCGCTCGATCTCGGGCTGCACCTTCCGGATCTTCTCGATGACCTCGCGCTCTCGCTGCCACTGGGCGCGCATCGCGCTGGTGCTCTCTTCGAGCTCGGCGATCTGCCGCTTCACGTCTTCGAGGCGCTGCTTGCTCGCCTGATCGCGCTCCTTCTTCAGGGCCTGCGCTTCGATCTGGAGCTGCATCAGCCGGCGCGTGATCGCGTCGATCTCCGCGGGCATGCTGTCGACTTCGATCTTGATTTTCGCGGCGGCCTCGTCAACGAGGTCGATGGCCTTGTCGGGGAGGAAGCGATCGGGCACGTAGCGATCGCTGAGCGTCGCCGCCGCGACGAGCGCGGCGTCCTGGATGCGGATGCCGTGGTGGACCTCGTATCGCTCCTTGAGGCCGCGGAGGATCGCGATGGTATCGGCGACGGTCGGCTGCGAGACGATCACGGGCTGGAAGCGGCGCTCGAGCGCCGCGTCCTTCTCGATTCGCTTCCGGTACTCGTCGAGCGTCGTCGCGCCGATGCAGCGGAGCTCGCCCCGGGCGAGCGCCGGCTTGAGCAGGTTGGCGGCGTCCATCGACCCCTCCGCCGCGCCCGCGCCCACGATCGTGTGGAGCTCGTCGATGAAGAGGATGATACGGCCGGCCGACGTCTCCACCTCCTTGAGAACGGCCTTGAGGCGATCTTCGAACTCGCCGCGATACTTGGCGCCGGCGACCAGGGCGCCCATGTCGAGGGCGCAGAGCATCTTGTTCTTCAACGACTCGGGGACGTCGCCGCGCACGATGCGCTGCGCGATGCCCTCGACGATCGCCGTCTTGCCGACGCCCGGCTCGCCGATGAGCACAGGGTTGTTCTTCGTCCTTCGCGAGAGCACCTGCATCACGCGGCGAATCTCTTCGTCGCGACCGATGACCGGGTCCATCTTCCCCTTGCGGGCGGCGTCAGTGAGGTCGCGGCAATATTTCTCGAGGGCCTGGAACTTCCCTTCGGGATCGGCGTCGGTGATCCGCTGATTGCCCCGCACGCTCGCGAGCGCAGACAGGAGCTTCTCGTACCCGATCCCGCTCTGCTCGAAGAGCGCCGCCACGTCGCGGTCGTGCTGCGCCATCGCGAGGAGGTAGTGCTCCACCGAGACGTAGTCGTCCTTCAGCTTCTTTGCCTCGTCGTCGGCTTTGCGAACGACCTCGAGCGCTCGACGCGAAAGGCCCGGCTCGGCGCCGCCGCTCACGCGCGGATATTTCTCCAGCTTCTGCGCCACGGCGGCGCGCAAAACGGATACGTCGGCGCCTGCTTTCTGCACGAGCGGCGCGCCGACGCCACCGTCCTGCTCGAGCATCGCGGCGAGCAGGTGCTCGGGGTGTAGTTCGGGGTTCCCGGCGCGTGCCGCCCGGTCGGCAGCATCCTGGAACGCTTCGCGGCTCTTCGTCGTCATCCGATCAGGACGCATGATCTCCCTCTCCCTCCGCGTGCGAGACGACGTCCCGACGCCAGACAAAGCCAGACAAACCGTCGGCGCGCGGCGGCGCACCAGAGAGGCGCGCGCTCACGCGGCCACCCGAAGCTAAGTCTTCGTCGATGGTGCGCAAGAGCCGTGCCCCGTGGGAGCTAGCGGGCGCGAGCTTTTCCCCCCTTGCTGACGGCGAGATCGCGGAACTACCGGCGCGTGCCCGCCATCTCGGGTGGCGAGCTAGATGTCGAGATTCCTGACACTTAGCGCGTTGTCTTCGATGAACTGGCGGCGCGGCTCGACCTGGTCGCCCATGAGGATCGTGAAGATCTGGTCCGTCTGCACCGCGTCGTCGAGCCGAACCTGCAGCATGACCCTCGTGTTCGGGTCGAGCGTGGTCTCCCAGAGCTGCTCCGGGTTCATCTCGCCGAGGCCCTTGTAGCGCTGGAGCTGCGTACCCTTTCGACCGCGCGCGTCGATGTAGTCCCACAGGGCGCCGGCGTCATCGATCTCCGTCTCCACCTTGCCCTTCTCGCTCTTCTCGGCCTTCTCCGGCTCGTGCACGAAGAACGGCGTCGGCCCGATCGAGCGGACGTCTTGCTCGATCGTGTAGAGCTCCTCGTACTCTGCCGAGTTCACCAGGTTCCAGTCGACGACCACGGGGCGGGCAGCCGCGCCCGCGCGAGGCTGGATCGTGATCCGGGCCGCGCCGTGCTCGACCTCCCATTCGAGGTGAACGAAGCCGTCGGGCGGGAAGGCGTCTGGCATCTTTCGGGCGAGCCGCGCCTTGATCGCGGGGATGGCCTTCGTCTCGACCGTGGCGCGCTGGCGGAGCTCGGTCTTCCCCAGGGGGTACGCGTGAAGGATGTGGCCGATGATCGTCGAGTCGGCGCGCCGGTCGAGCTTAGCTAGGGCGCGACGGAACATTCGCAAGCGCTCCGCTAGGCGGAAGAGCGGATCGCCAGACAGCGTCGGTCCCTTGCTCGCACGCACGGCGAGGCCATCGACGCCGTGCTCGAGGAAGAACCGGTCGAGCGCGGGCTGGTCTTTCAGGTAGACGTCCTTCTTGCCGCGGCGCGCCCGAAAGAGCGGCGGCTGCGCGATGTAGAGGTACCCGCGCTCGAGGAGCTCCGGCATCTGCCGGTAGAAGAACGTAAGGAGCAGCGTGCGTATGTGGCTCCCGTCGACGTCGGCGTCGGTCATGAGCACGACCTGGTGATACCGGAGCTTCTCGATGTCGAAGCTGCCCTCGCCGATGCCGCACCCCAGCGCCGCGATCAGCGTGCCGATCTGCTCGCTCGAGAGCATCTTGTCGAGCCGCGCGCGCTCCACGTTCAGGATCTTGCCCCGGAGGGGGAGAATGGCCTGGAACTTCCGGTCGCGGCCCTGCTTGGCCGAGCCGCCGGCGCTGTCCCCCTCTACGATGTAGAGTTCGGCCTCGCCGGGGTGCCGGGTCTGGCAATCGGCGAGCTTGCCGGAGAGGCTAGAGTAGTCGAGCTGGCCCTTGCGAACGACCTCGCGAGCCTTGCGCGCGGCCTCACGCGCCTTCGCGGCCAGGATCGCCTTGTCGAAGATCTTGCGCGCCGTCTGCGGGTTCTCCTCGAAGAACTGGCCGACCTTCTCATAGACCGTGCTCTCGACGACCATCTTCACTTCGCTCGACACGAGCTTGCTCTTCGTCTGCGAATCGAAACTCGGGTCGGGGTGCTTGATGCTGATGACCGCGGTCAGCCCCTCGCGAATGTCTTCGCCCTGGAGGCCGTTCTTCACTTCCTTGAAGAGATTCTGCGCCGTTCCATACTGGTTGAAGACCTTGGTGAGCCCGGCGCGAAGGCCGGTGAGATGCGTCCCGCCGTCCTTGTTGTGGACGTTGTTCGTGTAGGGGAAGATTTGCTCCTGGTAGCTCGAGTTCCATTGCATGGCGAGTTCGACGCCGAGCGGCGCGGCCCCGTTCTCGAGTGCGTGCTCGGCCACGATCGACACGACCTGCTGGTGGACCGGCTCCTTCGTCTTGTTCAGATGCTCGACGAACTCGCTGATGCCGCCCTTGTACTCGAACGTCTCGCTCCGACCGCCGTCGCGCTCGTCGGCGAGCGTGATGAGAAACCCCGCGTTCAAGAACGAGAGCTCCCGCAGGCGCGACGCCAGGATGTCGTACTGGAACTCCACGACCGAGAAGATGCTCGGGTCGGGCTTGAACGACATCTTCGTGCCCGTCTTGTCGGTGTCGCCTATCGAGGTCAGAGGAGCCACCGGCGCGCCCGCCCTGAACTCCATGAAGTACACGTGACCTTCACGCATGATCTCCATCTTGAACCACTCGCTCACGGCGTTCACGGCGCTCACACCGACGCCGTGCAGGCCTGCGCTGACCTTGTAGCTCGAGTGATCGAACTTCCCGCCGGCATGGAGAACGGTCATCACGACTTCAGCCGCGCTGACGCCGCGGTCGGGCATGATCCCGACCGGGATGCCGCGCCCGTTGTCTTCGACGGTGACCGAGCCGTCGAAATGGATCGTCACGTCCATGCGCGTACAGAAGCCGCCGAGATGCTCGTCGACCGCGTTGTCGACGACCTCCCAGACCAGGTGATGAAGACCGGAGCCGTCGTGGACGTCTCCGATGTACATGCCCGGACGCTTTCGCACCGCCTCGAGGCCCTCGAGGACGGTGATGCTCGTGCTGTCGTACGACGACGACGACGGCGGAGAAGATTGCGGCGTGCTTGCGTTCGACATAGGCAGCGGTGTTCCTTCGGCCGGTCTCCGCGAGTGCGGCGGAGTGCCCGGCTACGCCCATTGAGCCGCGCGGAATCTTCG
This sequence comes from uncultured Myxococcales bacterium, assembly GCA_937902985.1. GTDB lineage: Bacteria > Myxococcota_A > Polyangia > Polyangiales > Polyangiaceae > Palsa-1150. Next base: position 10,593 of record CALFNG010000227.1, read on the forward strand.
GCGAATGATCCTCAGACGAACAATTCGGTTTGAATCGTCCCGGCGCGGCCCGGCTCTGCCAGTATAGGCCGAACAGGCGGATCGCGCAACCAAAAGCCCCGTACAAACATGAGCAGATCCGCGCACTTTCGACCGTGAAGGCTCGCCGTCATTTTACTCGCAACGCGAGCGGCTCGGTCCCTCTCGGGCGCACGACAATGAGTTTCGACTTCTGCCCCGGCGACCGCCGGGAAGCCCGCTCAGTCCGTTACCCAGACCTCCCCCCTCACAACCCGGAAACTCATTCGACCTTCAACGCCGGAAAGGCCGGCTGCGTCGATGAGTTCGGGACGCGTCGTCGTGAGGAGGACTTGCCCGCGTTCCTCGCGTAACGCTCCGAGCAGCGACGCGGTTCGGGCGCGATCGAGCTCGCTGGATACGTCGTCGAGGAGCAGCACCGGGCGCACGCCGCGCGTCACCGTGATGACGTCGATCTCGCCCAGCTCGAGAGCGAGGACCACGGCGCGGTGCTGGCCTTGCGAGGCCATGGCGCGGACGCCGAGGGCGCCCAGACTCAACGCCAGCTCGTCGCGATGGGGTCCCATCGTGGCGGACCCGCGGGCGCGGTCCTGAACGCGACGCCGCGTGAGCTCGGCGCGAAACGCCTCGGGATCGGGGGGCGCGCCGCGCTGGTATCGGATGCTGAGCGAGAGACCTTGGGGCCCGATCCGCGCGAACGCCCGCTCCGCGGCCGGGATCAAGAGGTCGGCAGCGGCTCCGCGGCCCTGGCTGACGGCGAGCCCGTGGCGGACCATGAGCTCCTCCCAGCCGTCGAGATCGCCTGCGGCCTCGCCTCTCTTCTCGAGGACACGTTGCCGAGCGCGCATCGCTTGCCCGTAGCTGGAAGCCTCTTCGAGCGAAGCGGGCGACGAGTAGAGAGCGATCCGATCAAGGAGGCGCCGGCGCTCGGCGCCGCCGCCCGCGGTGAGCGCGAGAGACCCGGGGTGGAAGACGACCACGGGAGTATTGAGCGCGTAGGCCGCGAGCGAAGGCGGTCGCTTCCCGTCGATCCGGGCGGCCCGGAGGCCCCGGCGCATCCCGACGCTCTGTTCGCGCACGTCACCGGAGTCGGCGACACGCCCCCGAACGCTGGAGGTCTCGGCGCCCGCGGCCACGAGTTCGTCGAGTCGTGCGGTCCGGAAGCTGCGGGACGTCGCGAGGACATAGACGGCCTCGAGCAGGTTCGTCTTACCCTGGCCGTTGTCGCCCGAGAGCACGTTGAACCCGGGGCCGAGGTCGAGGTCGACCTTCGCCAGGTTCCGGAAGTCTCGGATGCTGAGGGATGCGACCGCAACGGACCGCATCGCGCTCAGATGCGCATCGGCATCACGACCGCGAGGAACTGACGCGTGCCGGCCGGCTTGATGACCGCGGGGTCGAGCTCGCCGCCGAAGCCGAGCTCCACTTCGTCTTCGTCGAGCGCGCCGAGGACATCAAGGAAATACTTGGCGTTGAAGCCGACGGTCATGTTGGGCCCCGCGTACTCGATGGGTACCTCGTCGGACCCTTCACCGCTGTCGGGCGACTCGGTGGTGATCCGCATCGTGCCCTTGGTCAGCCCGAGCTTCACGCCACCGGTGCGCTCGCTCGCCGCCACGGACACTGCGCGAAGTGCCTCGGCGAACGGGGCACGCGGCACCCGCACGAGCTTCTCGCTCTGCTGCGGAATGACCTGCGAGTAAGGAGGAAACTGAGCGTCGACCAGGCGCACCGCGAACGTCATTCCAGAGGCCTGGAAGAACGCGCTCGAGCCGCTCTGGGTGATCTGGAGCTGGGGTTTCGGCTGCCCCTCTTTCGCTTCGCCGCTGAGATCTTCGGACAGGCGGCGCAGCTCTTGAATCGCCTTGAGCGGGATGAGCATCGTGGCCGAGGCCTGACGCCCGCTCACCTTGACCTCCATCTTCGAGAGGCGATGGCCATCGGTCGTCACCATGCGGACGACGTCCCCGTCCCACTCGAAGAGCGCCGAGTTCAGGTGCGCCCGGGTCTCGTCGCCCGAGATAGAGAAGTGCGTCTTGTCGACGAGCTCGCGAAGGACGTCGACGTCGAGGGCCAGCGAAGGCGACCCCTCGGCCGGGCTAGGCAGGGGAGGAAAGTCGTCGCCGGGCATTCCGCGGAGCGTGTAACGACGCGCGGACCCCGCGGCCTTTATGGTCGTGCTGGCGTTGTCTTGCGACGACAGGTGGAGCGGGCCGTCGGGCATCATGCGGATGCGCTCGAGCAGATCTTTGACCGGTACGGCCACGCTGCCGCCCTTGCTGACGTCGACGGTCACGTGGCCGACCAGCGCCAGGTACAGGTCGGTGGCTGCCACCCGGAGGGCGCTGGGGCCATCTATCGCGAGGAGCACGTTCGAGAGAACGGGCATCGTGCTCTTACGCTCGGCGACGCCTTGCATGCGCGTGACCAGCTTCAGCAAATCTCTCTTGGCTACGGTGAGTTCCATCCGGCCGTTCTCGCTTTCGCATCCTTAGATGAGATCTATAGAAGTGTCGATAGGCCCTGGGGAGGGCGTGGAGAATGCGTAAACCTAAACTATTCCAGTAATTTAGATAGTAATCGCGCTGTGGAGTGTGAAGGGGAGCGGCTGCGGACGCCCGGGGATAGACGGGCCGCCTCGGGTTATCCGGAGGCCTCTCCACCGGGCCGTACCCAACCTTCCGGTCACGTTGCCCACAGCCCATCTCGTGCCCTGATTCTCGGCATAATGCCGTTGACACCGGACGAGCGCGAGATTGGCCGCAGAGCCGTTGCGGGGTCGCTTCCGCCCGGCCGGTTCGTCACGTCGGGCCGGCGAGGGCACGCGCCAGCGAGACGAGAAGATCGCGGCGTGTACGCTCGTACGTACGTGGCCCAACTTCGCCCGAGGCCCGCGCTCGCTCGAGACCGGCCAGCTCTTCGAGCAGGACGTCGCGTGAGAGCTTCAGGTTCAGGTCGTGCAGCTTGCGCCCCCGCTTGCGACCCGACCCGGCGATGACCAGACCCACGCCGACCGCGCACGCCGCCAGCACGGACGCGACGAGCCGGCCGGGCCCGGGGGTCGGCAGGTCGTGAATTCCGATCGAGAGTGACGTGATCTTCGCGTCGTCGGGGCGCAGGCGGCGCTCGGTGACGAGAAAGCTCTGACCTTGCTCGTCGCGGCGCACGTCGGTCGCGGGAAAGTCTACGGCCGAGAGCTTTATGGTCGACGTGGCCGGCATCATGACGCGTGCAATGGCGACGTGCGGCGGGAGCCCCACGTCGAAGTCGACGTCCTTGTCCCCTGACCAGGGGAGCTGCCAGCGGAACTCTATCGGATGCCGTCCCGGTGGGAACGTTCCCCGGAGCTTCGCCGCCCCGCCGACCTCGTCGACTCCCTGGTCGCTCATCGTCTGCTGGGCGTTGAACGCCGTGAAGCCTTCGGGGAGCGCGAGCTTCACGTCGTCGGGCTGCCACGCGGAGCGGCCCAGGTTGTAGACCGTGAGCGCTTCCTCGATCTGAATGCGGTCGTCTCGCAGCTCGGCGGCCACGGTCGCCTCGCACACGATCAGCGCGCCGCCGAGATCGCGCACGACGGGGTAGACGTGGAGGATCACGTGCATCGCCTTGACCTGGCCCAGCTGAAACGGCGACGCCGCGAACGAGCCGCCGCGATACCCGGAGCTCACGCGATACGCGATGTTGCCCGCGGTCTCGAGCCCGGAGAAGACGGCGACGCCCTTGTCGTCCGTGGTCGCCTGGAGGTGCTTCTTGCTGTCGCCCTTGGCGATCGAGTTGATGAGGATGCCGAGCGTGACGCTCTCGTTCGGCACCGGGTGGTCGTCGGCGTCGTGCAGCTCGACGGCGATCGAGCCGGGCGCCAGCGACGGCTCGGCCTTCTCCACGTCTTCGGGCGGCTCGAAGACGCCGGCCATGGCGCCCGTCCTTCCGGCGTGCGCGTGGGGATTCGCTTCGGCGTCGCCCACGGCGGGGTGACCGTCGGGCAGCGTGTCGTCGTCCGAGGCGAGCGGAGGGGCTTCCTCGGGCTCGGCGCTCGCGCTGGCATTCGCGCTGGCGGCTCCGGCGTGGGGGCTGGCATCTGCACCCGCGTCGCCGGGCCGGTGCTCGCGCCCGTAGGCGCTGCCGGCCAGGCCCACGCTCGCTCCGAGGCCGACCAGGCCGACCAGGCCGAACACACGAAGCTCAGGACGTCGCATCGCTCTCTTTCACGGTCGTCGCGCCGGCGGCCTTCACGGCGGTCCCGCACTTCTTGCAAAACGCGGCGTCCGGCTCGTTCGACGCGGCGCACGTGGGGCACACGACGCGGAGCCTCTCGCTCGCCGTCTCGCCGCCCTCGCCAGGGTCGGCCCCCTGCGACGCGAGGCTCCGGCGCGCCTCGACGTTCCCTGCGTTGGTCGCGCTGGCCTGAGCTCCGAGCCCCTGCTTCGCGAGGTACTCGCGGGCGATCCGCTCGGCCTCGGCGAGCGCCGGCGCGGCGTTGTGATCCATCTCGCGCATGAGGGCCTTGGCTTCCAGCCGGTACTGCATCGCGAGCGTCTCGTAGTCGGCGTCGTCGATCTTGCCTATCGCGTGCTCGTTCTCGAGATCCTTCAGCGCGCGCAGCACGCGCCGCTTGTCTTCGGCCAGCGCGTCGACGTCCCGGTTCTGCGCGGCCAGGGCCTCGAGGTCCGCGGGAAGCGGCGCGTCGCCGCTCAGCGTCCTGACGCTCGCCCACAGGAGGGCGATCGTACCGATGAGCGCCCCCGACGCCAGCACGAGCAAGCCCGAGCCGACGCTCGCCACGAAGCCCACGATGATGGCGCCCGCGATCGAGAGGATGGGGAGGCCCGCGGCCACTGCGCGGCCGAGGGCCCGCTCCGCCGCGTCGCCATCGGGGGCCGGGCGGCTGGCTGGCGTCGCCGGCGACTCGGTGACCGTCGCCTTGGCGGTCGCCGTGCTCCGTACTTGATCAGTCATCGAGATCCTTCAGCTCGTCGTCGAGGCGCGTGTCGTACGGATCGGCCTCGCCGTTCGACGGTGCGCCCGGACCGGCCTTCGCGCCGGGCCCGCCGCGCCACTTCTTCATGAAGCGCGCGAGGCCGAACGCGCCGAGCCCGATCCCGGCGACCGGAACGACCCAGATGGCGCGGAAGACGCCGTTGTTCGGTGGAACGGCGAGCGCCTCGGGGCCGTAGTCGGCCGCGTACTCGGCGATGATCTGATCGCGCGCTTCGCCGGCGCGCATCTTCTCGCGGATCTTGTCGCGCGCCTCGGCGGCAGTCTCGCAGGTGCACGTCGAGAGGAGATCGCGCGCGCACGTTCCGCACATGCAGCGAAGGGCGCCGAAGATGGATCGCTCGCCGTCGCTCTCGACGTGCACCGTGCCGGTGTGCTGCCCCGACATCGTCTGCGCGTGCGCCGCCGGGGTCGCGGCGAGCATGATCCCGAAGATGACGCTCGCCGCCGTGGCCGCGACGCCGCGCGCGCCGGCCCAGATGCGCGACTCGCCGAACTCGACCTGCGGCCACATCGAGACCAGGCTGCCCATTATGAGCACGATGCACCCGATCCATATCCACGAGACCAGCGGGTTGATGTGGAGCTGGAACGCCGCCAGGTTCTTGTTCGACGGGTTGATCGACCCGACGATGAGGTACACGTCGTCGCGCAGGCCGTGGCTGATGGCGACCTCGGTCGTGGGCGAGTCGGGCTGCTTTTTGTAAATGAACTTGCCGGGGCTGAGCCGCGCCTCGAGCTTGCCGTGCTTGTAGACGTCGACGTCGGCGAAGACCATTCGCTTGCTGTTGTCGACCTCCATGCGCGCGCCGATGTAGCTCAGGGTGTAGCCCTCGGCGACGTACGTTTGCCCCGGGTAGAGCGAGGCCTCGCGGTCGACGTTCCACGACTGGCCGGCGAAGCCCAGGAACATGAGCGTGATGCCGAAATGGACGATGTACCCGCCGTAGCGGCGTCGCGACGGAGCCGGCAGCGACGAGAGCGTGTGAACCAGGCCGGGGACGCCGCCGAGCCACCACAAGATGGCAGGCGTCTTCTCGCTGCCGGCGCGCGCGCGCGCGCGGAGGAGCAGCGCGAACTCTTGCACGATGACGCTGGCGTTGAATACGCACAGCGAGAAGCCTGCCACCGGCGTGAACGCGTTGAAGAAGCGAAGCCCGGCGCCGAGCGCGCCCGTGTAGATCGGGTCGCTCCAGACGACGGCGGGAAAGCCGAGGGCGCGCCCGAACGTGAAGTGCAGGAGCGCCGCGACGATCATGGCGGCCACGGGCGCGCGGAACGCCCGCCGCAGACCTTCGGGGCTCGTCTTCTTCCAGCCGAAGAGCGTGCCCACGCCCATCAGCACGAGGAGCGTCAGCCCCAGGGGCTGGACCCACACCTTGTAGAACGGCGGCCCGACCGTGACCTTCTCGCCAGTGAGCGCCTCGCTGATGAGCGGGAATGTGGTGGCGACGAGAATGAAGAAGAGCAGGCTGCAGAGGATCCAGTTGTTGAGGACGAAGGTGAACTCCCTCGACAGGATCGACTCGATGCGCGGCCTCTTCGCCTGGAGCTTCAGCCCCGCGGTCATGCGCCGGAAGACCACTTCGAGCGCGACGAACACGGCCGCGCCGGCGATGGCCGCGATCATCGTCACGCGCACGCTCACGGGGAGCGCGAGCCGCCACACGAACGCGAGCCCCGGACCGCACGCCGCGATCACGAGCCACCCCGAGGCCACCGCCGCGCGGCGCAGGCGTGTCGAGGGCGGCAGATCGCGGAGCTCGGGCCACCGCCAGAGGACGAGCGTGGCCGCGAAGACGATGATGATCCCGAGGAACACGGCGAAGTAGTTGCCGATCGAAGACTGGGCGAACGCGTGAACGCTCGCGATCATGCCCGAGCGCGTGAGGAACGTGCCGAAGATCGTGAGGAAGAACATCAGGAAGACGAGGAATACGTTCCACACCTTCAGCATGCCGCGGCGCTCCTGGATCATCACCGAGTGCACGTAGGCGCTCGCGACCAGGAACGGCATGAACGCTGCGTTCTCTACGGGGTCCCAGCCCCAGTAGCCGCCCCACCCGAGCGACTCGTAGGCCCACAGCATGCCCAGCGTGTTGCCGATCCCTAGGAACATCCAGGCGAAGAGCGTCCACTTGCGGCTCGCCACGATCCACTCGTGGTCGAGCCGGCCCGTGACGAGCGCGGCGACTCCAAAGGCGAACGGCACCGAGCACCCGACGAAGCCCGTGTAGAGACACGGCGGGTGGATCACCATCCAGTAGTTCTGGAGCGCGGGGTTCAGGCCGTCGCCGTCGGCGCGGGGCCCCGCGATGTTCGTCGCGAAGGGGTTCGCGGCGAAGGCCATCAGGATGCAGAAGAAGAGGACGATCGCCATGAGCGTGGCGATGACGTACGGCTGGAGCTCGAGATACCTTTTGCCGAGCCACTTCACGCAGACGCCGATGTACGCGCTGAGGAGGAACAGCCACCAGAGCAGCGACCCGTCTTGCCCGCCCCAGAGGGCAGTGAAGAGGTAGTGCATCGGCATCGACCGATCCGAGTAGTGGGCGACGTACCGGATACGAAAGTCGTGGGTCACGAACGCGTAGGCGAGGCACACGACGGCGGTGCCGATGAGGGCCACGGTTCCGTACGCACCGAATCTCGCCGCCTGGAGCGTACGCGGGCGACCGTTCGACCCCGCGGCGAGCGCGACCGCGAAGGTGTAACTCGCGACGACCATCGAGCCCAAGAGCAGGCTCGCGCCGAACGCAGGGAACGTGTCTCCAAAGACGTGGAGCAAGCTGGTCATGGTCCCTCGCGGTGGCGCGCCTAAGCGCACGCGGATACTTCGGTGTGTGCGGAGTCTAGCAGCGGCCGGTGCGCGACGTTACGCGCCGCGCCGGCTTTGGGCATGTCCTTTGCTCGAACCCGTGGACATTGCAAGGTGGGCGTCGTCGGCTCGCCTTCAGGCCGCCTTGTTTCGTCGAAGGGCTTTCCTCGTGGGCAGGGCTCGCTGTCCCGCGCCCCGAGCTCAGACGCCGAGCGCCCCGGCGAGTCGGGCGAGCCCATCGTCGAGCCGGTCCAGGGGAAGGGCCCACGCGATGCGGAAGGCGCTCGGGACGCCGAAGAACGCGCCGGGCGCCACGAGCACGTGATGGTCGCGAGCGGCGGCCTCGATGGTCGTCGTCAGGTCGCCGCGATCGGGCACGGTGACGAGACCGAAGAGACCCTCGGCAGGCGCGCTCCACGTGAGGCCTCGCGCGGCGACCCACGCCGCGACACGCTCCCTCTTGCCCGCCAGCAGGCCGCGCGCGCGCGCCGCGAGCGACGGCAGCTCGCAGAACGCGGCGATCGCGACACGCGATTGACAGAGAGGGAGGATCCCGGCGCTCCCGAGCATCGCGTCGCCCGCGCGCTCGATGAGCTCGGGCGGGCCGAGCAGCCAGCCGATGCGCTCGGGTCCAAGGCCGAAGCACTTGGTGAGGCTCGACGCCGCGAGCACGTTGTCGCCGAGCTTGCGCGCGCTCCGGGTGAAGACGCCGCGGTCGTCGACGAGAGCATTGAACGGCGCATACACCTCGTCGACGAGCAAGTGCGCGCCGTGGGCGGCCGCCACGCGAGCCGCGGCGCGAAGGTCTCCGTCGCGGGCGCGCACGCCCGTCGGGTTGTGGAGGTTCGTGACGATGACGAGGCGCGTGCGCGGGGTCATCGCGCGCTCGATGGCGCCCGGGTCGAGCGCGAAGCCCGCGCGCGCGTCGCGACGGAACGGCACCACCCGCGCCCCGCCGGCTTCCGGGATGCGGATCAGCGGCTCGTACGCCGGGTCCTCGACGAGCACGTCGTCGCCCGGCGACAGCAGCGACGCGCACGCCAGCCAGTTCGCGTGGGTGGTCCCGAGGGCCGGCATGACCTGATCCGGGGTCACGTCGTTGTACGACGCGATCTTCTCGCGATGGCGGCTCCACGCGGCGGCCGGGTCGTGGGGTGCGGCGTCTTCGTGCGCGCGAAGGAGGTCGCCTTCGAAGTTCGGCATACCGCTGGTCGCCAGATCGAACTCCACTTGACCGTAGAATCGCCGTGCCCATTGCAGGTACCGCGTCGGCGCGTACATCAGGGCGACGGCTCGGGGGCGAGCTCGAAGGTCGCCTGGCGGACCGCGCTTGCTTCCGCCAGTGTCAGGTGAAGCGTGCCGCGGGCGCCTCCGTCGCCGAGGGCGCCCGCGAGCGTGCCCGTGAAGCCGTGATCGCTCGGATCCTTTCGCCTCACGGCGGCGGTGAGCCTTCCGTCGGCGACGAGGCCGTCGACCGTGGCGGGACCCAGGACGCCGTCGAGCGTGCCTCGCACGCGCCCGGTCGCCGGATCGATCGTGATCGCCAGGGTGCCGTCGCCGACGCCGCTCGGGTTCTCGGGCACCCGCCATTTTACATCGGCCGGCAGCGTGATCCCCGACTCGGCGCTCTTGTAGGCGCCCTTCCACTCGGTCGCGGTCGCGGTCGCGGTCGCGGTCGCGCGGGCGTTTGCGCTCGCGCCCGCGCCCGGAGTCGCGCCCGCGCTCGAAGTCGCGCCCGCGCTCGAAGTCGAAGCCGGCCCCGCGTCCGTGCCCGCGCCCGGCCTTCCGCACGCGGCCAACGCGGCCAACCCGACGATCGCTCGCGCCCGCGCTCTCCTCATGTCTCGGTCGCCGATTCGGTCGGGCCCTCGCCGAGACGCTCGGCGATGCGTACGCCCACTTCGCCGTCGACGTTCACGAGCTCGCCGCGGGCGACCGGGACGCCGCCGACCCGGAGCACCACCGACTCGCCGACTCGGCGCCCGAGCGTGACGACGTCGCCTCGCCCCAGGGTCGCCCACTCCCGCGCCGCCATTCGCGCCTCCCCGATTTCGACGCGCACGATGACCGGGACGTCTCCGAGGGCGTTCAGCAAGCCGTCCTTGCCGCTCGATTCGGTCATGGTCCCCTGGTCTCCCGCGCCCGCGCAGACGGCATCGACTTCGCCGGATAGCACGAGGCGGCCATCGTCGACGAGTCGCGCCCGCACTCCTGTGCTCGCGCAGGGCGCCGCGAGGAGGACGTCGCCTCGAAGCAGGGCCTGACCCGCTCCGACGCCCACGCCGAGCGTCCATGTGCCCGGGATCCAGGCGTCGCCCTGGCGCAAGGCCGCGATCTCGGCCAGCGTCGCCGTCGACGCGCACGCGACGAGCGGGATCGACAGCGGTGTCGCGCCGAGCGAGGCGAGCGCGCGCAGGGTCCAGTCGGGTGAAGGCGCGAACCTCGCGTCGTCGTGGGCGACGACGAGGCGCGCCGCGTACGCCTCGTCTCCAACGAGCACCGTCAGCGAGAGCGCGATCCGTTCGCGACCGTCGCGCACGAAGCGGGCCTCCAGCTCTTCGGCCGAGCCGGCCGCGACGACCCGGGGATTCTCCACCGCGTGCGCGCGTCGCGCCGCGGCGACCACGATGGCGGCGAACGCGCCGGCCAGCGCCCCCGACCCCACGGCCGCGCGCTCGGCGCCGGGATCGATGACGGTCGGCAGCGGACGCCGGATGACCCGCGACACCACCGCGAGGGCCATCGCGGCCTCCACTTCGAGAAGCG
>CALFNG010000228.1 GCA_937902985.1 uncultured Myxococcales bacterium
ATCCGAAATTGCGCGCGCAGATAGAAAAAGATATCGCGGGCGTCGGGCTCGCGGACGAATCGGGCGTCCCGTCGTCGACCGCGGGCGCCGCGTCCGCCTCGGCAGCCCCGTGAGCCCCGCTCGGCGCCTCGGCCACGGAGCAGTGCGCGCTCGCGATCACGGCGGCGATTGCCGCGAGCGTGCCCCACGTCCCGGGCCGCGCGCCGGTTCCGCGAGTCAGCGGGATCGCCTCCGTCGCCTTCGTCGTGTCGGCAGCCGGCGTCGCGCCGCGGCGACCGCAGCTAGGCATTTGCCGCGAGCGCCGGGACCGCGGGCGGCAGGTACTTCGCCAGCGACGGCTCGCGCTGCACGATCGCGTGCAGGCGCGCCGACGCCCGCGCCAGGTGCCGCTTGGCCGTCGCGAGCGACACGTCGATGGCCTCGGCCACCTCGGCGAGCTCTTTCCCCTCGACGTAGCGGAGCTCGATGACGCGATAGCTCTCGGGCGCGAACGTCCCGAGGATGGCCGAGAGGCGCGCCACGGCCTCGCGCGGCTCGTCGGCGACGGGCATTGCGGCAGGCTCGGGCAGGTCGCCCGAAGGCGTGAGCTGCAGCCAGTAGCGACAGCGTCGCCGTCTCAGCTCCGTGCCCGCGACGCGGAGCGCGATGCCGATGATGAAGCTGCGCAGCGCGGTGGGGTCTCGAAGGTCCGGCAGCACCTGGAAGAGGCGAAGAAACACCTCCTGCACGTGATCGTCGACGTCGTGCCCGCCGATCGATCGGCTGATCCGCGAACGGACGAGCGGCAGGTAGCGCCGCCAGATCGCCGTCTGCGCCGCCCGGTCCCCCTTCCAGGCAGCATGAACGAGCGCCGCGTCGTCGCCATACGAAGGCGGGAACGAAGGTGGGCGGGTCGTCGAAGCCTCGGTCTGGCAGCTTGTCTCGTGCACTCGCCGGGTAGGTGCCGCAGCCTCCCGCCGACGGCTCACCGTCGCCGTCCCTCCCGAGATCGAGAAACAGGAAGGCGGGAAGACGGCCGTCTTCGCGCCTTCCTGTTCATCCCCTCTCAGAGGACGTCGAAGGGGTAGCCACCGTCGGCGTAGGCGCGGGTGGCGACCTCTTTTCGCAGCTCGTCGTCGTTCTTGGCGATCGCAGCGACCAGGTGGGCGAGGCGGCGTTCTGCTGACGATGCAAAAATGCTCGTCAAGTCGATCTCGCGGCGGGCGCCTTCTTCGCCTCGGCGCTCGATCGCGCGTGTGGTTCGCGAGATGCAAGCGGCGAGCCCGTAGAGGTTGATGGCCATGTTGGCCGTGCGCTTCTGCGTGTACTGCATCTCGGCGATGTCGCTCAGGTGCCGGCGGAGCACGCTCTCCACACCGCGCCCGAGCTCCTGAACGTACTCGTCGAAGATGGCCGCCTCGCGCGCCAGGGTCGCGTGGTGCCGGGTCAGCCGCTCGCGAACGAGCGCGCCGCGCGCCTTGCGGATCGCGAAGTCGCTCAGCAGGCCGAAGCCCTTGATCGGCTCGCGCATCGCGCGCGCCACGTCGGCGAGCTCTCGCCCCGGCCCTTGCATCCCGCCGAGCGCGATGAACGCGCGGAGGATCTCGTTGGTCCCCTCGAAGACGAGGTTGATCCGCGCGTCACGGAGCAGCCGCTCGTAGGGAAAGTCAGCCATGTAGCCGACGGCGCCCGCGATCTGCAGCGTCTCGTTCACGACCCGCCAGCACGTCTCGCTCGCGTACACCTTGCAGATCGCGCTCTCGATCGAGAAGTCTTCGACGCCGGCGTCGGTCATTCCGGTCGTGAGGTACGTCATGCACTCGAGGGCCCAGGTGTCGGCCATCATCGTGGCGATCTTGTCCTTGATGAGCCCGAACTCGCCGATCGACCGCCCGAACGCGCGCCGCTCTTTGCAGCGCTCGACGGCCATCTTGAGCAGGCGCTTCGAGAGGCCGAGGCACCCGCTCGCCAGGGCCAGGCGGCCGCTGTCGAGGACCTGCATCGCCACCTTGAAGCCACGCCCCGGCTCGCCGAGCACGTTGCCCGCGGGCACCCGCACGTCTTTGAAGATCACCTCGGTGGTCGAGGTGCCGCGGATGCCGAGCTTGTCCTGGGGCGGCCCGTTCTGAACGCCCCACCCGCGCTCGACGATGAACGCCGTGATCTTCGGCTTCGCGTCGGCGTCGGGTCGGGAGGTTCGCGCGAACACGGTGAACACGTCGGCGAGACCGCCGTTGGTGATCCACGTCTTGGTCCCGTTCAGGAGGTAGCTGCCGTCTTCTCGCCGCTCGGCGTGCGTCTGGATGGCCGCCGCGTCGCTCCCCGCGCCGGGCTCGGTCAGCGCGAAGGCCGCGATGTCGTCGCCCCTCGCCAGCCTGGGGAGATACCGGCTCTTCTGCTCGTCGGTTCCGAAGAGCACGAGGCCCCGCGCGCCGATCGACTGGTGGGCCCGCAAGGTGAGCGCCACGCTCGAGTCGAGGCCGGTCATCTCCTGCGTGACGCGCGCGTAGCCGGTGTTGGTCAGGCCCATTCCGCCGAACGCCTGCGGGATCGCCATCCCGAACCAGCCGAGCTCGCGCAGCGAGGCCAGGACTTCGCCCGGGATCTGTGCCTGCCGGTCGATCTCTTTCGAATCGACCCGGAGCTCGAAAAACCGACGCACGGCGTCGACCAGCACGTGAAGGCGATCGACCTCGGCGCGCTCGGTCTCGGGCCACGGAAAGGCGAGGCCCTCGTCGATGGACCCGAAGAACAGACTCTTCATGAACGACTGCTCGCGCATCGGTCCTCGGAGTAGCACTCGACCATCGCACGTTTTTGCCGGCGCCGACGCGTTTGTACGTTGCCGGTCTCACCTCGGGTTGCTAGCCATTCATGAAGTTTTCCATTCATCCAAACCGCTAGCGTGGGGCACCTTCACGTGTCGCGACGACGAGAGGCATTTCGACGGACGCTCGAGCGCGCAGCCGCCACCCGCGGCGTCGCGCTGATGGGCGTCTGCAACGTCACGCCCGACTCGTTCAGCGACGGCGGCCTGCATTTCGATCCCGCCGTGGCACGGATGCGAGTCGACGCCCTCTTGCGCGACGGGGCCGACATCGTCGACATCGGAGGCGAGTCGACGCGCCCCGGGGCCGAGCCGGTGCCCGCCCGGGCGCAGCTCGAACGCGTGCTCGACGTGGTGCGTTACGCGGCCGGTCTCGGCGCCTGCGTCTCGATCGACACCACGAGTCCAGAGGTCGCCGCCGGCTGTCTCGACGCCGGCGCCTCCGCCGTGAACGATGTTTCCTGCGTGCTCGACGGCGCCCTCGCCCGGGTCGTCGCCGGCTCCGAGGCTGCGCTCGTCTTGATGCACGCGCGCGGCACCCAGAAAGAGATGGCCGGCTTCAGCCGCTACGCTGACGACGCGTACGGCGATGTCGTTCGCGACGTGTGCCAGGAGTGGGAAGCTGCGGCCGAGCGCGCGCGTTCCGCGGGAGTGCCCCGCGACGCCCTCGTGATGGACCCCGGCTTCGGCTTCGCCAAGAACGTGCGGCACAGCACGGTGCTCCTCGCGCGCCTCGGCGAGATCGTCGCCGCGGTGGGGGTGCCCGTGGCCATCGGGGCGAGCCGCAAATCGTTCCTCACCGTCGCCGACACGCTCGCAGACGGCCCGCGCCGCGAGAAGACGGCGCCCAACGATCGCATCGGCGCCTCCATCGCCGCCGCGCTTCATGCCGCGCGCGCCGGGGCGGCCATCCTCCGGGTGCATGACGTGCGCGCCACGCGCCAGGCCCTCGATCTCGACCGCGCCCTCGCGGCGGCCGCGCGCTCCTCCGGGCGCATTCCCACGCTCACGTTCGAGACCACGCCACCGCCGGCGCCCGAGCCCGCCGGGGGGGACGCCTAGATGCTCGAAGGCTTCCTCCACCTCTTCGCGCGGCGCTCGTTCGGCAACGTCCTCACCGACGTCGCCGATATTTTGCTCGTCGCCTACGTCCTCTACCGGGCCCTCCTCGTCTTGCGCGGCACGCGCGCCATGCAGATGGGCCTCGGCCTCGGCGTCATCTTCGTCGTGTACCTGGTCTCGAAGTGGGCCGACTTCACGACGCTCCTCTACCTGCTCAACGCGCTGCCGATCATCCTGATCGTGGTCGTCGTCTTCCAGAACGACATTCGCCGCGGTCTCATGCGCGTCGGCGCGCGCGCCTTTCTGGCGGGGCTGTCGCGGCAGCAAGAGTCGCGGGTCATCGACGAGGTCGTGTCGGCTGCGACCGATCTGGCCCGCCACCGCATCGGCGCGCTCATTGCGTTCGAGCAAGACGCGAACCTCGACGAGTTCGTGGTCGGGCAAGGGACTCCGATCGACTCGGCGGTGCAGCGCGAGCTCCTCGTGAGCATCTTCCTGCCGGAGAGCCTCAACAAGCTGCACGACGGCGCCGTCGTCATCCGGAACCTGCGCATCGCCAAGGCGGGCGTCTTCTTTCCGATGCCCGACACCAAGGTGCTCGACAAGTCGCTCGGCTCCCGGCACCGCGCGGCCCTGGGCATCACCGAAGAGACCGACGCGGTGGTCGTGGTCGTCAGCGAAGAGCGCGGCACCATCAGCTTCTGCTTCAACGGCAACGTCGTGACCAACCTCGACGGCGCGTCGCTCCGGCAGGCGCTCCTCGGTCTCTTCGGCCAGAGCGGCGCGCGAAAGCGGGGAAAGACGGCCCCGAAGCGCACGGGCACCGTCACCCAGACGGGCACCGGCTCGTTCCGGATCACGGTCCCGCCGCCCGCTCCGGGTGAGCCGCGCAGCAGCCGCTCGGGCGACGCGCCGGCCCCGTCGCCGTTCGGGGCTTCGGCCGAGATCACGGGCAGCGCGCTCTTGCCGCCGCCCGTGCCGCGCGGCGAGGCGAAGGCCGAGAAAGACGCGGCGCCCATCTCGAAGGCGATCACGCGTCCGATGGCGTCCGCGAAGCCCATCGAGACGCCCAAGCCGATGTCCGTCGATCCGGCCACCCCCAACCGCCCGACGGAGGACTGACCGTGGCGCTCGACGTCGGCTACCGGCTCCGCGCTGTCGTCACGGAGAACCTGAACCTGAAGCTCCTGTCGCTCGGGTTCGCGCTGCTCCTCTATTCGCTCGTGCACGGCTCGCAAGAGGCGCAGAAGTCGCTCTTGCTGAGCGTCGTCGCCATGACCCCGAACGACGCCGCGAACCGCGAGCTCGTTACGCCCATTCCGCCGCAGATCCGCGTCACGGTGCGCGGGCCGCGGGCCACCCTCGACGACCTCCACGCCGACGACGTCGGCAGCGTCCAGCTCGATCTCCGGAGCGGCAACGAGACGCGAAAGACGTTCGACCCGGCGACCATCCCGGTGCCGCCGGGTCTCGTGGTCGAGCAGATCGATCCGCCCTCGATCGACCTCACGTGGGAAGACCGCATCTCCCGCGACGTGCCGGTCGAGGTCGGCATCGTGGGGACGCCCGCGTCGGGCTTCGTCGTGAAGGGCGTGCCCGTTGCCGATCCCGCGATGGTGCGGCTGCGCGGGGCGAGGAGCGAAGCCATCGTCGTGCAGCACGCGCGGGCCGACGCGTTCGACGTGACGGGCCTCACGGCGGGCAAGTACACGCGGCAGCTGGCGATCGATCGGCCCGTGACGTCGAGCGGCTCCGCGCTCTCGCGCCTCTCCTACGATGCGAGCAGCGTCTCGGCGACGGTCGAGATCGGCCGCGAAGTGACCGAGCGTCTCTTCAGCCGGATGCCGGTGGCGCTTCTCGGCCACGCGAACGCCAAGGCGCAGCCGGCCGAGGTCGACGTGCGGCTCACGTGCCCGACCGAGGTCGTTCGCGCGCTGCGCCCCGAGCAGATCGTCCCGCGCGTTCAGGCGGCGGGGGCGGCCGACCATGGCTCTGAGGCGCTGCCGGTGGAGCTCACGATCGATGCGTGCGCGGTGCACATGACGCCCAGCACCGTCATCGCTCGCTGGTGACGCGGTCTCGAGCGAGAGAGAGATTGGCCGCAGAGGCGCAGAGAGCGCAGAGGACAGTGGGTTTTGCGCGCGCTGAACCCGGAGGCCTCCACGCCTCGGGCGAAGCCGCCGGAGACGAACCCGGAGGCCGTCCACGCAAGGCGTGAAGCCGCCGGAGAAGAGCTTGGAGGCCTCCACGCAAGGCGCGAAGCCGGTGGGGAAGAGCCCGGAGGCCTCCACGCAAGGCGCGAAGCCGCCGGGGAAGAGCTCGGAGGCCTCCACGCAAGGCGCGAAGCCGCTGGGGAGGAGCCCGGAGGCCTCCACGCGGAGGCGTCCCTTACGAGCGTCGCTCGTCTTTCTCGACGCGGCCGTCTTGCAGGGTGACGATGCGGTTCATGCGCTCGGCGAGGGCGGGGTTATGCGTGACCACGACGATGGTCGTGCCTCGCTGCTTGTTGATGGCGAAGAAGAGCTCGTGGATCTGCGCGCTCGTCGCCGAGTCGAGGTTGCCCGTCGGCTCGTCGGCCAGGAGGAGCCTGGGCTCGAGGAAGAGCGCCCGCGCGAGGGCGACCCGCTGCTGCTCGCCGCCCGAGAGCTCGCCGGGGCGGTGCTGGACGCGGTGCTGGAGGCCGACCTCTTCGAGGAGCGCGTTGGCACGCGGCTCGAGCTCGCGGCGCGATTTGCCCTGCACGAGGCCCGGCATGAGCACGTTCTCGAGGGCGGTGAACTCGGGCAGCAAGTGGTGGAACTGGAACACGAAGCCGATCGTCCGGTTCCTCAGCTCGGCGAGCCGCGATCCGGAGAGGCGCGTCACCTCTTCGCCGGCGACGGTGATCGTCCCCTCGGTCGGGGCGTCGAGCGTGCCGATGCAGTGCAAGAGGGTCGATTTTCCCGCGCCCGACGGCCCGACGATGGCGATCACTTCGCCGTCGTGGATCTCGAGGTCGACGCCGCGGAGGACGTCGAGCTTGCGCCCCATGTGGAGAAACGACTTCTTGACGTTGTGGGCGACGACGAGCGCCTGGCTCATGGGAGGGTCCCCGAAGTAGCACAGCGGGCCAACGGCAAGCGAACCGCACCTCCGGCCGCCTCAATCGCGGGTCGAGCGTGGGCCTGGCGGGCCGACGCTTGCGAGTTCCTGCGCGATCCGCGCCTGAGGTTGCCCCGGCCGGCCTGTCGCGGTACGCGGGCGGGCGTGATCGACGGCTTCAGCGGGTGGGCGCGCGCGCGCGGGCCGATCGCGGGCGCGTTCGCGGGCCTGGCCGTGCTCGCGGGCGTCGAGCGCGGGGGCTCGCCGGGCCGCGATCTCCACGCGCTCGCGACGGCGCTCGGTCAGGTTGCGCACGCTTCGGTCGACCCCGGTGACATCCGCTGGGAGCCGTCCGAGGGCGCGCTCGACGACGCCGTGATCGGTCGCTGGGCGCTGTTCCTCGCGCGCGCCGCGGGCGAAGAGACGCGCGACGTGTGGCGGGCCCGGGTGCGTGTCTCGCCCGACGGAGACGTCGTCGACGTCGGCGACGCGTACGACCTGACGTCGACGCCGGTCGGCGACGATCACGCGCTCGTCGTGCAAGGCGACCACGCCGCGTTCGCGACGCGCGCGTACGGGCAAGAGCAGAGCGTGACGGTGCTCGACCTGGCGGGCGAGGGCGCGCAGAACAAGACGACGACGCTGCCCGATCGCATGATGGCGGCGTTCACCAACCACCAGAAGACGGGCGACGCCGACGGCCTCGGCCGGTTCGACGTCACCTTCGAGTCGCCCGCGCGCTCGGTGGGGCTGGCCCTCGGCGCCGACGCGCTCGACATCGACCTCGCCGGCCTTCTGGGCGTCGAGGGCGGCTCGCCGGCGTCGCGCGAGTCGCCCGCGTCGCGCACGCGCTTCGACCTCGCGACCGCCGAGCTCGCGCCGGCGCTCTCGAGGGTGCACGCCGACGCCTCGATGCACCTGCCCAAGCGGTTCTCGCACTGGGTCGTCGACACGCTGCGCGCCGTCCCCTGGATCGGCGCGGCGCCGGTCGCGTGGGTCGAGGATCAGGCACTCGCGCTCCGCGACGGCTACCGGCGGGTCGCGTTCCAGGGCAGCCACGACGCGACCGACGTCATGGGCAGCGCGGAGCCGCCGCCGCCCGTGCTCGACACGTCCGAAGCTTCGGTCGAAGAGGCGCACTGGCCGCCCGCGCGCATCCCGACGATCTGGAAGTCGCCCCAGCCCGGCGAGGGCGAGTGGGTCACGCCCGACGTTCCCTGGATGCGCCGGGTGCCGGGCGTGTCGGCGGACGCGCCGTCGCCGTTCTACCGCACGTTCGTTCGTCCCGACGAACAGCGGCCCTACGCGCAGGTGATCCTGGTCGCGATGGATCTGCGGCAGCTCGACATGGAGATGGAAGCGGGCGTCGAGGATCCCGAGCCGCTGACGGGCCCGAAGGGGACCGGCCGCATTCCGCGCGACCCCGCCCTCTACCGTCGGGTCGCGGCCGCGTTCAACGGCGCCTTCAAGACCGAGCACGGCCACTACGGGATGATGGTGCACAAGCGCGTCCTCTTGCCGCCCGTGCCCGGCGCGGCCACCGTGGTCGTGCTCGACGACGGGCGCGTCGGCTTCGGCACGTGGGGCACGGACCACAACGTCGGCGGCATCGTCGGCGTGAGCGACGACGAGATCGCCTCGTTCCGCCAGAACCTCGACCCCCTTATCGACCACGGGCAGGCCAACCCGACGGGCCGTAACCTCTGGGGCTTCACCCTGCCGGGCAAGGGCGCGCAGACGGAGCGCACGGGCCTGTGCGTGACGACGAGCGGCCACCTCTTGTACGCCTGGGGCGACGACCTCAGCGCGACGTCGCTCGCGAAGGCGATGACGATGGCGGGGTGCGACTACGCGATGCACCTCGACATGAACCCGTACCACACGGGGTTCATCTTCATGGAGGTCGACGGGCTCGCGGCCGGTAAATACAAGTCGCAGCTCCTCTCGCCGTCGATGTCGATCCCGGTCGATCGGTACGTGCAGTACGCACCGAAGGACTTCTTCTACGTGATGGTCCACGACCCGACGCCCCCTCTTCTCGAGGGCGCGGCGCCCTGGGCCGCCGACGGCGGGGCGCAGCCGCCCCCGCGGTGGATGCCGGGCCTCTGGAAGACCGCGGTCGCCGCGCCCGACGCGGCAGACGGGACGATCGAGCTCATCGACGTCGAGCCGGGCCGGGCCACGTGGCGCGTGCGCGCGGGCACCAAGGACGTGCCCGCGGCGTCGCCGCTGCGCGAGCTCGGCGGCGACGAGGCGAAGCGCGTGCTCCTCGCGCTCGGCATCGGGATCGCGTACGAGCGGCACCCGCTGGGCCTGGCGACGGACGGTCGGCTCGCCGCACCGGTTCGCGGCGGACCCGACGCGGGCGTCCTCGCCGTCGGGCCCGAGGGGCAGCTCACGATCGCGCGCGCCGACGCGGCCCCCGAGCTCGGCGCCCACGACGACCTCGTCGAGCTGCCGCTGGCCCTCTGGGAGGGCAAGACCGTGGCGCTCCCGGGCGGTCCGGCGACGGCCCGCGCCGCCCTCGGGACAACCCCGACGGGCCGCCTGCTCATCGCGCGAGGCACCTTCCCGAGCGCGGCGCCGCTCGCCGACGTGCTCGCCCGCGCCGGCTGCACGCGAGCCGTGCTCCTCGACCGAGGCTCGCACGCCACGGCCTTCCTCGATCGCGTGGGCACCCCCCAACCGCCTCGAGCCCGCTACGACGAGTCCGTCCTCTACGCCGTCGGAAGCCCCCTCCACCCCAAGGGCTTCCGCTTCGACGCCTCCGCCCCCGTCCCCGTCGCCAAGAAGTAACTGGCGTCACTGCTGTCGAGAGAGCGACTCAGTGGCTGTCGGGGGTGACGTCGCTGGTGCCTTCGTCGGCGTCGGCGCCGGGGCGCTCGTAGTGGGGGGCCTCGCCGGGGTGGGAGAGGTCGACCCAGTAGGCCTTGGCTTCGCGCACGTCCATGTGCACGAAGGTGCTGTTCGGGTAGTAGCCGCAGCCGGTGTTCTTCAGGGTGCGGCAGAAGTCGCGGAGCGTCTCGTTGGGCACGCCCCGGATGCGGAAGTCGAGGGCGCGGCCGTGGTTGTGGCGCGACTGGGTCGTGTACTGGGTGGGCTTGTAGGCTCGGTACCCGCTCACGATCTCGAGGGTGCGGCCGCCGAAGTGGTTCGAGACCAGGCCGATGAGCGCGACCAGCCGGGCGTCGGGCGGGTGCGTCGCGGCGGTCGGGCCCTCGCCCTGGCGCATCATCTGCTCGAACTCCTTGAGCGAGATGGCCGGGATCTTCCCGCGGGCGTCCTTCACGCGAATCCGGAACGCCTCTTCGGGGCGCGCCGCGTGGATGACGTCGCGGTCGAAGGGGCCTCGGGGCATCGGAACGTCGCCCGCCGAGGCCGACGTGCGTTCGCCGTCCGTTTCCGAGCGGGCGTCGGTCTTTCCCTCGACGCCGGGGATCACCAGCGTCTGGCCGGGGCGGAGGTGCTGGCCGTCTCTCAGGTGGTTGGCCTCGACGATGGCCTCGCCGCTCACGTGGCCGCTCACGTGGCCGCTCACGTGGCCGCTCACGTGGCCGCTCACGTGGCCGCTCACGTGATAGTGGTGCGCAATCGACGCCATGGTGTGCCCCCGTTGCACCACGTGCGTGACGTCGGCCCGGGCCGGCTCCGCGGCGGCCGCCACGGCGAGCAGCGACCCCATCGCGAGTGCGGCCCCGATGACGGGCGCCCGGAGCGCGCGCGCCCCGGGGAAAGCTCCCGTGAAACGGCCGGCAAAGTCCATGATTCGCGCTCTGCTCCACCCCGTAACCCGAACCGCTCGCGCTGGCTAGCGCAGACCGAGACGCCGCAAGGCGCAAAGGCGCAAAAACGACCGCAAAGACACACCCTTTTTGACGGCCCTCTCCGGCGGGTGCGACACTGCTCTCCGAGAAGTCAGGATGGCCGAAGGCAAGAATCTCGTCGGCGTCGATATCGGGGCGAGCTCGATCAAGGTCGTGCAGCTCAAAGAGTCGCGCAAGAAGCTGCAGGTCGTCCGCTGGGGCTGGGCGCCGCTCCCTCCTCAGACGATCATCGATGGGCACGTCATGAACTCGGGGGCCGTCACCGAGGCGCTCACGCGGATCTTCCACGATGGGAAGATCCAGCAGCGCGACGTCGCCATCGGGGTCTACGGCCAGAGCGTCATCGTGCGAAAGATCACGGTGCCCATGATGACGCCCGGCGAGCTCGACGAGCAGATCCACTGGGAGGCCGAGCAGCACATCCCGTTCGACATCAAGCTCATGTCGATCGACTACGAGGTCCTGCGCCGCCGCCCCGATGCGGGGCAGATGGACCTGCTCCTCGTGGCCGCCAAGAAGGACGAGATCAGCGACTACGCCGCTATCTTGCGCGAGGCGAAGCTCCGGCCGACCGTGGTCGACATCAACGCCTTCACCATCCAGAACATCTTCGAGCACCAGTACGGGCTTCCCCAGGACGCGACCATCGCGCTCCTCAACCTCGGGGCCGCGGTCTCGTCGCTCAACATCGTCAGCAAGGGCGTCAGCGCCTTCACGCGCGAGATCACGAACGCCGGCAATGCCATCACCGAAGAGATTCGCAAGGCCCTCTCGTGCTCTTATGAGCAGGCCGAGGCCTACAAGCACGGCGGCGGCGAGACGCAGATCGTCCCCCAGGAAGTGACCGCGATCATCCAGCAGGCCTGCCAGGGGCTCGCCGGAGAGATCCAGCGATCGCTCGACTTCTACCTCGCCACCAGCGGCGAGCAGGAGATCGGGCGCATCTACGTCTCGGGCGGCAGCGCCTACCTCGCGCCGCTCGTTCAGGCGATCGAGAAGCGGGCGCGGGTCCCGGTGCAGATTTTCGACCCGATGGTGAACCTCGACGTCGATCCGAAGTTCGTCGACGAGATCAAGCTGAGGTCGATCGCGGCGCAGCTCGTCGTCGCCCTCGGGCTGTCGCTCCGCTGCGACAAGGAGAAGCGGCAATGGTCCGCATAAATCTCCTCCCCGAGCGCCGGGGTCAGGCGGGGCGCCGGGTCACGTCGCCCAGCGAAGCCGGGCAACTCTGGATGGTCGTCGTGCTCGGCGTCGCGGTCTTCACCGTCGTCGTGTGCTTCTTCGTCGAGCGGTTCAAGGAGGGCGAGCTCGCGTCGATCCTGGGCGAGAACGGCGTCATCCAGGGGCAGATCGACGCCATCGGAAAGCAGATCTCCGATCACCCGCAGATCACCGCCCGACTCAAGGAGCTGCGCGATCGCGAAGAAGCGATCGGCAAGCTGCAGTCGGCGCGCACCGGCCCGACGTCGACCCTCCTCGAGCTCTCGCGGCTCCTGACGGTGGGCGGCCGGGGACCGACGACGGACAAGGACAAGGTCGAGCAGCTCAAACGCGACAATCCCACCGAGGTCTTCAACGCGAACTGGGACCCGCGTCGCCTCTGGCTCACCGCGTACACCGAGGCCGACCGGGTCGTGAAGATGGGCGGTCTGGCTCGCGACGGCGAAGACGTGAGCGAGCTCGAACGGCGCCTCAAGTTGAGCGACTACTTCACCGACGTGAAGCTCATGCCGGGCGCGAAGGTCACCGAAACGACGACGCACCAGGAGCTCTTCCAGTTCCAGCTCAGTGCCAAGGTGAGGTACTGACATGGCTCCTCCCGCACAATCGGCGCTGGCGAAGCTGCCTCTCGCCGGGAAGATCGGCATCGGCGCGGCGCTCTCGGCGCTCGTCGTGTTCGTCTACTGGTTCATCTTCTATTCCGACGTCGCCAGCAAGATCGCGGGCGCCGAGCAGCAGAAGAAGACGCTGAACGACGCTCTCGCGCAGCAGCAGCAAGTGCAGGCCACTTACTTCGCCGATCGCGGCGAGCTGGCGCTCCGCGAGCAGCGCGCGCACGAGCTGAACAAGGTGTTGCCGCCGGACGCCGAAGAAGACGCGTTCCTCTCGAGCGTGCAGCAGGCGTCGAACGCGGCGGGGATCGATCTCCAGGGCTACACGCCCAAAGAAGAGGTCCCGCAGGCGTTCTACGCGAAGATCCCGATGCACCTCGATCTCAAGGGGCGCTTCCACCAGATCGCGAAGTTCGCGTACGAGCTGGGGAAGGTCGATCGCATCATCAACGTCGAGAACATCGAGCTCTCGGAGCCGACCATCGTCGGCGACGAGGTGATCCTCAAGGGCAAGTGCCTGGCGACCGCCTTCCACGCGCTCGCGCCGAAGGTGGTGCCCGCCGCGCCGGGAACGGCGGGCGCGACCCCGACCACGACGGCGACGGCCGCACCGGGGGCCACGAAATGAGGCCCTCGACCCTGGCGGCGCGGGCGCTCGCGGGCCTCTCGGCGGCGCTGCTGGTCGCGAGCGCGTGCGACTCGACGCCGACGACGACCAGCGCGACCCCGCCGCCCCCGAATCGAGCGGCCCTGGCCGCGGCCTCGGCGAGCGCATCGCCTTTGCCGCCCGAGCTCAAAGGCCCGGAGTACACCGAGAACGACTTCGTCGAGAGCGATCGCAACCGCGACCCCTTCCGGAGCTTTCTCGTGCAGAACCAGCCCGTCAACAAGACGGCGCTCAACCAGCGCAAGATCGAGCTCGCGCAGTACTCGATCGACGAGCTGAAGCTCGTCGCGATCGTGACCGGCGGCGACCAGGCGCGGGCGATGTTCGTCGACCCGAGCGGCAAGGGCACGGTCGTCTACAAGGGTTCGTTCGTCTGCCGCCCCGAAGTCGTGCACATTGGCGGCACGAACGGCCCCGAGTACCAGCTCAACTGGCGCGTCGATCGCATCCGTTCGGCCGACGTCGTCCTCATCCGCGAAGACCCAGCTCAACCCGCCATCCCGCCGGCGACGCGCGTCATCCCTCTCCACCCCGAAGCCGAAAAGCAAGCCGCCGAGGGCCTCATCCCCGGCTGACCGTCCCGGCTCGCGTCTTCCTGTTCACTCTCCTCGTTCGACTCCTCGTTCGAGGCGCCGGTGACGAGGGCCTGGCGGGTGGCTTCGAGGATGGCCTCGAGGGGGATGCCCTGGGCCGTCAGGCGGCGCGTGGCTTCCTCGACGGTGGGCGAGCGGTCGACGGCGCCCAGGATGGTGGCCGTGGTCGGGGTGGTGGCCACGACGCGTACGGCCACGGCGGCGAGCGCCAGCGCGAGGGCTCCGGCGCCGCATCCGAGATCGAGGACCGCGCCGAGCGGCGCGTGCGGCGCGTGCGGCGAGTGCATGTCTCCACCCGTCCGGCCAGGGCCCGGCTCGCTTCGAGCGCGGGTCGCCGCGGCGACGACGACAGGTCCGTTTCCGCCACAAATTGGTCCGGATTCGATCGCGCGTTCTACCGTTGCCCACAACGAATCCTTCCCGGACGTCAGGCACGGAGGATTTGCGAGGAGCCAAGAATGCGCGGGGCGAAATCGCTGGTGTACGTAGCCCTCCTCGGCAGGGGCATGGCCGCGCTCAGCGCGGTGAGCGCCGCGTCGAGCGTTCTGTTCATTCAGTCGGCCGCTTCGGCGGACCCTGTCGCGAACCATGTGCGCGACGTGAAGCTGAAGGCAGACGACGCGAGCACGGGGCCCGCCGAGATCGAGATCGTCGGCACGGGCGCGCCCTCGTACAGCGTTCGCGTCGCCGACGGCGGGCGCAAGCTGCTGCTCGATCTCGCCGACTCGGACGTGGTGGGCGCCCCGGCGGCGATCACGGCGCCCGCGGGCGTGGTCGGCGGCATTCTCACGCAGTCGTATCCGAGCGGCGCGGGGCAGATGACGCGGCTGACGGTGACCTTGCTTCGCGAGGCCAGCTACCGCGTCGTTCCGGACGGGACGACCCTTCGTCTCATCATCACGCCCGCGGGCAAGCCCTCGACGCCGGCGCCGGTGGTCCCGGTCGCGGCGCCGCCGCCCGAATCGACGGCGACGGTGCACGACATCCGGTTCGAGCGCTCCACGTCGAACGCGGCGAGCTGCGCCGCCGCCAGCGGCGAACCTTGCGATCGCGTCGTCGTCGACCTCGGGAGCATCCCCGCGTACTCGCTGGCCCCTTCGGCGTCGGGCCGGCTGAAGCTCGAGCTGCGGGCGACCGCGCTGCCCGACGGCCTCGCGCGGACGCTCGACGTCACCGCCTACCGCGGCGCGCTCCGATCGATCACGGCGTCGCACGACGCGACGTCTCACGCGACGGTGATCGAGCTCGACGCCAGCCCCGACAACCCGGGCACCCTCTCGGTCGAGGGCGGGAGCCTGGTGTGGGCGTTCCCCGTGCCCAGGTCGAGTTCGCCGTCGCCCGCCGTGGCGAAGGTGCACATCGACGGCAAGGCCGTCGGCCGCGACGGCGGCGCCGTGCGTCAGGTCGTCACCGTGGCGCGCGAGCCGGCCATGCCCGATCTCCAGCGCATCGAGACGTCGATCCACGACGAGGACCCGAAGGTCGACACGTCCGGCGGCGAGGCCGCCGGCTTCGCGTCCGGCGACGGCGGTGTGCTGGCGCAGACGCGCTACAACGGCCGGCGGATCGACATCGATCTCAAGGACGCCGACATCCACAACGTGCTCCGGCTCCTCGCGGACACGGGGCACGTCAACGTCGTCACCGCCGACGACGTCACCGGGACCATCACGATCCGCATGCGGAACGTGCCCTGGGACCAGGTGCTCGACGTCGTCTTGCAGGCCAAGGGCCTCGGCATGGTACGGCAGGGAAACCTGATCCGCGTCGCGCCGATGGCGCAGCTCCAGAAGGAGCGAGAGCTCAAGCTCGCGCAGCAGAAGCAGGAGTTCGAGCTGACGCCGCTCGAGACCCGGCTCATTCCGATCAGCTACGCGCAAGCGAGCGAGCTGCAGGCGCGGGCGAAGGAGCTGCTCTCGCCGCGCGGCTCGATCGCCGTCGACGAGCGGACCAACGTGCTCATCGCCCGCGACGTCGCCGGGAACCTCAACTACATCGAAGAGCTGATTCGCTCGCTCGACACCCAGACCGCGCAGGTCCTCATCGAGGCGCGCATCGTGGAGGCGACGAGCAAGTACTCACGCGACGTCGGCATCCAGTGGGGCGGCGACGTCACCTTCGGCCCGGCCACCGGCAACCCGACCGGCGTGGCGTTCCCGTCGAGCATCAACGCGGCGGGCGGCAACTACGACAACAACACTCCGACCGCGGGCATCTCGCCCTTCACACGAAACGTCACGACGCCGAACTTCGCGGTCAACCTCCCCGCGGCCGTCGGAACCGGCGCCGGCGGCGCGATCGGCATGACCTTCGGGTCGATCGACAACATCCTGAACCTGAGCACGCGCCTCTCGGCCGCCGAGTCGAGCGGGCTCGTGAGGATCGTGAGCGCCCCGCGCGTCATGGTCCTCGACAACCGCGAGGCGCGGATCAATCAGGGCACGCTCATTCCCTTCGCGCAGGTCAGCGCGCTCGGCGTGCAGACGACCTTCCAGGAAGCCAAGCTCCAGCTCCTGGTGAAGCCGCACGTCACGGCCGACGGGTCCGTGTCGATGCACGTGAAGCTCAATCGCGACGAGCCCGACTTCACGCAGACGAGCCCCCGCGGCGACCCGACCATCTTGAAGCGCGAGGCCGAGACCGATCTGCTCGTCATGGACGGGCACACCGCGGTCATCGGCGGAATCTACACCCGGAACACCGGCCGGAACCTCGACCAGGTGCCGTTCTTCGGCGACATCCCGATTCTCGGCGTGCTCTTTCAGCGCCGGCGGGCGGCGGACGCGCGCGGAGAGCTCATCATCTTCATCACGCCGCACATCGTCAACCGCGCGGAGGCGCTGGGACGCTGAGGCGCGCGCCTCGGTTCTCGCTCGCGTTTCGCACGTCGATGCGCCGACCGCGGTTTCGCTCGACGTGAGCCGGAGGCGCGCGGTCGTCTCCGTCGACGCGGAAGGCGCGCGCCACCGCCTCGGGGAGCGGCCGTATCGACCCCTCGTCGTAGCAGCGGACGTACGCCAGGTCGGAGCGCGAGCGCGCGTCGTGGCCGCCGAGCTGATGACTCCACACCTGGCTGTAGAAGGTCGGACGATTCTGGTCGATCGTGAACGCCTGCGCGCGCGTCAGCGCAACGGCATCGTGGGTGCCGTCATCGGCCAGAGCGTGATCGAAGCGCAGCGACCCGTCGGCGGCCTGGTCGTAGACCACGCCCACGCCCTCCACGTCGCCGGCTCCATAAAGGGCCCGCTGCAGACCGGGGGCCACGAGGAGCGCACGCGAGTAAACGAGGTCGACCGCCAGCGCGGGGAAGACGCTCCACGTGAGCCAGTTGTTCCCCCAGGGTCGCTCTTCCGAATAGAACGCGAAGTAGCCGACGTCGACGCGACCGTCGTCGAGCGCCACCGCGCGATAGTAGAGGACGTCCGAGAGATCGCCCGCGCTGGCGACGGACGAGCCGAGACACACCGGTTGGTGTTCGATCGCGGCCTGCTCGACCGTACGCTCGCCGCGAGGGCCGGGAGCGCGAGGGAGCGCCGAGAGATGAGTTCCGTCGATGCTGGCCAGCGCCGCGGGTGCGGCGATCGCCACCAGAAGGGCGGTGAGTTTCCGCCGTAACACGAAGTCAGTGCAGCCCATCGCCAGTCTGAACGGTACCTAGCTGCGTAAGGTTTTCGCCACTGGAACCTGCGCTTTACGCCGGCTCCTTGCGGCGATTGCTGCGTGCGCGTGGTGCGATCTGCTCGTGAGTGGGCGCGCATTCTTGTAACGCACCTCGCGCAGCCCGACACTTTCCTTGCGCGCTCTGCGCAGCGCGTCACTCGCCCGACGCCCTGGCGCCGTTCGATCAAGGTTGGTCAAGTCTTGCGCAAGTTGCAAGTGTTGCTCAAGTCTTGCGGGCCGCCGCGGGGTAGGGGAAGCCCTCGATGGGGTCCGTGTCTTCGATGTCGTGGAAACGGCGCACATCCATGATGAGCTTTCCGTCTTCTTCCGTAAGGATGTCCGCGTGGCGCGCGCCCCAGATGATGTCGTGTTCGCCGTCGTAGCGCTTGCGCGCGTGCACCGGTTGCAGCGAGGTGTCGTCGGTGCCGACGAGGCTCACCAGGAGCTCGATCTCGTCTTTCACGACGCTCCCGGGCGTCGCGCCGAAGAGGGGGCTGTCACGCTCGATCGGATGGAGCACGGTCCACGACCGCGCGACGGCGGGAGAGCGCTCACGCGTGAGGCGCAGGTCGTACATCCGGTAGAAGATCTTCCGCTCCTTGGTGATCTCCGTCCGGATCATCGAGACGCGGATCGTGGCCTCGAGGATCGAGTTGCCTCGCTCGTTGCCGACCCGGAGCATCAACGTCGGCACGCCGTCCATGGGCCCGATGACGGCGTGCCTCGAGAAGGCGACGCGCGCCGAAGATCGCGAGAACTTCGCGAAGACGAGCCCCGTGGCCAGCGCCGTGACGAGCAGGCTCGTGACCGACTCGACGACCATGACGAGGTTCGCCGCTACGCTCGACGGGTACATCGCGCCGTAGCCGATGGTGCCCATGGTCTCGGCGCTGAAGCAGAACGCGTCGAAGAACGAGCCCGGTCGCGCGTTCCCGACCCCGCCGGTCACCAGGTATGCGGTGGCGAAGACGGCGTTGAGCGCCAGGTACGCGACCACGATGACGCCGATTGCGGCCGACCAGCGAACGCGTAAGAAGAGATAGTAAAAGTCGCGGAGCGTGTTCTGTGGCGCGCCAATGACGGTGACGCCAGTCTCGGTGGTGGTCTTGCCCGGGGGCCGCTGCGGGGGCACCCGGCTCGGGCTCCGGGGCGGTAGCGGGTCGAGGCTCACCATGCCGTTGCGCCGAGTATCGGCGCGCCCGGTCCGCCGCGCGCAAGAGAAAAAGCCACCCCGCCGGTCCCATTTCAGGCGATTCTTCGCTCACCGCGTCCGAAGTGATGCAGGTCTGCTCGAGCCAGAGCGGCACTTTCTCGGCCACGCCGTGAGCGCCTGACTTTCCTGAAGCCACGGCCGCTCTCCGGCCGCATCCGCGCCTACGCGCTACGGCCGCCTGCGATCGCGCGCGTCGATGGCTTCCACGTCGGCGCGCGGTCGCGTGATCTCGTCGCCGCGGGTGAACTGGGTCGCACCCAGCGGATCGTCGAGCAGCTTCCCCGTGACCGAGCGCGCGTCGTAGCGCGTCACGTCGATCCACATCGACTCGGTGCCGCCCTCGCCGGCGATGTCGAAGGGAAGGCGCAGGAGCAAGGTCGAGCCGCCCGTCGCGCGGGTCGCCGCCCAGCGGGCGAGCGCTGCCGGCAGCTCGCGCTGGGCCTTCTCGCGGCCCGCGCGGAGCGACGCCTCGCCCGGGGCCGCCGCGAGCTCGGACCCGAAGAACCGCTCCGACAGGTCGAGGAACGCGAGCGGCCCCGTGCCCGTCGGGGGCGCGATCCGCGCCAGGAAGTCGTTGGGGTCGCCCGCCTCCGGATGCACCGAGAGGAGCTCGACGGCCATCGGGCCTCCGTCCGGCAGGCTCGGATCGTCGGCGTAGGCTTCGCCCCGCGCGCGCGCCAGATCGGCCCGCGACAGCATCACCGGGCCGGCGTTCGCGCCGTTCGCGATCGCCTCGGCCACGCCGAGGAGAACGTCGGCGATGCGGTCGGCGGCGGCCAGCGGCACCGCCTGGGCCTCCACGTCGGGACCGCCCCAGCGCGCGAGCCCCGCCGTCAGGATCCGCACGATGCCCTCGGAGCGAGGCTCGTAGAGCACCTCGATGCGGTCCTTGCGAAAGGCCGACGCGGCGAGCGGCGCGGTCACCGCGCGGGCGGCGAACGCCTGCGCGGTCTCGATGCGGTCGAGTAGCTGGTCGTAGACGACGCCGTCGATCTTGGTAGCGATCGCCGCCGCCGCCGCGAACGACGCGCGCACCGCGATCTGATGGGGCGACGGCGCGGTGTCCACATGGACGACGACGACGCGCGCGCGCTGGACGATGCCGGCTCGCTCCCGCGGCGAGAGAGCGGCGAGCCCACCCGCGCTGGCGTCGAGATCGACCGCCGCGAGGTTCCACGCCGAGGCGGGCACTACCGACAGGGTCGTCGTGTGCTCGTCTTCGAGCGCCGCCCGGACGGCCGCGCAAGCGGCCTCGTCTCCGCACAGCCCGGGGCCGACGAGGCTCGCCAGCGCGGCGCGATCGAGGAGCGCGGTCAGGTCGCTCTCCGGGAGGTCGGTCAGCACCCCGAGTTCCGCCATGGCCGAAGGCGGACAGCGAAGGCGGACGACGAGAGGCGTGGCGGCCGTGGCCGAGGCCGATGTCTCGTCGGTCGCCAGCTCGGGCGCCGCCGAGGTTCCACGCCAGGAGCAGCTCGATCCTGCGCCCGGACGGAGCACGCGAGCCAGAACGAGGAGAGCGATCGCGCCGCCCACATAGGCCAATCGGCGGCGCGTTCGGGGCGTCGGGTCCATGGATTGCATTCGCAGAACGAGGGGAGACGAGGGGAGACGAGGGGAGACGAGAGGAAAGCAGGAGCGAACGAGCAGAGACGAGCGCCTGGCGCGAGCTTATCGAGAGCGTATCGAGAGCGAGCTAGCGACCGGCGAATCTTCGAACGATACCCTTGCTTTACGTGTCTGAGCGGGCAGGTCGGTCGCGCGAACCAGCTGGCGCGTCGCGTCAACCTTTTGTACACTCGAGCCCACTATGGGCCTGCCTCCCGCGCGTGGCATGTACGACCCGTCGCTCGAGCGCGACGCCTGCGGGCTCGGCTTCGTGGCCGACCTGCGCCGCCCTCCTACCCATGACGTGGTGACGAAGGGGGTGGAGATCTTACGCCGCCTGGCCCACCGCGGGGCCGCCGGATGCGACCCGTGCACCAGCGACGGTGCGGGCATCCTGCTCCACATCCCGCACGCGCACTACGAGCGCACGCTGGGTCGCGCCGGGGTCGAGCTTCCCAACGCCGGCGACTACGCCGTCGCGCAATGCTTTCTCTCGCGTAACGCAAAAATGCGCGCCACCGAGACAAAAGTCCTCGAAGACGCCGTCCGCCACCACAACCAGAAGGTGATCGGCTGGCGCGACGTGCCGGTCGACGTGCGGCAGCTCGGCCCGGTCGCCCGGTCGACGATGCCCGTCCTCCGCCAGCTCTTCATCGGGCGCATGTGCCCGGTTCCGGCGTTCGAGCGGACCCTCTTCATGATCCGCAAGCGCGCCAGCCGGCGCGCGACCGAGGCCGGGGTCGAGGGCTTTTACATCGCGAGCCTCTCGTCGAGGACCGTCGTCTACAAGGGCCTCTCGCTCCCCGAGCGGCTCGACTCGTTTTATCTCGACCTTCGCGAAGAAGAGACGAAGAGCAAGTTCGCGCTCGTCCACTCGCGCTTCAGCACGAACACGTTCCCGACGTGGGAGCGCGCGCACCCGTACCGCCGCATCGCGCACAACGGCGAGATCAACACGCTGCGCGGCAACCAGACGTGGATGCGAGCGCGCGAGGCTCTCCTCGAGAGCGCGGCGTTCGGCGAGCATCTGGCCGACTTCAAGCCGATCATCAGGCCGGGGGGCAGCGACTCGGCGTCCCTCGACAACGTGGTCGACTTCCTCGTCGCCGGCGGGCGCAGCCTGCCGCACGTCATGATGATGCTCGTGCCGGAGGCCTGGGAAGGGCAGCCGGAGATGCCGGCAGAGCGCCGCGCCTTCTACGAATACCACGCGTCGCTCGTCGAGCCGTGGGACGGCCCGGCGGCCCTCGCGTTCACCGACGGCAACTACCTCGGCGCCACGCTCGACCGGAACGGTCTCCGGCCGATGAAGTACGTCATCACCGCGAGCGGCTACGTCGTCGCCGCGAGCGAGCTCGGGGTCGTCGACTTCGAGCCCGACGACATCATCGAGAAGGGGCGCCTCCAGCCGGGCCGCATGCTGCTCGTCGACCTCGTTCGCGGCCGCGTCGTGGGCGACGAAGAAATCAAGCGCGAGGTCTCCTCGAACAAGCCGTACGCGCAGTGGCTCGAGGGGAACAAGATCGACCTTCGCACGCTGCCCGCGGCGACGCCGGTCGCCTCGATGACCGAGGTCGAGCGGCGGCGGCAGCTCCGCGCGTTCGGGTACTCGCGCGAAGACCTACGCGTCCTGCTCGCCCCGATGGCGATCAACGGCGAAGAGCCGACGGGCAGCATGGGGACCGACGCGCCGCTCGCGGTGCTGAGCGAGAAGCCCCACACGCTCTTCCGGTACTTCAAGCAGCAGTTCGCGCAGGTCACCAACCCGCCGATCGACCCGATCCGCGAGAAGCTCGTCATGACGCTCGTGAGCTGCCTCGGCGGCGAGGGAAACCTGCTCGCCGAGACGTCGGGGCAGTGTCGCTTGCTCGAGCTCGAGCAGCCGGTGCTGACCAACGAGGAGATGGCGAAGCTCCTCGCCGAGCCGCTCGCAGACTTTCCGCTGACGGTCCTGTCGACGCTCTTCGACGCGCGGTCGGTCGGCCCCGGCGCGGCCCTCGAGCAGGCGCTCGACGCGCTCTGCGCGGCCGCCGAAAAAGCGGTCGACGAGCGGGCGAGCTTGCTCGTCCTCAGCGACCGCGGCGTCGACGCCGCTCACGCGCCGATCCCCAGCCTGCTCGCCACGAGCGCCGTGCACCACATGCTGGCCCGGGCCGGAAAGCGCATGCGCGTCGGTCTCATCGTCGAGACGGGCGACGCGCGCGAAGTGGCCGACGTCGCGCTCCTCGTGGGGCACGGCGCGGGTGCGGTGAACCCGTACCTCGCGTTCGAGGCGATCGACGCGCTCGAGCTCGACACGCCGCGTGAAGAGCGCGCGCACCACTACGTGCACGCGCTCGACAAGGGGCTGCTCAAGGTGATGAGCAAGATGGGCATCTCGTGCCTGTCGAGCTACCAGGGCGCGCAGATCTTCGAGGCCATCGGCATCGCTCAGGCGGTGATCGACCGATGGTTCCCCGGCATCGCGTCGCGCGTCGGGGGCGTCGGTCTCTCCGAGATCGCGCGCGAGGCGCTGATGCGCCACGCCGCCGGCTTCGAAGCGCCGGTCAGCGACGTGATCGACGCCGCGAGCGACGAAGACGCGCTCGACGTCGGCGGCATCTACTTCTGGCGCGTCAACGGGGAGCGCCACCTCTGGAACCCGCGCACGGTCGCGAGCCTGCAGCGCGCCGTTCGGCTCGCGGACGCGCGCTCGTACGAAGAATACGCGCACGCCATCAACGACCAGGGCGACTCGCCGTACACGCTGCGCGGCTGCTGGGACTTCGTGTCGACGCTTCCCCCGGTGCCGATCGAAGAGGTCGAACCCGCGGCTACCATCGTCCGCCGCTTCTCTACGGGCGCGATGAGCTTCGGGAGCATCAGCAAAGAGGCCCACGAGAACCTCGCGATCGCCATGAACCGCATCGGCGGCCGCTCGAACACGGGCGAGGGCGGGGAAGACGCCGCGCGCTTCGTGCCGATGGCCAACGGCGATCTGAAGCGGAGCGCGATCAAGCAGGTGGCGAGCGCGCGCTTCGGCGTGACCGCGCACTATCTCGTCAACGCCGACGAGATGCAGATCAAGGTCGCGCAAGGGGCGAAGCCGGGCGAGGGCGGCCAGCTCCCCGGCCACAAGGTCGACGAGATGATTGCCCGGGTGCGCCACTCGGTGCCGGGCGTCACGCTCATCTCGCCGCCGCCGCACCACGACATCTACTCGATCGAAGACCTCGCGCAGCTGATCTACGATCTCAAGAGCGTCAACTCGAAGGGCCGCGTCAGCGTCAAGCTCGTGAGCGAGACCGGCGTGGGGACGATCGCCGCGGGCGTGGCCAAGGCGCACGCCGACGCGATCACCATCGCGGGGCACGACGGGGGAACGGGCGCGTCGCCGCTGTCGTCGATCCAGCACGCGGGCACGCCGTGGGAGCTCGGTCTCGCCGAGACCCACCAGGTCCTCGTCTTGAACGACCTCCGTTCGCGCGTCCGGCTCCAGGCCGACGGTCAGCTCAAGACCGGGCGCGACGTGGCCTTCGCCGCGCTCCTCGGGGCCGACGAGTTCGGGTTCGCCACGGCGCCGCTCGTGGCGAGCGGCTGCATCATGATGCGCAAGTGCCACCTCAACACGTGCCCCGTGGGCATCGCCACGCAGGACCCGGTGTTGAGGCAGCGCTTCGTCGGCACGCCCGAGAACGTGGTGAACTTCTTCTTCTTCGTGGCCGAAGAGCTCCGCGCCCTCATGGCGCGCCTCGGCTTCCGGAAGCTCGACGACATGGTCGGCAAGGCCGAGTGCGTGGTCGCGCGTCCGCTCGAGCATCCGAAGGCCAGGCTCCTCGACTTCTCCCGCGTGCTCATGCCGGCCGCCGCCGGGCCGGTCGTGCTGGACGACGAGCAGACGTCGATGACGCCGCCCCCCATCGATCTGACGGGCACCTCGTCGACCGACGAGAAGCTGCTCGAAGGCGCCCACCTCAGCATCAAGTACGGCGAGCCGAGCCAGATCCAGATCAAGCTCACGAACGCCGACCGCGCCTTCGGCGCTCGGCTCGCGGGCGAGGTCGCGCGAAAGCACGGCGCCGACGGCCTCCGCGACGGCACGATCGTCGTCGAGTGCACGGGCACCGCGGGCCAGAGCTTCGGCGCCTTCGCGACTCGCGGGATGCTCCTCGTGCTCGAGGGCGACGCCAACGACTACGTCGGCAAGGGGCTGTCGGGCGGGGTCCTCGTGGTCAAGCCGCCGGCGCGCTCGACCTTCAAGGCGCACGAGAACGTCATCGTCGGCAACACGTGCCTCTACGGGGCGACGAGCGGCAAGGCGTTCTTCGCGGGCCGCGGCGGCGAGCGGTTCGGCGTGCGCAACAGCGGCGCGATCGCCGTGGTCGAGGGCGTGGGCGACCACGGCTGCGAGTACATGACAGGCGGTACGGTCGTGGTCCTCGGGCCGACCGGTCGCAACTTCGCCGCCGGCATGAGCGGCGGGGTCGCATACGTGGCCGACGACGATCGTTCCCTCGCCGCGCGGTGCAGCCAGGCCACGGTCGACCTCGAGCCGCTCGCGGCCGAAGACGAAGACATCGTACGGGGCCTCATCATGGAGCACGTGGAGCACACGCGCAGCGCGCACGGCAAGGCCATGCTCGCCGGGTCACTGAAGCGGCGGTTCATCAAGGTGATGCCGCACGAGTGGCGGCGCGCGCTCCAGCAGCGTGCTGCGCAACCCGCGACAAAGGCGGCAGCAAGTCATGGGTGATCCCAAGGGGTTCCTGAAGGTCGAGCGCGTCAAGGAATACGACCGGCCGGTCGACGAGCGGGTGCTCGACTGGCACGAGACGACCGAGCACGCGCGGCCCGAGAAGGTGCGCGAGCAGGCGTCGCGCTGCATGGATTGCGGGATACCGTTTTGCCATCAGGGGTGCCCCCTCGGGAACCTCATCCCGGAGTGGAACGACCTCGTTTACCGCGGGAAGCTCGCCGAGGCGGGCAAGCGGCTCGCCGAGACGAACAACTTCCCCGAGGTCACCGGTCGCATCTGTCCGGCGCCCTGCGAGGCGTCGTGCGTCCTCAACATTCGCGACGAGCCCGTGACCATCAAGACGATCGAGCGCACGATCGCCGACGAAGAGTTCAGCGCCGGGCTACCGCTCGTCGCCAGGCCGGCGAGCGTCAAGACCGGCAAGCGAGTGGCCGTCGTGGGCTCGGGCCCGGCGGGGCTCGCGGCCGCCCAGCAGCTCGCGCGCGCCGGGCACGACGTCACGCTGTTCGAGCGCGACGATCGCATCGGAGGCCTCCTTCGCTACGGGATCCCCGACTTCAAGATGGAGAAGGGAATCATCGACGCGCGCGTCGAGCAGATGCGCACCGAGGGCGTCACCTTCCGCGCCGGCGTCGCCGTCGGCACCGAGCTTCGCGGCGAGCAGCTGCTCCACGATTTTGACGCCGTGGTCCTCGCGATGGGCGCTCGCGCCCCGCGCGACCTGCCGATCCCGGGGCGGCAGCTCCGCGGGGTGCACTTCGCGATGGAGTTCCTCGTCCAGCAGAACCGCCGCATCGCCGGCGACGATCCGCCGTCGCAGCCGCTCCTCGCGACGGGCAAGCACGTCGTCGTCATCGGCGGCGGCGACACCGGCTCCGACTGCGTGGGCACGTCGTTCCGGCAAGGCGCGCTCAGCGTCACGCAGCTCGAGCTGATGCCCAAGCCCGCGCTCGTCCGGATGCCGACGAATCCGTGGCCCGAGTGGCCGCTGGTCCTCCGTACGTCGAGCTCGCAAGAAGAAGGCGCCGCCCGCGACTGGGCGGTGTCGACGCGCCACTTCCGCGGCGAGGGCGGGAACGTCGTCGCCCTCGAGACGCACCGGATCGCGTTCGAGGCCGGGAAGATCAAGCCCGTCGACGGCACCGAGTTCTCGCTCCCCGCGGGGCTCGTGCTGCTCGCGATGGGGTTCGTCGGGCCCGAGCGCGGCGGCGTCATCGAGCAGCTCGGACTC
>CALFNG010000229.1 GCA_937902985.1 uncultured Myxococcales bacterium
CGCCCTCGCCCTCGCCCTCGCCCTCGCCCTCGCCCTCGCCCTCGCCCTCGCCCTCGCCCTAGTGCTAATGGGTCCTATTGAGCGCGCGGCCGCCGTGTCCCGGCGAGCGCGCCCGGCGGGAGCCTGGGCAACGGCGCTGCGAGCGGTCACGCTCATCGGCCTCATCGGGCTTGCCGCTTGCGGGTCGACGGTTCCGCTCCCTCCGAAGGCGATCCAGCTCAACGCGCTCGGCGCGCGCGCCATCGCCGAGGGGAGGCTCTCCGTGGCCGAGGCGCGGCTGTCGGTGGCGCTCGAGTACAGCCCGCGCTTCGTCGAAGCGTGGGTCAACCTGGGGTACGTCGAGCTCGGTCGCGGCAACTTCGAGCAGGCGCGTCGGGACTTTCTGAAGGCGCGCGATCTCAACCCCGATATGCCGACCCCCCACCACGGGCTCGGAGTGCTGGCCGACGAACGAGGCCGGGGCGAGGAGGCCGAGCGTCACTATCGCGCCGCGCTCCAGGTCGACCCGGGCTTCGCCCCCGCGCGCGCGAACCTGGCGCGAAGGCTGTTCGCGCGCGGACAATACGAGAACGCGCGGGAGCAGTTCGAGCGTCTCATCGAGGTGGCGCCCGATACGGTCGAGGGTTGGGTCGGCGACGCCGAGGCGCTCCGGCAGCTTGGCCGCGGCGCGCAGGCGGAGAGCCTCGTGGCTCGCGCGGTCGATCGCTTCGGGCTCGAACCTCCGCTGAGGCTTCTCGTCGCCCGAGAAGCCGTGGAGCGCGGCGAGTGGGGCGAGGCCGAGGCGATGCTCGCCCCGCTCGTCGGCGGCGCCGATCGCGGCCGCGCGTGCGCTGCATGGTCGTGGATCGCGATCGCGCGGGTCGGCAACGGCGATCGCGCGGGAGCGGCCGAGGCTGCGCGTGCCGCCCTCACGCTCGACGCGAGCGACGCGGTCGCCCGCTACGCAATCGCGCAGATCGGGCGGTGAGCCTGGCGGAAAAATCCGGCGACACCATACCGTTCGCGAAAGGGTTCGGGGCAGGGGACAGAGCGGTCGATCCCATGTCACCATTCGAACGTCTCAACCTGGAGCGCGCGCAGATGGCAAGGCAGGACTCCAGAACCGACCTCGCTGGGCGACTTGGGGCTTCACTGACGCCGCGAGTGTCCACGGCGTCCTCGCAGCGCGAGCGAAACTCGGGCCTCTTCGATATGAGCGCGCTCTACACCGAGGCGTTCGATCAGGTGATGCGCCGTGCACGCGCCGAGGTCCACCTCGCGCCTCTGGCGCGCGCGCCGCGCCTGCCATGGCCGCCGCCGGCCTCGCCCGGGCTCTCCGACAGTCGCTACCTTCGCCCTCTGGCTCCCGAGCTCGAGATGGACGTTCCTGTCGACTTCGGAGACCCGTTCGCGGTCCGGCGATCGCGTGGCCGTGGCCTCGGGTGGTTCGGGATCGCTATCGCCTGGCTCGCCACCGTGACCATTGGGGCTGTCCTCGCCACGACGGTCCCGGCCCATGCCTTCCCGAGATCGAGCGTTCGCGCCGCGGTCGCGCTGCCCGCCGTGCTGAAGCCGTCGACTCCAGACTCCACCATGGTCTTCGCTCCCGCGGCCGCCTGGACCGCGGTGCCGGTCACTCAGACCCACCAGGTCGCGATCGCCGCGCCGGCGATCGCGGCGGTAGCGTCCGTCCCCATCACGGCAGCGCCGGCCGCGCGGCCCGACCTCCCATCACCTGCCGCGCCGGCGCCAAGGCGCTTGCCGAAGGCGATGGAGACGCCAGCCTCGCTGGCGTCTGTCGCGACCGCGCGGCCGACTCCGGCGCCCGCGCCGGTCTCCGTTGCGCCGGTCGTCGCGCCCGCGCCGGTCTCCGTTGCGCCGCCGTCGCCGCGCGCGGCGCCGGAGAAGCCGAGAGTCGTCGCGGGCCCGGCGTCCTCGGCGGGCATGTCGCTCGAGGACCTCATTCGCCACGAGGTGCAAGCCGAGTCCGGCAAGACGCACCATTAGCGCGGCGCGCGCGTGGCGAGTGCAGTGGCTCCGGCGCGAGATCAACGCAGGAAGATGATGGCGGTCCCGCCGAGAATGAGGATCACGCCGACGACGATGACCACGACGACCCACGGCGGCACGTGCGTGCCCGGGATCTCGATGCGCTCTTCTTCGTAAGGTCCCGGCCGACCCGACCGCACTCGGGCCGTGGGCCCGCCCAGGGCTGCGGACGCGCTGGGCGGCTGCGAAGAAAAGAGCGCCGTGGAGCCGAGCCCCTGAGGCGAGCCGGTGCCCCCGCCGAACGAGCCCGGCGGCCGCGACATTCCGGCCTCGGAAAGCATCCGGCGATTGGGCTCCGTGTCGGACGGTTCTTCGGGGAGCACGTACTTGCAATACTTGAACGGAGCCGCGTCGGGCCTCGGCTGAGCGAGCCCCTCGCCATCGAAGACCGCCACGATCACCGTCACGTTGTCGTGACCGCCCGCCTGGTTGGCGCGCTCGACGAGGAGCTTGCACGCATCGACCGGCTCGGGGGTCGTGCGCATGACTTCGCGGATCTCTTCGAAGCGCACCATCCCGCTGAGCCCGTCGGAGCAGAGCATGAGCACGTCGCCGGCCTGCAGCTCGCAGTACGTAAGGTCGACTTGCACCGTATCGGCCGTGCCGAGCGCCTGGAGGATAATGTTGTTGTGCTCGAACGTCTCCGCCTCTTCTTCCGTGAGCTGCCCGGCCTCGATGAGCTGGTTGACCAGCGACTGATCGCGCGTGAGCTGAACGAGCTCGCCCTGGCGCAGCACGTAGCCGCGCGAGTCGCCGACCTGCGCGAAGAACAGATGGCCGTCGACCAAGGCGGCGGCCGTCACGGTCGTCCCCATACCTCGGCGCGTGCGATCGACCTTCGCCTCCTGGAAGATGCGAAGGCCGGCCGCCTCGATGGCTCGAACGAGCCGGCGCGCGAGATCGTCACGGGTGAGCCGCGGCGCTCCGTCGAGTCCCTCGACCATTCGCTCGTAGAGGATGTCGACCGCGAGCTGGCTGGCGATCTCGCCGGCAGCCGCGCCGCCCATTCCGTCGCACACGGCGAACAGCGAGCCGTGCGGACCGACCACGAGCGACCGGTTCGCCTCGAGGAGGCCGCGGGCCTTGCGCGTGAGATCCGCCACGAGGAAGTTGTCCTCGTTGTGCTCGCGGATCTGGCCCACGTCGGTCCGCGCGAAAAGCTTCACGCGGATCTCGCCGCCAGCGGCGCTCGACTCATTTTGCGTCACGGGAGCGGGGTCTCCGTGGTCATGCGTCCGGTCGGTCGAGATCGAACCGAAAAAGCTGCTGGCCGATACGGAGATGGTCTCCGTTCTTCAAGCGGATCTCCTCACGGAGCTGCAAATACGTTCCATTGGACGAGCCCAGGTCGACCAGCGAAAAACGGCGCGCGCCCTTGGAGCCGGGAGTGACGCTCCCCTGAATGACGATCGCGGCGTGACGGCGGGAAAGAAAAGGGTCTTCCGTGAATACCAGATCGCCGACTTCACGGCCGATGATCGTCTCGGCTTTCTGCAGGTGGTACACGTCGCGTACCACCCCCTCCACAGTGCGCTGGCTGAGACGGGCATAGCGCGGCGCGGCAGGCGTGCCGAAGAGGAGCGTTCCGTTGTCGGACGCCACACCGAACCCCTCCTCTGCGTGCTTCACAACCTCAAACTTTAGCACCTGTTGTCCTGCCAGGAACAAGTCTTGATCGACGATTGCCTGCTCGAACGACGGCGCCCCTGACGGAGGCCCACTGCCAGGCTTTTCGCCCGGCTTTTCGCCCGGCTTGTCCGTCCTTTCGAGCGCCACCGCCGATTTGTCGGCCCTGCGAGGCATGACGCCGTCGCCGTCGCGCGCGAACGGGATGCGGACGAAGACTCCGTTCGTGCTGCCCAGGTCGCGCAAGTAGTAGGCGCTCCCCCGGGCCTGGATGCGAGCGTGCCTCGGCGACACGTAGCGATCGTCGCTCACGAGGATGTTGCCTTCGATGCGGCCGATATCGGACGATTCGCCCAGGGGGAACCCAGGTCCCTCGCCTCCGTCTCGCGCGATGAGCACGAGGCGAGCCCGAGGGGCGGGCCCGGAGGTTGGCGAGACCATCGCGATGGTCGAGCGTACGGCCGTCGGCGAAGGACGCGCGGGCACCGGCGATCGCGGCGCGTTGACGTTCGACGCGAGCGACGCCGCCGACGCCAGGGCGCCGCCACCGCCATCGCCGGGCGGGGGCGGCGTGCGTGGCGCGAGCGTGATCGCGGGCGCATCGGCCAGCGAGGCGCCGCAGAAACGGCAGAAGTGGGACGACGGGTCCGAGCCCCCGCGGCAACGAGAGCACAGGCGGAGCATCGCGTCCGGCGGAGCACCCAGGTCGACGACCCGACCCGGAGCGATGGGCGGCTGAGACGGCGCCGCAGACAGCGGGTCGGGCGCCGGGGGTCGAATCGTCTGCGGCGCGGGCGCCGCCGCTTCGGACGGAGGGGACGTGATCGCCGCGCGCCCGGACGCGATCGCCGTTGCGCCCATCGACAGAGGCAGCAGCGGCGGCGGCAAGCTGGGCGCAACGAGGAGGTGCCCGCACGTGACGCAGAAGCGAAGGCTCCGCGGGTTCTTCTGACCGCAGAGGCCGCAGGGCGAGAGGTCACGCGCCGCTTCTTGCGAAGCCGAAGTCGAACCCGTGTTGCCGCTCGCTCGCCCGGCCTCGACGCGTCCGGAAAAATTGACCTCCGGAGCCGGCGGTCGCTGAGGCGCGATCGATGGTGGCCCGGCGTCGAGGGCGGGCTGTGGTTCGGCGGTCTGAGGTGGCGGCGCGGAGCCCGACAGGCCGATGATCGGCGTCATGGCCGCCTCGCGCACCGGGAGCCTCTGACCGCACTCTTGGCAGAAGATCAGATGGCTTGGATTGTCCCGGCCGCAGGTGATGCAGATCACGGCCAGGGATGGGACAACGGGGTAGCCGCTAACGTCAAGGTCTCCGCGGAGTTTCGCGCTGACTCGCCCGACTCGCGCCGACTCGCGCCGACTCGCGCCGATTCAAAGGGTGTCTTGCGCCTCGAGAGCGATTTCGAGGGTGACGAAGTGAACGATGCCGGCCTCGTGGAACGCCGGGATCGAATCTTCGAACGACCGCAAGAAGATGGGTCGATAGGCGAGCGAAAGGTTGAGGAGCGACCCACCCGACAGCTCGACTTCGAGTCCGCCGCCGATCGTGGCGCCCGCCCCCCAGGTCGCGACCGACCATTCGTTTCCATAGCCCGCGAGGCCGGCGCCGAAGAGAACGAAGGGCTCGGCGCTCTCGCCCGTCGGAAAGTAGAGCCGCGCCTCGATGCGTGCTTGCTGGAGGATCGCGAGGCGATAGAGCTTCCCCGGATCCTGCTTCGAGAACTCGTAGGCGCCCCCGAGGTAGAACTTTTCCGAGGGCCGCCACCCGACGCGCGCGTCGATGCCGCCGCCCGAGCCGAGGATGCACGGCTGACCCTCGTTGGCGCACACCGGGCCGGCGTGCGCGACGCCCTCGACCGTGAAGGCGACGCCGTACTGGATCTGGGCCTGGCGCGGCGGCGGCGGGGGGGCGAGTCCCTGCGTCTCGAGTACGGTCGTGTTGGGTTTCTCGTCCGCCCGAGCGCGCGAGGGCGCGGCAAAGGTGGCCAGGCCTCCCGCGACGACCACAACGGCCGCCCAGGAGCACGCGGTGAGCTCCCTGGTCGAGGACCCTTGCAAGGCGGCCACGACGCCAGCATACATCGCCGATGCTCACGCGGACGTTGACATGCCTAGGCTGGTTCGCATACTCGCCCAACCACACCTCTCGCGCGCCCCGCCGGGCTCGTGAGGAGCAGACGAGTTGCCCCTGGGTCTGAGCCGTCCGCCACTCGAAACGATTGCAGGACCGCTCGGAGAGCGATGGACCGATGGAGATCTTACTCGACAAACGAGCGATTCGTCAGATTCGACTGTCCGCGCAGGACGCGATCGAGGAAGGCGACACCGAGACGCTTCGGGAAGACATTCTCGAGGCGTTCACCGAGGAACAAGTCGAGGAGATCGAGCGCCGGCTCGACACCGGCGACTTCTTCGA
Source organism: uncultured Myxococcales bacterium (assembly GCA_937902985.1). Taxonomy (GTDB): domain Bacteria; phylum Myxococcota_A; class Polyangia; order Polyangiales; family Polyangiaceae; genus Palsa-1150. Next base: position 6,068 of record CALFNG010000229.1, read on the forward strand.
GTTCTTGACCGACCTTCTCGACGAATGGTCGGGTGACGACGCAGACGAGCTGCTCGAGCTGATCGACACCCAGCTCGGCGACGTGGGCGTCGATCTCAAATTCGAGAAGCGAGGACCAACGCCAGCCGAAGGCGAAGAAGACGAGCCTGCGACCGACTTCGAAGACGACGAAGAGTTCGACGAAGACGACGACGAAGACGACGAAGACGAAGAAGACGAAGAGGTCGAAGAGAAAGAGTGACGGGTCAGCGCCCGTCTCTTTGCTCGTCTCGCTCGCTCGGGCTCTCGGTCATTCGCGCGATGTAGTCATGGCACTCGGGGGGCGCCGCGCTGTTGCGCGCCCGCTCGAGATCCGGGCATTGCTTGAGCGCGCAGGGCACGTACCGGCTGTCGGGGAACTCCCGAACCAGCGTGCCCAGGCGACCGCAGGCTTTGTCGGCGTCGCCGTCGTCGTGCCAGAGGGCGGCCTCGAGCCAGAGCGCTTCGTCGCGCAACGTCGAGTGTGCAAACTCCGCGTAGAGGCGGTGGAACGCCTCGCGGGCGCGAGGGCGATCGTGCAAGCGATCCCGATAGAGCTCCCCGATGCGCAAGATCGCGGGGACGTACTTCTGGCGCTCATAGCTCCCGACGAGGCTCGTCGTCTCTCGCTGGCGGAGCATCCGTTCGAGGTCTTCGATCGCGCCCTGGTAGAGGCCGAGCTTCTCGTCGAGCAGACTCGCGTGCCAGAGCGCGTCGTCGAAAAAGGCGCCGAACGGGTACGGCCACCGATCGGCGATGCGCACGAAAGCGTCGCGCGCGGCGCGGTCGTCGCCGAGCGCCTCGAGGTGCTCGGCCGTCGCGAACGCGATGAGCTCGACCAGCTCGGTCGCGCCGAGATCGCGCTCGAGCGCGTGAAGCTCCTCGAGCCCGGCGCGGGCGCCCTGCTCGTCGGCGTGCTGCACGAGCCGCCGGACCGCGGCGTGCCCGACTCCATGCGTCGGGAAGCGGCGAGGGATCTGCTCCATGTCGCGCCAGCCGAGGTCGGCGTCGCCGCTCTCGATGCGCAGCGCCGCGAGTCGGTACGCAGCTTCGGCCACGTGCTCGCTCGTCGCGTCCGCTGCGATGGCCTCGAAGCGGCCGGCGGCAGCGGCCACGTTGCCCGATCGCGTGGTCACCACCGCCGCATCCCAGCGCGCCTGGTCCGCGTCGCGAGGGCGCGTCGCTCTTGTTGCGGCGTCGTCGTAGCCGCGGGCCGCGGCCTCGAAGCGGCCGGCGCCTTCGTCGCGCGCCGCCGCCCCGAAGGCGGCTTCGTACGCGGCGCCGTGAGCCGGTGCGCAAGCGGCGGCAGCCAGAACGACGAGCACCGCGAGCCTCCGACCGGGGCGGCTTGGCCAGGGACGCCAGGGACGTTCTACGTCAACGCGTCGTCGCATCGGCCTTCGCTGACGTCGTGCCGTTCATGACCTCGTGCAGAGCTCGCGCCAGGAGCTCCGCGGCAGTCTCGATCTGCTCGTAGGACACGTCGAGGTGAGTCGCCGCGCGCAGGCGATGGCGGCCCGAAGCCCCGATCAGGAGGCCGAGGTCGCGCGCCTGGCGAGCCACGTCGGCAGCGGGCGGGACCACGTCGATGCTCACCAGGTTCGTCTCGACGCTCGCGAGATCGACGCGCGCCCCTTCGACCGTTGCCATGCGCTCGGCGAGCGCGCGCGCGTGGGCGTGGTCCTCGGCGAGCCGCGCGCGGTGGTGAGAGAGAGCGTGGAGCGCCCCGGCAGCGAGGATTCCCACCTGCCGCATCGCGCCGCCCCATCGCTTTCGCACCCGTCGGGCCTCCGAGACCAGCTCGCGAGGCCCGCAGAACGCGCTGCCGACGGGAGCGCCGAGACCCTTCGAGAAGCAGACGCTCACGGTATCGAAGGGCGCGCAGAGGGTCTCGACGTCGACCCCGCACGCGACGCTGGCGTTCCAGATGCGCGCGCCATCGAGGTGCGAGGCGAAGCCGAGAGCGCGAGCGCGGTCGGCGACCGCGCGGGCCGCAGCCGGCGACCATACCCGCCCGCCCGCGCGGTTGTGGGTGTTCTCGATCGCGACGAGCGACGTGCGTGGCGCCCAGGCGACCGGCGGATGCACCACCGCCTCGAGCTCGTCGGGCGTATAGAAGCCGCCCCGGCCGGCGACGCTGAACTGCACCCCGCTCAGCGCCGCGGCGGCGGCCGATTCGTAGAAGATCGCGTGAGCGCCTTCGCCCATGATGACGTCGTCGCCCGGGCGGGTCTGAACGGCGATCGCGATCTGATTGCCCATCGTGCCGCTCGACACGAAGAGCGCCGCCTCCTTGCCGGTGACGCGAGCCACTTCCTGCTCGAGCGCGATCACGGTCGGATCGTCACCCAAGACGTCGTCGCCCACCACGGCCCGCATCATGGCCTCGCGCATCGCGGGGGTCGGCCGGGTGACCGTGTCGCTCCTGAGGTCGATCATGGGCAGGCAGTGCAGCATGCGACGCTTCATACGCCGAGGGCCGACGCGATGCGTAACCGGATTTGCAGCGAACGACCTTGCGCACGTGGCCTCTGCAAGTTAAACGATTGGTTGAACCAATAGAGGAGTGACGATGCCCGACGATTCGTTGCCGCCGTCGTTCGAAAGCTCAGCCTCTGACGCCGCGCAGGCACTCGCCACCATTGCCCCGGTGGCGCGCCAAAGCGTGGTCGACGCCGTGGCTGACCGCCTGCGCGGCGACATCCTGGCCGGCCGCCTCCGCCCCGGCACCCGCCTTCCGTCGGAGCGCGAACTTTCGCTAGCTCTCGGCGTGAACCGTTTGACCTTGCGCGCATCGCTCGCGCGGCTCGAGGCCCTCGGTCTCATCGCCACCAAGCACGGCGCCGGAACGGTGGTGGCGTCGTGGCGCGAGCGCGCGGGCCTGGAGACGCTCGGCACCCTCGTGCGCGGCCTCAAGGTGGCCGATCCGGCCTGGCACGACCTCGTCCGCAGCACCCTCGAGATCCGTCGCATCCTCGCCGCCGAAGCGGTGGCGCTCGCCGCCGAGCGTCACACGGAAGACGACCTCGGCGCCATCGCGGCCTGCGCGCAGGTCGTGCTCGAGCACGCCGACGATCCGATCGCCTTTGCGCGCGCCGACCTCGCGTTCATGCGAGCCGTCTGCAAGGCCGCGCACAATGTCGGGCTCGAGCTCTTTCTCAACACGTTCGCGCGCTGGCCGGACGATCACCCCCTGCTCGTCGCGATGCTCTACGACGATTGCGCGAGCGCGTCGCTGCTCTACTCGAGCATCGTCGATCTCATTCGCTCTCGCGATCGCGAGCTCGCGCGCGGGCTCGCGCGCCGCGCTCTCGAGGAGCTCGACGAGGCGTGGGCACGCCGGCACCCGGCTCCAGTTGCTGTCGCTGTCGCCGCCGTCGCGGCGGGGGTGCCCGAGATCCCGCCCTCGAACGCCGGGGGTTGGCGAGGCGAGACGCGATGAAGCTTTCGGGCATCGAGAGCGGCTGGGCAATGGCAGCCCTCTCCGCGATGTTCCCGGGCTCACCCGAGACCGGGCTCGAGGGCATCGCTGCCATGGACGTCTCCGGCTACCTCGACGACGTGATGCGCACGCGGCCGTTCCGCGCGGTGCTGGGCTTACGCGTTGCGGTCTGGCTCGTGGCGCTGGCTCCGCCGTTCGTCCTGGGCCGCGTCGCGACCATCGTGGGGCTCGCGCACCCCGAGCGAGAGCGCCTCCTCGATGGGCTGCTCGCCCATCGCACGTACAGCGTCCGGATGCTCGTGATGCTCCTCAAGACGTTCGGGGCGCTGCTCTACGCCGGCGACGACCGGGTCCGCGCGCGCCTCCGCCCGGCCAGGCTTCGTCCGCTCATCGCGCTCCGCTTGCGGGGGAGTCCTCGATGAAGCCCCCTGCTGCACCCGCGCCATCCGCGCCATCCGCGCCATTTCCCGACGACGCGCTGCCCGCCGGCGCCGTCGTCGAGGGCGACCGGCTGGAGGCCGACTGCGAAGACGCGTACGACTACGTCGTCGTCGGGTCGGGCGCCGGGGGCGCAGTGGCGGCGCACGTCCTGGCAACCTCCGGCGCCAGCGTCGCCATCGTCGAAGAGGGCCCGTGGGTGCACACGCGCGACTTCGGCGAGCGCGTGTACGATGCGTTCCGAGTCCTCTTTCGAGATGCCGGGATGCAGGTCATCGAGGGCCGCTCGTACATTCCGATTCTCCAGGGTCGGTGCGTCGGCGGCAGCACGGTCGTCAACTCGGCCATCGCGCACCGCACGCCCGAAGACGTGCTCGACGACTGGGCCGGTATGGACCTGGGCGGCGGCCTGGGCGGCGTGGTCACCGCCAAGACGCTCGAGCCGCACTTCGACGCGCTGGAGCGAGAGCTCAGCGCGCACGCGGTCTCCGACGACGCGCTCGGCGACAACGATCGCCGCTTCCTCGACGAGGCCACCATGCATGGGCTTCTGGGGCGGCGCACGCGCCGGTACGAGCACGGATGCCGGGGCTCCGGCCGGTGTTTCACGGGCTGCCCCAACGCGGCCAAGCAGGGGATGAGCGTCACCTACGTCCCCTGGTCGCTGGCGCTCGGCGCCCGCATCTACACGTCGTGCCGCGTCGAGCGCGTGGTCATCGAAGGCGGGCGGGCCACCGGCGTCCTCGCCCGCGCCGCGGGGGCTCCCGGTCGGGGCGAGCGCGTCATCAAGCTGCACGCGCGCCACGGCGTGGTCGTCGCGGCCAGCGCAGTCCAGACCCCGAACCTCTTGAGGCGGAGTGGTCTCCGGGCGCGGGCGCTGGGCGAGCACTTCCAGTGTCACCCCGGTTACGGCCTCGGCGCCCTCTTCGACGACGCCGTCCGAGCGAGCGCGGCCGGCGCCGGCCGCATGGGCGCGACCCAGGGCGCCGAGATCACGAGCCTCCGCAGGACCGATCGCGTCAAGTTCGAGACGCTCGCGCTCCAGCCCGAGCTCGCCGCGGTGCGCATGCCCGGCGTCGGGCACGACTGGATGCGGCGGTTCGACCGCTACGCGAGCTTCGCTCAGTGGGCGATGGTGCTCCGCGCCGAGGCGGAGGGCACCGTGAGATCGGCGTGGGGCGGGGGCGACAAGGTCCGGTGGACGCCGTCGCCCGTGGACATGGACCGTGCGGTCAAGGGGGTCGCCCGCCTCGCCCGGATGATGTTCGAGGCCGGCGCCCGTGAAGTATGGCCCGGTCTCCACGGCGTACCGACCGCGATCCGGTCCGTCGATGAAGTGAGCGCGATCGAGCGGATGCCGCGCGAGCCTCGGGCCTTCAGCTTCCTGTCGACCCACCTCTTTGGGGGCGCTCGCATGGGCACTGACCCGCGCGCGAGCGTCGTCGGCACCGACTTCCAGACCCACGAGGCAGCGCGCCTTTACGTCGTCGACTCGAGCGTTTTTCCGACGAACCTCGGCGTGAACCCGCAGCACTCGATCATGGCGATGAGCCGCCTCGCGGCCACGCGCATCGTCGCCGGCGGTCGAGCGCGCAACCGCGCCGCCTGACGCGGTCTCGAACAGCGCCGGCGAGCAGTGGCGCCCCGAATCCGCCGCGCTGCTCCGCGCTGACCTCCTCGCCGCCGGACTGCCCGACACGTACGAGGGGCACAACTTCACGGCGCACGCGACGCGCCGGAGCTTCGCCACGTGGCTGACGGAGGCGGGGGTCGCGAGCGACACGATCAAGCGGCTGATGGGCCACGCGGCCGAGGGGGTGACCGCGCAGCACTACGCGGCGCAGAACCTCGAGACCCTCGCCGCCGCGGTGGCTAAGATTGCGCTCGACCTCTCAACCGCGCAGGTCATCGCCCTGCCGGTGCGTGTGGTCGGAGGCTGAGGGGGGCACCTTGGACAATGACGTCCAAAAGGCTTACCCTTGGGTAGGATATGAACAAGGCGACGGCACCGCGCGCGCGTCCCATACCCGAGGCATCGGAGGCGAGACTATCGCCGGCGAACGCTCGGCGCGTACGCGAAGGCATCGAGCAAGCGGAGCGCGGTGAATTCGCCGACCTGACGGTCGAGGAAACGCGCCGCTACATCGAAACGGGAGAGCTCCCCGAGCGGACGGAACGTTGGCTCGACTTCCACGCTTCGACCGACGTTACCTGAGAGACTCGCGCCGTGTCGTGGCGCAGGGGACGGAGGCATCACGCGCCGTCGTTCGGACGATCGTCGCGTTGGAACGGGCAGGCGTGCTTCCTGGCGCGGGCGACCTCGCCAAGTTCGTGTCCGACCCTGACGAGGCAACAGCCGTCCGCAAGCTGGCGCACGTGCGTCGCGTGACCGGTCACAACTTGTGGGTTTGGTACTGGTCGACGGTCGACGAGGTGCGATTCGTCGCCATGACCGACGAGCCGCCCTGAGGGCCCGACTTGGACGGATCCCGGGTTCTGTCCGGGGGCCTCTAACCGTTGGTCGTACCGCGGCTTTACTGCGGTGCGTACTGCGGGTCGCGGTACGCGAAGGACCCAACCCCGCGCGATCGTTGGAGCCGACTTCGAGATTTGAACTCGAGACCTGCTGTTTACGAAACAGCTGCTCTACCCCTGAGCTAAGTCGGCGACGGGACGAGGCGCGCGATCTAGCACGCGTCCGCCGAGCGTCGCAAGCTCGCGCTCTGTTCGCGCCCCGCTCGCGCTCTGCGCGCGCGCGTAGCTTCGAGAGCGGCCCGGGGTTAGATCTTCGACCCCATGCGCGTTCACGTGCTCGGTTCCGGGGCCGGAGGCGGCCTGCCGCAGTGGAATTGCGCGTGCGAGAACTGCATGCTCGCGCGGACGAACGACCCCCGCATCGCCCCGCGGACCCAGGACTCGCTCGCCATCGGCTCGAAGAACGAGCGCACGCTGCTCGTCAACGCCTCCCCCGACATCCTCCGCCACATCGAGCGGTTCGAGCGCCTCTGGCCGCGGTCGGCGAGGCAAACGCCCATCGCCGCGATCGCGCTCACGAACGGCGACCTCGATCACGTCATCGGCCTCCTGTCGCTGCGAGAGTCCCAACCGCTGCGCATCCTGGCGACCCCGCGCGTTCGAGCCGGACTCGTCGAGCGCAACGCGGTCCTGCGCACGCTCGCGAGAACGCCGGATCAAGTCACGTGGACCGACTTCGAGCTCGGGCGCGAGCTCGTTCTCGCAGACATCGGAATCGCGGTGACCGCGTACCCGGCCCCCGGCAAGCTCCCGGTTCACCTCGTGGGCCTCGTCGATCCCTCGCCGGAAGACAACGTCGCCTTGCGGGTGCGGGACCTCGCGACGGGGCGCGCGCTCGTGGTCGCGACGGCGGTCGGTGCGTTCGAGGGCATCGCCGCGCTCGTCAGCGGCGCCGAGGTGGCCCTCTTCGACGGGACGTTCTGGAGCGACGACGAGCTCATCGCCCTCGGGCTCGGCCGATCCCGCGCGCGCGACATGGCGCACGTGCCCGTGGGCGGTCACGAGGGCAGCCTCGCGCGCTTCGCGGCGGCGTCGTTCGCGAAGACGCGCCGCATCTACACGCATATCAACAACACGAACCCCATGCTTCGCGCCGACGCGCCGGAGCGGGCCGAGGTCGAGCGCGCGGGCTGGGAGATCGCGTTCGACGGCATGGAGTTCACCGTTTGATCGCCGCGCCCGATTCGGTCGAGCCCGGCCCTTCGCGGCTGTCGGCGGACGCCTTCGTCGAGCGCCTCCGGTCGGAGGGCTCGCGGCGGTACCACAATCACCACCCATTCAACGCCCGGATGCACGCGGGCCAGCTGGCGAAGGCTGACCTCGAGCGCTGGGTCGTCAATCGCTTCTACTACCAGACCCGCATCCCCATCAAAGACGCGCTCATCCTGTCGAAGAGCGAAGACCCCGCGTTTCGCCGCGCGTGGATCCGCCGTATCGGCGATCACGACGGCACCCGGGAGGGGGAGGGGGGCCTCGTCGAATGGCTCGTTCTCGCCCGCGGCCTGGGGCTCGACGAGGCCGAGGTGCAGTCGTGCCGGGGCGTCCTGCCCGCGGTCCGCGCCGTCTGCGATTCGTACGTCGAGCTCGTTCGCACGCGGTCGCTCGTCGAAGCGGTCGCCTCGTCGCTGACCGAGCACTTCGCGCCGGACATCATGCGCACCCGCGTCGCGGCCTGGGAGCGACACTACCCCTGGGTCGACGCGGCGGCGCTCGCCTACTTCCGCGCGCGGGTCCCGCGAGCGACGCGCGACGCCGAAGAGGCGCTGGCGTTCGTGGTCGCGCACGCGACCACCCGCGCCGCCCAGGAAGCGTGCGTCCGCGCCCTGGTCGCGAAGTGCACCATTCTCTGGGGCCTCCTCGATGCCGTGGCCGAGGCCGTGGCGGAACCCCCGGCGAGACCCCTGCCGGGGCGTCTCCCGTGAAGCCGCGCCTCCGTCGAGGCGTCCGCGTGCGTCCGGATCCGCGGGACGGGACCCCCGTCTTGCTCTCCCCCGAAAGGGGCCTGAGGCTGAGCCAGACCGCGGCCGCGATCGTGACGCTCGCCGACGGTCACCTCGACCTCGACCAGATCGTCAGCAAGCTTACGATCCGGTACCCCGACGCCGGGCGCGCCCGGGTCGAGGGCGACGTCCGCTCGCTCCTTCATGAGCTGCGCATCCGGGGACTGGTCGAGGGGCTCGAGCCCGAGCTGGCGAGCGCGCCTGCGGGGTCACCTGCACCCGGACTCGACTCCGGTGATCTCGAGGCGAGCGGCCCGGCCGCGGCGGCTCCCTACACCCTCGTGGCCGAGCTCACGCATCGCTGTCCTCTCGCCTGCCCCTACTGCTCGAACCCGCGAACCCTCGTGGGAGGGCGAGACGAGCTCACCACCGACGAGTGGCTCCGCGTCGTCGACGACGCAGCCGCGCTCGGCGTCATGCAGGTGCACCTCAGTGGCGGCGAGCCGCTCGCACGCGCCGATCTCGAGCTCATCGCGGCGCGCGCGCACGAGCGCGAGCTCTACGTGAGCCTAGTCACGAGCGGCGTCCCCCTGGGGCGTGCGCGCCTCGAGCGCCTTGCGCCCAGTCTCGACCACGTGCAGCTGAGCGTGCAAGACGCGGTGGCCGGTCCGAGCGACCGCATCGCAGGCATGGCGGCCTTCGACCAGAAGATGCGCGTCGCCGCGTGGACCAAAGACGTGGGTCTGCCGCTCACACTCAACGTCGTGCTCCACCGCGAGAACATCGAGCGCGTCGGCGAGATCGTCGCGCTGGCCGAGCGCCTGGGCGCCGATCGCCTCGAGCTCGCGAACGTGCAGCTCGTCTCCTGGGCGCTCGAGAACCGCGGCGCGCTCCTTCCGTCGGCCGCCGCCCTCGAGGCCGCGCGCGCGGTCGCCAGCGACGCGCGTCGCCGGCTCGAGGGGCGAACGCAGATCGTGTTCGTTCTACCCGACTGGCACGCCGATCGGCCGCGCGCTTGCATGGACGGCTGGGGCCGGCGCTTCGCGATCGTGGCCCCCGACGGCGCGGTCTTGCCGTGCCAGGCCGCCCGCGCCTTGCCGCTTGCGTTCGAGACCGTGCGCTCGCGGCCGCTCGCCGCGGTCTGGGCCGATGGGCAAGCGCTCGCGGCGTTCCGTGGTGACGCCTGGATGCGTGATCCTTGCAAGAGCTGCGACCAGCGCGAGGTCGACTACGGCGGCTGCCGCTGCCAGGCATTCGCCCTCACGGGCGATCCGAGCGCGACCGACCCGGCCTGCTCGCTATCGCCGCAGCACGGCCTCGTGCGAGCGGCCCGCGCCGAAGCCGAGCGCCCCGCCGAGCGCCGTCTCGTCTACCGCGGCCGCTGACGTCTCCACGGTCACGGAGACGGCGACGTGGCGGTCACGATGCGCGACTCGATGGTCGCGACGGCGCTCGCGGTGGCGTAGGACTCGTTGAGAGCGAGCTTGCCGTCGTCTCGGGCGAGGTAGCCCTGGTCGACGAAGCTGGTGTACGCGTTCTCGAGGAGCGGGCGGCTCACGGCCTCGCGGCGGGCGATCTCGCCGGCGAGGAACATGCGCTCGCCGCCCGTCATGGCGCGCTTGATGAGATCCTTGCTCGCGACCGGCCCTCGGAGCAGGGCGGTCAGGCCGCGGGCCGCGATGCGGTAGCCCTCGATCGCGTTCTCGATGAGATGGGCGTAGAGCGCGATCTGCTCGCGGCCGTCGTCGCCCTTGGGCACGAGGCCGGTCGCGCCTTCGCTCGGCTTGAGCACGACCCGGGCGAGCTCGCCTTCGCTCTCGAGCGCGGCGATCTCTTGTTCGAAGATGGTCTCGAACGGCGCGTCGGCACGGAACGCGAACTCGTACTTGAAGAGGCGCGACATCCAGAGGACGCGCTCGCGGACCGCCGTGAACGCCAGCGGCGGCCCGGGGAGCGCGCGAACGGCCGTGGCGATGAGGGCGCGCGCCGCGAAGAAGTGGATGATGACGTTCTTGGCGAGGTCGAGCGAGAGCCGCGCGTCGGGGGGGACCACGTAGATGACGTCGTCGCCGACGCGGTGCGCCTCGACGTGCCCGGCGCGAACGAAGAGGTCCACCGCTTCCTCGAGGGCCACCGTGCGGATGTCGCTCCGGCCGTCGGCGGAGACGAGCGACGAGCTGAAGCGCGCGCCCCGGCCCCGCAGCGTTCGCGCCAGGCGCTCGCACGTGGCGACGAGGTTCGCGTGGGGCAGCCCCCGCTTGTCGTGCGCGAGCAGCGCCGTGGCGACGAGCGACCCGGCCGTCACCGCCGTCACCGCGTTGATCTCGTTCATCACGCGGTACGCGAGGCGCGTGATGACCGCGCGGCGCCGCGGCGGCGTGAGCGACGCGAGGTCGCGCTCGTGCGACGCGGCGTCGACGTCACGCAGCACGTCGGCGAGCGACAGCGGCTTGCCGAACTGCACGCTCAGGCGACCGTACCGGCCGACGAGCGCGTCGAACGACTTCACGAGGCCGCGGACGCTCTCCTTCTGCTTCTCGCCGCCGGTCATCTCGCGAACGAAGGCCTTCTCCTCGACGAAGCGCTCGTAGCCGATGCTGATGGGACAGAACCAGGTCGTACGCGTCGGGACGCCGAGGGCCGCGTCGACCACGAGCGACAGGAGCCCGAGCTTCGGCGGCAACAGCTTGCCCGTTCGCGAGCGCCCCCCCTCGAGGAAGAACTCGAGCGGCGACCCGTCTTTCAAGAGGCGGCGCACGTACGCGTCGACCACGGCGCTGTAGAGGCGGTCGCCCGAGAACTTTCGCCGGATGAAGAACGCGCCGGCGCGCCGCAGGATCGGCCCGACGGGCAAGAAGTTCAGGTTGTCGCCGGCCGCGATGACCGGCATCGGCAGCTTGTGCCGGTAGAGGATCCACGCGAGCAGGACGTAGTCCATGTGCGACTTGTGCGAAGGGAGGAAGACGAGCGTCCCTTCCTTTGCGAGCTCGCGGAGGCGGTCGACGCCGACCTCGTCGATCTCGACCGCCGAGAACATTCGCGCCGCCGCTTGCTGCACGAGCTGGTCGAGCGCGGCGATCGCGGTCATGTCGAGCGCGGCCTGCATCTCGCGGAGCATCGCGACGGCGCGCGCCGTCATGACCGCGCGCTCGGCGGCGCCCTCGCCGGCCATGTCGGCGATGATCTTCTGGAGCTTCGGGCTGCGGATGACGTCGTCGCGGAGGCGATCGACGGGCTTGCGCGTGGGCCCGACGATCGCGCGCCGCTCGCGCTCGAGGCGGCGGAGGAGCGTGTATGTCAGCCGGCGGACGAGCACGTCGTCGCCCGTGCCGTCGCCCTCGCGGGCGAGGAACTCGGCCAGGTCGATCGGCTCGCCGGACCGCAACGTCGCGTGCCGCCAGTTCGCGAGGAACTGCGCCGCCGAGCGCAGGTTCCCGGGCCATTCGCTCGGACCGAAGACCGCGTCGGCGACGCGACCGCCGCGAGTGCCCGCGCTCCGCGACCACACGAACACCTGCGGAACCAGCAGAACGCGCCCCGGGCTCCGCCGCTGCACGTCGAAGAGCGCGCGGATCAGATGATCCCCCTCGGTGCGTCCGCGGGCGCCGTTCGCCAGCATCTGCGGGCGGCGCTTCAAGAACAGCGCCGCGCTCGAGCCGCTCGACACCACCTGCTCGAGGTCGGTGACGTCGCCGCCGGGCCGGCGGGGCCGGAGGGCGTTCAGCCAGCCGCCGCCGATGGGCTCGAGAATCCAGAGCCCGAGATCGTTGGCGAAGCGGATGCGCGGGAGCCCGTGGCGCTTGGTCAGGTAGTCGAGGGCGACGAAATCGACCGGCGAGAGGTTCCGGAGGACGTAGACGACCGTGCCGCGGGCGTCGGCGTCACGCACCGCGCGCGTCCAGGCCTCGTCGACCTCGATGTTCTCGAAGAAGCGCCGGTAAATCCACGCAACGAGCGCGTTGGGCTCGTACGGGCTGAGCGGTCGATCGCTGCGGCCACCGCTCACGTCGTCACCGCGGTTGCCGCGAAGCACTCATCGGCCTTGAAAGACCTCTTGGATGATCTTGCCGACCTTCTGCGACGCCCCGGGGGTCAGGCCCGTCTGCGCGTAGGGCCACTGGAAATTGAAAGCCTGGACCTGCTCGCACGACAGGGAAACGAGCACGTCGGCAGGTGCCGGCGCACCGGGCTGCGCCATGGCGAACCCGAACTCGGCGTACATGCAGCTCGGTGGCGAGTTCTGAAAGTTCGAGCCGTGGCCGAAAAGGTCGGTCACGTCGCTCTTGGCGCTCGCGTCGTTGATCGGCTGCCACTCGAGGATGCGGAAGCCGTGGAACCGCTGCGCGTCGGGCGCCGCCGGGGCAGCCGGGGCCGTGCCCGGCAGGAGCCCGGGCGGCAAGAGCCCCGGCGGCAGGAGCGACGCCCCCGCCGTGATCCACTGCTGGATCTGCGGGGGGAGCTGCATCGCGCCGGGCACGGTCGCGGCCGCGGCGGCCGGCGGCTCGAAGTTTTGCAGGCGATAGACCGTCATCTGCGCGTCCTTCATGCCGTTGAAAGGGGGGCTCAGGGAGCTGCAACCGGTGCTGCCAGCGAGCGCCGCGGCGGCCGTGGCCGCCAGGAGGAGCGCTCGTGTCGGTGCGATGGCGGAACGGTCCATGGTCATCCTGTGCGCGACTATACGCGGCTTCGAAAGCTTGTGGAACCGAGGGATAGCTCAGTATCCTCTCACCCGAGCTCGATGGCAGGAGGAGACCGCGTCTTGGACAAACGACCGAATCGTTGGGCACGTGGCGTCGTCACGGGCGCGATCGTCTGCACGCTCACCGCCGCGCAGTCGCCGCTCGCCTGGGCGCTGCCGCCCGCCGCCGGCGTGGGCGCGAGCGCGAGCCCAGCGCCCCCGAAGGCCGATCTCAACGCGGCGAAGAAGCAATACGCCGACGGTGAGAAGAAGTTCAAAGCCGGCGACTTCGCCGGAGCGCTGGCCGACTTCAAAGGCGCGAACGAGATCAAGTCGACGCCGCAAGCCGAGCGCTATATCGGGCTCTGCGAAGACAACCTCGGGCACTACCAGGCCGCCCTCGACGGGTACGACAAGTTCCTCGCCCACGTGCCCGACAAGCTGGCGTCGCAGGGCGACGACCTCCGCAAGCGCAGCGCCGAGATCAAGGCGATGCCGGGCAAGGTGCACATCGAGTCGACGCCGCCGGGCGCGTCGGTGACCATCGACGAGAAGGCGCAGGCCACGCCCACGCCGCTCGACGTCGACCTTCCGCCGGGAACCCATGCGCTGAAGCTCGCCGCGCCCGGGCATGTCCTGAGCACCAAGTCGGTCGACGTGGCCTACGCGTCGACGCAGACGGTGACCGCCGAGCTCGAACCCCAGCCGGCCGCGCCGTCTCCGCCCGTTGCGGCTGTCGTGCCGGCTGCGACGCCGGCGCCGGCCACGCCGCCTCCGCCCCCCGAGCCTCGAAGCAAAGTGCCCGCCATCGTGACCGGCGGCCTCGCCGTCGCCGCCGCGGGCCTGGGCACGGTGTTCGGGATCATCGCGCTCGGCGACAAGAGCGACTTCAACAAGAACCCGACCTCGTCGACCGCCGACAGCGGCGACACGCACGCCCTCATCGCCGACATGGCGTTCGGCGTGGCGCTCACGTTCGGGGTCACCAGCGCCGTCCTCTTCCTCACGAAAGACGAGCCGCCGCCTACGACCTCGTCGGCCCCCTCGCCGCGAACCGCGGCGTCGAACGCGAAGCCGGCGGACGCGAAGTCGTCGGTCACGTTCGCGGCGGCGCCGATCGTCGGCCCGCACGTCGGCGGCGCCGGGTTCTCCGTCCGGTTCTGATGAGACGCGTTCCGATGCAAGCCTCGATGGACGCGCCCGTGCGGCGCGGCTGAGCGTGAGATGGAAAGGACTCGGATGAAGACGAAGCGTTCGGTGGGGTCGGGCCTCCTGGCAGCAGCGGTGGCGTGCGCCGCCATCGCCGCGACGCCCGGCTGCGAGCTGATCGTCGACTTCGACCGGAGCAAGATCCCGGTCAGCGACGCCTCCCTCCCGATTCCGGACGGCCAGGGCCCCGACGACGGCTCGACGCCCGACGCCAATCCGGGCGGCAACCCCGACGCCGGCCCCGACGCGACGGGCGCGGACGCCACGACCGACGGCGCTCCCCCCGGAGACGACGGCGGCGACGCGAGCCCCGGCGAGGACGCCGCTGATTCCGCCGCTCCCGACGCCGGCCCCGACGCTGCTCTCGACGCCGCGCCCGACGGGGCGCCCGACCTCGACGCCGCCTCCGACGACGGCGGATAGCAGCGGGAGATTCGCCGCAGAGGCGCAGAGGGCGTAGAGCGGAGATCGGGGTCGAAGTCTCGCGACCCCCGTACGCGCACGGAGTGCTTGCTACGCCCCCCCTTTGTTCTCTGCGCTCTCGGCGGCTCTGCGGCCAATCTCTCCCTCTCGAGCGTCAGCCCATCGTGGCGATGGCGCTGGCGACGCGCTCGACGTCGGGCTCGAGGATGATGGGGTCGTTGGCTCGGGCGGCCTCGACGCCCTTGATGCGGCGCTCGTGGTACGCGAGCTTGAACTCGGTGAACTTCAGGCCGTTCGCCGTGGAGACCACGACGACCCGGTGCTTGGCCTCGACGAGCCCGCGCTCGCGCAGCTTGAAGAGGCACGCGAGGGCGACCCCGGTGTGCGGGCACGTGTAGAGGCCCGTCCGGTCGGCGCGCGCGGCGGCGTCTGCGAGCTCGTCTTCCGTGGCCTGCTCGACGATGCCGTTCATCGCCTTGAGGGCGACCATGGCGCGCGGCGCGCTCACGGGGTTGCCGATCTGGATCGCGCTCGCCATCGTCTCTTGCGCCTGGATCGGTTCGACCACGTCTTTGCCCGCCATGAACGCGCGGTACATCGGGTTCGCGTGCTCGGCCTGCGCGATGCAGAGGCGCGGGATCTTCGCCACGAGCCCGAGCTCGCGCATCATCTTGAAGCCCGCGTAGAGCGCGGCGGCGTTGCCGAGGTTGCCGCTCGGCAAGATGATCCAGTCGGGCGACTCCCAGTCGAACTGCTGCACGATCTCGAACGAGACCGTCTTCTGCCCCTCGATGCGGAGCGGGTTCATCGAGTTCGCGAGGTACACGAGCTCGCGACGCGCGAGCTCCTGGACGATCGCCATGCAGCCGTCGAAGTCGGTCTCGAGGGCAAAGACGCGCGCGCCGTGCGACAGCGGCTGTACGAGCTGCGCCGTCGAGACGCGCCCTCGCGGCAAGAGCACCGCGACCGGCATGCCCGCCGCGGCGCCGTAGGCCGCGAGCGCCGCGCTCGTGTCGCCCGTGCTTGCGCAGCAGAGGACGCGGGTCTTCAGCGTCCCCTCGCGCACCGCCTGGCGGACGACGCTGACGAGCACCGTCATCCCGAGGTCTTTGAAGCTGCCCGTGTGCGAGTTGCCGCAGAGCTTGATCCACAGGTCGGGGACGCCGATCTCGCGCCCGAGTCGCTCGGCCCAGAACACGTTGGTGCCGCCCTCGCCGGTCGAGACGATGCAGTCGTCGGGCATTTCCGGCGCCACCCACTCGCGCTTGCCCCAGACGCCCGAGCCGTAGGGCCACTGCGTGCGCATCCAGCGGTCTTCGAAGAGCTTCATCCACGACGTGGCGCTCCGGTCGCGGAGGGCCTCCATGTCGTGGGAGACCTCGAGCAAGCCGTCGCACGAGGGGCAACGGTAGAGCGCCTGGGTCAACGGGTATTCGCCCGGGCAGCCGGCGAAGCAGCGAAACACGGCTTTGTAGCGGACCATGGGGAGCGCCAGGTTAGCCTCGGCAGACAGGAACGCACGCGCGCGTGGCCCCCGGGAGGCCTCGGCCGAAGATCAGGGGCCGCACACCAGGACCGAGTAGGTCCCCCCGCTCGTGACCATAATGCTCTCCGGCCGGCAGTACCAGCCGTCGACCTTGCAGTCGGCGTTGCTGAAGCAAACGTCGGAGCATTCCATGGTCACGCTCCCCGTCGTATCGCAGAAGTTCGACGCGCACTGGAAGTCGCTCGTGCAACGGCTGCCCTGGGCGCCGGATCCGTTGGCCGCGGTGCACGCCGCGCTGATGTCCGAGCTCGGAAGCGTGGCCGGCAGGTAGTAGCAAGCCTGGTTCGCACCGCACTCGGCCGTGTTCCGGCAAGGCTTGTCGCACTGGAAGCCCGTGCCACAGGTCCCCGAGGGCCCGCACAAGGCGGCCGCGTGCGTGTCGAAGGACACTCCGGGGAACGCCCCGAAGCGGCAGGTCGTTCCGGTCGCGCACTCGCCGGCCGAGCCCGTTGCGGAGCAGCAGGGGTCGGCGCACATCATCGAGGCGCAGAGCCCGGAGCGACAGTCGCCGTTCGACTGGCACGCCGCGCCTCCGATTGCCTTGCCGAGCGCGGTCGTTCGCCCGAGCCACTCCGGCAAGACGCAGTAGTTGCCGCCTCGGCCCGACGCGAAGCACACGCTCGCCGCCGGGCAGTCGGCGGAGGTGCAGCACGGCTGGCTGCAGAAGTTCCCGTTGCCCGCCGCCTTGGCGACCGGCGAGGTGACGGCCACGTCCGACACGCAGACGCCGTTGGCGCAGGCCGCGGGGCCGCTGCACAGGCAGCCGAGCGTGTTGCAGACTCCGCCCTCGGGCGGTTCGGTATCGCGAACGGTGCCCGGCCCATCGGACGAGCCGTCGTTCACGTTCGTGCTGCTGTCGGGCCCGTCTTCGCCCTGGCCGTCGCGTCCCGTGGCCGTCACGTCGTCGGCGTCGGCGTCGTCGGCGGTGGCGTCGACGCCCGGCGCAGACCCATCGGGGCCGTGCGCGCCCACGCCGGGTCGCACGCAGCGCCGGGAGCCGGGATCGCAGATCGAGCCCGACGGGCACACGTCGAAGTCGCCGGGGACGCACATGTACCCGGGCAGCGTGTCGCCCACGGCGAACTCGCACCCCCCCGCGGAGACGCCCAGGCCGAGGGCCGTCGCGAGGGCGGGCACAAGGGCAACCGCTGCGCTTCGCGCCGCGAGGCAGAACCCCGCCCGGGCCGCCCCGAGGGAGGCCCGCCACGTCCAGCGCCGCCCAGGCATCTCGACAGGATGTTGCCACGCACGGAGGAGCGGGGCCACTCGCCCGCGGCCGGCCCCCCGCGGTGCCCCGCGCGCAGAGGCGCCCGTAAAAGAGCGAGATGGGCCGCACAGGGGCAGAGCATACGCATTGGATTTGAGGGGGCGGCCCCACGCACGCCAAGTGCGTCAGCTCAGCAAGTCTTTCGACCTTCTCTCCTCTGCGCCTTTGCGCCTCTGCGGCCAATCTCGCTCTCCGGCCGCATCCGCGCCTGGGCGCTCCGGGCTCCTAGAGCGCGCCCTGCACGATCAGCACCCACCCCCCGCCCGCGAGAGGCGTCGCCGTCACCGCGGGGAACGACGCGAGCGGGGAGGGCGCTGCCCCCGGCCTGGCGCGCGTCGCGCCCAGCGTCGGCTTCGCCGGGTCGCGCGTGCGCGCGAAATAGAGGACCGTGGCCGTGATTCCCGCGGCGAGCGACACCCCGAAGGCGATGTCCGCGATCACGGCCTCCCGGTGGGCCGAGTCGGTGCGCTCGCCGAGCTGCGAGTACGTGCCGTCCTGGCCGGTGACGAACCCTTCGATGGGCCGGTCGTCCTCGGCCTTCGCGGCCATCACGACCCCGAAGATGAGCGCGGCGCCGGCGACGCTGGCGGCCACGATCGTGGCCGCGTCGACGCGGCCGTGCGGGGGCGAGGGGAGCCCCCCCCGCATGGGGCGCACGGGGGCTGGCATGGCCTCCAGCGCCGGCGGCGGCGCGGTCGGCGGGGCCTTGTTCACGACCTCCTTCTTGGCGCCCTCGAGTCGGCGGATGTACGAGTCGGCCCGCTCTCGCTCGGTCGGGCTCAGGCTCATCGTCGTGTAGAGCTCGAACCAGCGGAGCGCGTCGTCGATGTCCGACAGCTTCTCGTGAACGACGCCGAGGTTGAAGACGAGGTCCTTCGCGGTGGGGTCGAGGGCGTGCGCGGACTCGAGCTCGCCGACGGCCTCGCGGTAGGCGCCCTTTCCGTATTCCTCGCGCGCGTGCTCGAAGTGCCGGCGGGCCTCCGCGATGTCGGCGCTGCTCGGAGCTGGGGTCGGGGTCGGCGGGGGCTCCTGGGCTTGCGCCCGCCCGGGGCTGACCGACGCCGCCGCCGCGAGGATTGCGAGAAGCGCGGACGTGCGCATCCGCCAGCGGAAAGGCATCGCGACCGAGCATACCTCAGCTTCTCCCGCCACGGCGCCTGCCCGCCGTGGTAGCGAGTGCCTCTGGATGCTCCGGCGCGCAGGCCCCTTCTTCGTCGTGTTCATCGCCTGCGTCTGGCTCAATCAGAGCTTCGGACTCATCACGTGGGAGAAGGTCCGCTGCGGCGTCTTCACCGACCCGGGCGCGCACGTCTTCGACACCGCACGCTATCCTTTCATTTTTCTCTATCGGCGCTCGGCCGACGAGGCGATGTACTACGGAACCGCGGCGCAGATCCTCGGTCAACCATACGAGCACGACGTCTTCGCCCTGGTCTCGCGAGGCCGAGTGACGGGCGCGCCCACGTTCGAGTCGCCGCCGCCTTCCACCGACGGGCACTGGCACGCGCCCTGGGCGGAGGTGCACCTCGAGTACCCCGCGCCGGTGCTGCCCTTCGTTCTCGCGCCCAAGCTCGTCACCGCGACCTTCGAGGGGTACGCGCGCCTCTTCGGCGTGATGATGGGGCTCTGCATCGTGGGGTCGATCGTGCTCGCGATCGACGTGCTGAAGCGCGCGGGCGCGTCGCGCCGTGAGGTCGAGGGGCGGTGGTGGCTCGCGGTGGGGCTGCTCCTCGCGCAGGGCGCGCTGACGATCCAGCGGCTCGATCCGATCGTGGCGCTGGCGATGATCGCGGCGGTGCGAGGCGCCGTGCGGCGGAGCCCGGGATCGTTCGGGCTCTGGGTCGGGATCGCCGGCGCCTGCAAGATCATGCCGCTCGTGCTCGTTCCCGTCATCGTCGCGGGCGACTGGTCGTTCTGGCGACCGCGCCTCGCGCGCCTGACCGCGTGGACCGCGGCCGGCCTCGCCCTCGGCTTCGTTCCCATGCTGGCGGCGTCGCCGGCGGCGTTCGTCGACTTCTTTCACTACCACGGTCTCCGTGGGCTCCAGGTCGAGTCGACCTTCGGCGCGCTCGTCGGGGCGGTGCGGCTCCTGCTCGGCACGACGCGGCCCGGGACGATCTCGTACGGCTCGTTCAACGTCGACGGCGCGATCCCCGATCTCCTCGCCAGGGCGTGCCTGCCGCTGACCGTCGCCGGGATCGCGCTGCTCACCCTCTCCGAGCGCCGCGCGTCGGCCGGAGACCTCGACGGCATCGCCGGGCCGGCCCGCGAGGCGCAGCGGATCGAGCAGATCGCGTGCGCGGCGCTGGCGGCGACGGTCGTCGTCTGGCTCGCGGGCAAGGTGTTCTCGCCGCAGTACCTGACGTGGGCCATCCCGCTCGTGCTCGCCATCCCGGGCCGGCGCGGGCTCGTCGCGACGTGGATCACGATCGCGGCGTGCACGCTGACGCAGGTTTATTACCGAGGCTTCTACGACTTCGTCTTCGACCAGCGCTTCGCCGGCGTCGCGTCGGTGCTCTTGCGCCAGGCCGTGCTCGCGGCGCTGCTGATCTGGGTCGGCCCGTGGGTCACGCGCTGGGCGATTCCGCGCCCGCCGTGGCGTGCCCGGGCGAACGCGGATAGTCTCGCGGCTTGATTCGAATCTGGAGAGAGGACGCGGTTTGACGACACGGAAGCGCGACACGACGAGACCCCTCGGCGCACGGCCGGCCATCAAGAGCTCGCACGAGAAGGTGAAGGTCACGCGGGGCCCGAAGCGCGCAGGCCCTGACGCGGCGCGGCCCGCGGCGCGCGCGACCACGCGAACGGGGCTGCGT
>CALFNG010000230.1 GCA_937902985.1 uncultured Myxococcales bacterium
CCAGCACGACTGTGCAATCGCGATCGCACCGACGACAAGAGGATCCCGCCCGACGGTCGACTCTGGAGGGTCCTCTTCACCCTCCTCGGCAGCCCCGCCCACGACCTCGACGCTCTGCGCGTCGCATCGACCGACGGGCACGTGGGATGCCCCGACCGACACGGACGGCGAGGCTCGGTTCACCCGCGCGTAGGTCCGCCCGCTGGACTCCGGACCTCGGCCTTCGGAGCGCTGAACCTTCGCTCACGACGACGTCTGGCTCGGCCCGGTCGTCTGGCGACCCGGTGGCTACGGCTACGTACCCACCCGTGCGGCGCTCGCCGTCTTCGAGTCGAGCGCTGCACCGAGCGTGCTATGCCTGCCGGCGATGGTCCCGCTGGTGTTGTCCGCAACGGCCGCGGCCGCGGCCGCCGTTCCCGTCGACGCGCCCCCGCCGCCGGCCGATTTCGACGCGCCGCCCAAGCTGCGCAACGGGATCGTGCTCGGTCTCGCCCTCGGTGGTGGCGTTTTCGGCGCGAGCGGGTATCCGAACGCGTCCAGCCAGATCGGCGACCCCCGGTTCTACTCCGCCAGCGGCTTGATGGGCGGGACGTCGAGCTCGATCCTGCTCATGGGCGCCATCTCCGATTACGTGAATTTCGGCTTCTGGCTCGGCGGCAACAGCTCGACGAACGACCACTGGCAGGCGGCCGCCGGCGGTGGAGGCATCCGGGTCGAGATCTTCCCGTTCGTGCGCCTCTATCCGAACCTCAATGGCCTGGCCTTCTTCGGGTCGTTCGGCGTCGGCAGCGGGAGCCTCAAGTCGAAGGAGCCCGACCCGGTCGCCGAGGCCAGCGGCGTCCAGTCGTACGCAGGGGCGGGAACGTTCGTCGAGTTTCCGTTCGGGCATGTCCTCGGCGGCCATTTTGCGATCGGGCCGAGCCTCGAATACGACGCCGTCTGGTCTCAGCCGTTCGAGCGCCACGGCGCCGTTTTCAACGTACGCTTCGTCCTCTACGGCGGCCCTTAGCGCCGATTAGCTGATATCGTTCGTGCGGTGACGTCCTCGGATCCGTTCGGCCTGGTCGGGCAGGTCCTCGACGGCCAGTTCCACGTCGATCGCCATGTCGGCGAAGGCGGGTTCAGCATCGTCTACCGGGGGACGCACGTCGGCCTCAGCGAGCCGATCGCCATCAAGTGCCTCAAGCTGCCCGCCGCGCTCGGCTCGGCGCTGGTCGAGTCGTTCGTCCGCCGGTTCCGCGACGAGAGCCGGCTGCACTACAAGCTCTCGCAGGGCAACCTGCACATCGTGCGGAGCATGGCGAGCGGCACCACGATCGCGCCGGCGACGAGCGCGCTCGTTCCGTACACGGTGCTCGAGTGGCTCGAAGGGCATTCGCTGGCTGACGAGTTCAACCGCCGCCGCGATGCCGGGCTGCACGGGCGGTCGCTGCGCGAGGTCGTGCAGCTGCTCGACTCGGCGATCGACGCGCTGGCCTACGCGCACGCGCAGGGCGTCATTCATCGTGACCTCAACCCGGGAAACTTCTTCCTGGCCAAGACCGCGGCGGGGGTGAAGCTCAAGATCCTCGACTTCGGCGTCGCCAAGGTCCTGGCCGACTCGGCCATCGCCATGGGGCCCACGGCCCAGACCGTCGGCAACATGCGGATGTTCGCGCCCGCCTACGGCGCGCCCGAGCAGTTCGACGATCGCCTCGGCGCCATCGGGCCCTGGACCGACGTGTACACCGTGGCGCTCGTCGTCCTCGAGGCGCTGAGCGACCACACCGTGATGGACGGCGAGCATCTCGGCGAGTTCGCCACGAAGTCGCTCGACGAGACGCGCCGCCCGACGCCGCGCGCGCTCGGCATCGCCGTGGGCGACGCGACCGAGAAGCTCTTCGCCAAGGCCCTCGCCGTCGATCCGAGCCGCCGACCACGTGACGCGGGCGAGTTCTGGGGCATGTTGAAGAACGCGACGCAGGTCGACGCGCGCTCGGGCCGCCTGCCCCACGCCGAGATGACGACCGACGATGACGGACCGTCGACGCTCCGGGTGAACCCGCGAATGCTCGCGGGCACCGTGCGCATGGATCCCCGGCCGCGCTCGGCCAGCGAGGTGCTCGCCGCGACGCCCAGCCCGGGGCACGTCGCGCCGCGCAATTCGCTCCCGTCTCCGCCGACCGGGCCGATGATGTCGACGCTGCATATGGCGTCGCGCCCGTCGCAGACGCCGGCCGTCACGCCGCCACCGGGGCTGTCGCCGCTGCCGCCGGCCGTCACGCCGCCGCCGGGGCTGTCGCCCCTGCCGCCGGCGATGGAACCGCCGCCCGAGTGGCCGCGCGTGACCGTAAACGACCCCATCATCGCTCGCTCGTCGCGGTCGCCGGCCCTCGCGTTCGTGCTCGTGGCGATCACCTTGCTCGTCCTCGCCGGGGCGGTGGGCGTGGCGTGGCGGATCTGGTCCACGCGGACGCCCGCGCCCGCGGTTCATCCCTGAAGGTCGGGCGCGCGCTCCCCGTCCTTTCGCTCCTTCTCTCTCGTCTCCCTCGTCTCCCTCGTCGTCCGCGTTCCACCGCTTCGCACTCGACCCGCACCCGATGGCCCCATGACCGATCCCACTTCTCGCTCTCTCTTCGAACGCGCGTGCCGGGTCATCCCCGGCGGCGTGAACAGCCCGGTCCGCGCCTTTCGCGCCGTGGGCGGCAGCCCGGTCTTCATCGCGAGCGCCGCGGGCGCGCACCTCACGGGCGCCGGCGGGCAGCGCTACCTCGATTACGTCGGCTCCTGGGGGCCGATGATCCTCGGGCACGCCCACCCCGCGATCGTCGCGGCCATCCAGGCGGCAGCAGCCCGCGGGACGAGCTACGGCGCGCCGACGGAGCTCGAGGTCCGCTTCGCCGAAGCGCTCGTCGCGCTCTATCCGTCGATCGAGATGATGCGCGCCGTCTCGAGCGGCACCGAGGCCACGATGGGCGCCCTCCGCGCCGCGCGCGGATTCACCGGGCGCGACGTCGTGGTCAAGTTCGAGGGCTGCTACCACGGCCATGCCGACTTTCTCCTGGTGAAGGCCGGGAGCGGCGCCGCCACCTTCGGCGTCCCCGACTCGGCGGGCGTCCCTGCGCAGACGGCCGCGAACACCGTCACCCTCCCGTTCAATGACGTCGCGGCGCTGCGCGCGCTCTTCGCGTCGCGAGGCAGCGAGATCGCGGCGGTCATCGTGGAGCCGGTCGTGGGCAACATGGGCGTGGTCCCGCCCGCGCCCGGGTTTCTCGAGGCCATCGTGAGCGAGTGCGCGGCCGCCGGCGCCGTCTCGGTCTTCGACGAAGTGATGACCGGTTGCCGCGTCGCCCGCGGGGGCATGCAGGAGCGCGCCGGCATCAAGCCGGACATGACCTGCCTCGGCAAGATCGTCGGCGGCGGGCTGCCCCTGGCCGCGTACGGAGGCAAGCGCGCGATCATGGAGAAGGTCGCGCCGCTCGGGCCCGTCTACCAGGCGGGCACGCTGAGCGGGAACCCCGTGGCCGTGAGCGCCGGCCTGGCCATGCTCGAGCGCCTCGACGATGCGCTCTACGCGCGCCTCGAGGCGCTCGGCGCGCGGCTCGAAGCGGGCTTCACGCGGGCGATCGCGAAGCACGGCGGGGGCGCCTGCGTCCAGCGCGTCGGGTCCATGATCACGCTCTTCTTCACCGCCAGCCCCGTGCGCTCGTGGAGCGACGCGAAGGCCAGCGACACCAAGGCCTTCGCCCGCTGGCACGCAGGGCTTCTCGCGCGAGGCGTCTACTGGCCGCCGTCGCAATACGAAGCGGCCTTCATCAGCGCCGCCCACACCGACGCCGACATCGACGCGACCATCAAAGCTGCCGACGAAGCGCTCGGCGTCTAGCTTCTCTTTCGCGCGCTCTCGAAGAGAGGAGATTGGCCGCAGAGCCGCAGAGCCGCAGAGCCGCAGAGGGCGCAGAGGGGAGATGGGGTTTGCGGTCGCGCCTCGTGTCGCGTCATGACGGCCGGGTCGTGGCGTGCCGTTCCGATCGAACGTCGGCGAATGCGAGCCGCGCGCTGAACCACCCCCTCACTGCTCTGCGCCCTCTGCGCCTCTGCGGCCAATCTCTCTCTCGCAAGCGCACTGCCGGCGTCTTGCGGTCTCTCCCAGGGACTGCCTAGCCGAGATCGAAGACCAGGACCTCGCTCGGTTCGGTCCGGCCGCGGAGCTCGAGCGTCGCCTCGCTCTGGATGGCCGCGCCGTCGCCCGCGGCGAGCGTCTCGCCGTTGACGGTGGCCTCGCCCCTCACGACCTGCACCCACGCCCGCCGGCCCGGAGCGATCGGCATCGTGATCGCGCCTCCCGGATCGAGGAGGCCGGTGTAGAGGCTCGCGTCCTGGTGGAACGTGACGGAGCCCTCGCGCCCGTCGCGGCTCGCGATGAGCCGCACCGTGTTTTGCTTCTGCTCCTCGCTGAAGCGCTTCTGCTCGTAGCGCGGGGCGACGCCGCGCGCGTCGGGTTCGATCCAGATCTGCAAGAAGTGAACGGGCTGCGAGGGCGAATGATTGCGCTCGCTATGCACGACGCCCGTGCCGGCGCTCATCACCTGAACGTCGCCGGGACGGATCACCGAGCCGTTGCCCGTGCTGTCGCCGTGCTCGAGGGACCCCTCGAGCACGTACGACAGGATCTCCATGTCGCGGTGCGGGTGCCGCCCGAACCCCTGGCCCGGCGCCACCGTGTCTTCGTTGATCACCCGCAGGTGCCCGAACCCCATGTTGCGCGGATCGTGGTACTCCGCGAACGAGAAGGTGTGGCGGCTGTCGAGCCAGTCGTTCTGCGAGCGGCCCCGCTCGGAGGCCTTGCGGACGGTCACCATGACGAGACTCCTATCGCTCGGGCTCCCCCGGCGCCGGTTACGGCTTGGCGATCGCCTCGATGTCGATCTCGATGTCGATGTGCTCGCCGACGAGCACGCCGCCCGTCTCGAGGGCCTGGTTCCACTTGAGCCCGAAGTCGCCGCGGTCGACGCGCGCCTTCCCCTGAAAGGCGACGCGCTGGTTGCCCCACGGGTCTTTGCCGCCGCCGAGCTCCTCGACCTCGAGCTTCACCGGCTTGGTTACGCCGTGGATCGTGAGGTCCCCCGTCACGTTGTGCTTCTTGGGGCCGGCGCTCTCGACCTTCGTGCTCTTGTACGTGATCGTCGGGTATTTCTCGACGTCGAGGAAGTCGGCCGACTTGAGGTGACCGTCGCGCTGGGCTTCGCGCGTGTCGACGCTGTTCACGTCGATCGTGACGTTGACGGCGCCCTTCGACGGATCCGCCGGGTCGAAGACAAGGTCGGCCGTCCACTTCGTGAAGTGGCCGCGGACCTTGGCGAACACCATGTGTCGCACGCTGAAGCCGACGTCCGAGTGGGTGGTGTCAATCGTGTACGTGGTCATCGTTTGGAGCCTCCGTCTGTCGCGAAGAACCTTAGGTCCGAACAGGCATCGGCGAAACCGATGAAAGCTCGTCCTGTTTCTTATTCTCTACGCGGTGCCGTGCGAGCCGGCGGCGCCGCGGGCGCGGAGGGCCGACTGGGCGGCGGCGAGGCGCGCGATGGGGACGCGGAAGGGGCTGCAGCTGACGTAGTCGAGGCCGATCTTCTGGAAGAAGGCGATGCTCGCGGGGTCGCCGCCGTGTTCGCCGCAGACACCCAGCTTCAGGTGCTCACGGGCGGCGCGGCCGCTCTTGGCCGCCATCTCGATGAGGGCGCCGACGCCCTCCTGATCGAGCGAGACGAAGGGGTCTCGCGGCAAGATGCCGCTCTCGACGTACGCCGGCAGGAACTTGCCGGCGTCGTCGCGCGAGAGGCCCATGGTGGCCTGGGTCAGATCGTTCGTGCCGAACGAGAAGAACTCGGCCGGCACCGCAAGCTCGCCGGCCATCAGGGCGGCGCGCGGGAGCTCGATCATCGTGCCGAACGTGAAGGGCACGGGTCGGCCCGCCTTCGTGAGCATTTCTCGGGCGACGCCGTCGACGATCTTGCGCGTGGTCTCGAGCTCGGCGCGGGTGATCGCCAGCGGGATCATGATCTCGGGAGACACGGCGATGCCTTCGCTCGTCACCTGGGCGGCGGCCTCGAGGATCGCCCGCACCTGCATCGCGTAGATCTCGGGGTACGTGATCGCCAGGCGGCAGCCGCGGTGACCGAGCATCGGGTTGAACTCGTGCAGATCTTTCGTGCGCTGCGCGAGCTTCTGCACCGGGACGCCCATGGTCCGTGAGAGCTGCTCGAGCTGCTTCGGCTCGGTCGGCAAGAATTCGTGCAGCGGCGGGTCGAGGAGGCGAATCGTGACCGGCAGGCCGCGCATCTCCCGGAAGAGGCCGATGAAGTCTTCGCGCTGGAACGGGAGCAGCTTGGCCAGCGCAGCCGCGCGCCCCGTCGCGTCGTCGGCGAGGATCATCTCGCGCATCCCCTCGATGCGCTCTTCTTCGAAGAACATGTGCTCGGTGCGGCAAAGGCCGATGCCCTCGGCTCCGAACGCCCGCGCGGTGCGCGCGTCGAGCGGCGTGTCCGCGTTCGCCCGCACCTTCATCGTCCGGGCCGCGTCGGCCCACGCCATGAGCTGGCCGAACTCGCCGCTCAGCGCCGCGCTCACGGTGGGCACTTCGCCGGCGTAGATGTGGCCACTCCCCCCGTCGATCGTGATGACGTCGCCCTTCCTCAGGACCACGGTCTCGACCTGGTTCGCCGAGTACGCCGCGTCGTCGTAGACCGACACGGTCATGGTCTGGGTCTCGTAGTTGACGGCCACCGCGCTCACGCCCGCGACGCACGGCTTGCCCATGCCGCGCGCCACCACCGCCGCGTGGCTCGTCATGCCCCCGCGCGCCGTGAGCACGCCGCGCGCGGCCTTCATGCCGTGGATGTCTTCGGGCGACGTCTCGACGCGAACGAGGATCACGGGCGTGCCCTGGCCGGCGCGCCGCTCGGCCTCGTCGGCGCTGAAGACGATGTGCCCGCTCGCCGCGCCCGGGCTCGCCGAGAGGCCCCGCGCGAGGAGCTTCTTCGGCGCCTTGGGATCGAGCGTCGGGTGGAGGAGCTGATCGAGGCCGCCCGGGTCGACGCGAAGGACCGCCTCTTCCTTGGTGATGAGCCCTTCGGCCACCATGTCGACGGCGATGCGCACGGCGGCCCGCGCGGCGCGCTTTCCCGTGCGGCACTGCAGCATGTAGAGCTTGCCGCTCTGGATCGTGAACTCCAGGTCCTGCATCTCGCGGAAGTGCTGCTCGAGCTTCGTTGCGGTGCGCGCGAGGTCCTGGTACGCCTCCGGCATCCTCGTCGCGAGCGAGTCGTCGGCGCCGCGCTCGGGCGAGCGAATCGGCTGGGGTGTGCGGATCCCCGCCACCACGTCTTCGCCTTGCGCGTTCGGCAGCCACTCTCCGTAGAGCTTCTTGTCGCCGGTTGACGGGTCGCGCGTGAAGGCCACCCCCGTGGCGCTCGTGTCGCCGAGGTTGCCGAAGACCATTGCTTGCACGTTGCACGCGGTGCCCCAGGCGTCGGGGATCTCGTGCATGCGGCGGTAGACGATCGCGCGGTGGTTGTTCCACGAGCGAAAGACCGCCTCGATCGCCTGCCAGAGCTGCTCGCGCGGGTCGCTCGGGAAGTCCTTGCCCGTCTCTTTCTTGACGATGGTCTTGAAGCGCGTGACGAGCGCCTTCAGCTCCTCGGCGGGGATCTCCGAGTCGGGCACGGCGCGCTTCAATTCCTCGGCGTTGAGCCGCGTGCGATCGACGCCCTTGGCCCCGGCGACGGTCGCGCGCGCCTCGTCGAGCGCGAGCTCGAAGGGCTCGCGCGAGATGCCGAGCGCGATGCTCGCGTGCAGGGCCACGAACCGCCGGTACGCGTCGAAGGCGAAGCGCGCGCTCTTCGACTTCGCGGCGAGCCCCTCGGCCACGCCGTCGTTGAGGCCGAGGTTGAGGATCGTGTCCATCATGCCGGGCATCGAGGCCCGCCCGCCCGACCGCACGCTCACGAGGAGCGGCGCCGACGGGTCGCCCAGGCGTGCGCCCACGGACTTCTCGAGGCGCGCCAGCGCCGCCTCGATGTCGGCGCGGACCGCGTCGGGGATCTTGCCGGACGCGGAAAACGCGATGCACACGTCGGTCGCGATGGTGAAGCCGGGCGGCACCGGGAGGCCGAGGGACGTCATCTCGGCGAGGCCCGCGCCTTTTCCGCCGAGAAGATCGCGCCTCTTCGGGTCGCCCTCGGGGGAACCGTCGCCGAAGAAGAACACGCTTTTCGCCATCGCCTTCACCTCGTGGAGAGACCGGCGAAGATAGCAAAACCTCTGCCGAGGTCCCGCGACAACCTCTCCCGCGCCGGCCCTTGCAGGCTCGTGCAGGTAGGTTATTCGGCGGCGGCGGGCGTGCGCTCTTCGTGCGCGAGCTCGACGATGCGGTTCTTCGCGTCGACGTGAACGACATTCGGCCGGCGCATCTCGGCTTCGGCTTCCGTCATCCAGCCATAGTTGGCGATGATGACCAGGTCGCCCGGGCGCACGAGGTGCGCTGCGGCTCCGTTGATGCCGATCTCGCCGGACCCGCGCCGGCCGGGGATGACGTACGTGGAGAGCCGCGCTCCGTTCGTGACGTCGTAGATGTCGATCTTCTCGTTCTCGAGGAACCCCGCGGCCTCGATCAAGGTCACATCGATGGTGATCGATCCCACGTAATCGATGTCTGCGCGGGTGACGGTCGCTCGATGGATCTTCCCCAGCAGAAAATGTCGCAGCACGTTCGCCTCCGGGTCGGGGCCTCGTCTTGGTACCCGCCGTCACGGAACGTGGGGCCAAACGGCTCTCTGGTCAATGGTCTTACCTTGACGCACCTCGTCAATCCTGGAGGCCGTGGCGGCCTTCTTCGCCCATCTCCCCTCTTCTGCTTCTGCGCCCTCTGCGCCTCTCCGGCCCATCTCCCCTCTCGAGACCGGAGGAGGGCTAGCCGAGCTTCGAGAAGTCGGCGATGCGGAGCATGGCTTTCGCTCCGTGGGCCAGGGTCTCGAGGCGCGGCTTGGTGAACGCGTCGGCGGGGTCGTTGACCAGCGTCTCGAGGAAGATGCGATCGAGCTCGGTCGCGACGCGCTCCATGCTCATGAGGGCGTCGCGGACGCCCTGCTCGGTCACCAGGTTCTCGGTGGCGGCGTTCAGCTCGCGAACGAGGCCGTGGATCGCGAGGTCGTCTTGCTTGGCGCTGCCCCGGAACGCGCTCGCGTCGTGCATCTGGGGCGACGCCTCGCGGCTGATGCCCGCGAGGCGCTTGGCGACGATGCGCGCCTTGTCGAGCCACGGCTCTTTCGCGTCGACGACGGCCTTCAAGACGCGGACGCGCACGTGGGTCGCGACGACGTCGCGGAGCGCAGCGGGGCCGCTCGCGCCCAGCACGGCGTCGGCCACGGGGTTGCTCGCCGTGCTGGCGAGGAGCCCGCGGAGGCGATCGATCGCGAACTCTTCGAGCTTCGCCACGGTCTCGGCCTTCGAGAGGTCGAGCTTCTTCCCGTCTTTCCCGTCGTAGCTGCCCTCGTAGGCGTCGTACGCGGCGGCGATGGTCTCGCTGAACGACAGCTTGCCGTAGCCGCGGTCGACCAGGGTGCGCAGGGTCCCGATGCACGCGCGGCGGAGCGCGAACGGATCGGCTGCGCCCGTCGGCGCGAGGCCGACCGCGAAGCACCCGGCCAGCGTGTCGAAGCGATCGGCGAGGGCGATCGCGGCCGATACGTCGGCGGGCGCCACGTCGTCCTGGCCGCCGAGGGGCTTGTAGTGATCGCGAATGGCGTCGGCCACCGCGTCGGGCTCGCCCTGCGCCTTCGCGTACGCGCGCCCCATGTGGCCCTGGAGCTCGGGGAACTCGCCCACCATGAGCGTCACGAGATCGCACTTGGCGAGGTGGGCCGCCCGCGCGACCGCCGCCCGCGATGCCGGCGCGAGGCCGAGGATCCCGCCGATGCGATCGGCGAGGCGGGTGATGCGCTCGACCTTCTCGCGCACGGTGCCGAGGCGGTTGTGGAAGACGATGCCGCCGAGCTTGTCGAAGCGCGTGTCGAGCGCGGTCTTCTGGTCTTCTTGCCAGAAGAAGCGCGCGTCGGAGAGGCGAGCGCGCATGACGCGGTCCATGCCCTTCGCGATGAGCTCGGGGCGGTTCGCCGTGTTCACGACCGCGAGGTACTTCGGGAGGAGCGCGTCGTCGCCCTCGCCTCGTTTCGCGATGTAGAAGTACTTCTGGTGGCCCCGGGCGACCGCGCGGATGACCGCGGCGGGCAAGGCGAGGAAGGCGGGGTCGAAGGCGCCCGTGACGACGTACGGCTCCTCGACGAGCGAGGCGTTCTCGTCGACGAGCATCGGCTCGGGATCGTATGCGCCGCCGGCGGCCCGGGCTCCGGCGTCGACGCGCTCGAGCATCGCGCGCACGCGCTCGTCGCGATCGACGAGCACGTGACGCTCGCGGAGCTGCTCGACGTACGACGTGGGGCTCGCCACGGCGAAGACCGCCGGCGCGAGAAACCGGTGGCCCCGCGACTCGCGACCGCTCCTGGTGCCCGCGAACGCGACGGGCACGATCTCGTCGCCGAACAGCGCGACGAGCCACTGGACGGGGCGGCCGAAGGTGACCTCGAGGTCGCCCCAGCGCATCGACTTTCGAAACGGGATCGCCGCGCATACGCGGGCGAGGATGGCCCCGAGGAGCTCCAGCGCGGGTCGCCCGACCTCGACGCGCCGCCCGACGACGTAGCGTCCGGGCTTCTGCCTCGGCCCCGCGGGCAGGTCGACGATCGCCAGCGCGTCGACGCTGACTCCGACCTTCGAGGCGAAGGCCTCGGCCGCCTTCGTGGGCTTGCCGTCTTTGAACGCGACGCCTTCGGGCGGGCCGATGACCTGCTCGTCGAGGTCGAGCTGCCGGACGGCCACGCCGTGGACGAGGACCGCGAGGCGGCGAGGCGTGCCCAGCGCGCGCACGGCCCCGTGCGAGAGCCGCGCGATCGCGAGCTCGTCGGCGACGATCTTCGGAAGGACGGCGAGCGCGGCGTCGACATAAGACGACGGGAGCTCCTCAGTGCCGATCTCGAGCAGGAGGGGGAGCGTGGGAGACATCGGGGCCGCTAGAAGTAATGCGGAAGTCCTCGCAGGTCGAGACGCGTCGAGGCTCGCGCCCTCTGCGCCTCTGCGGCCAATCTCTCTCTCTCGAGAGGGCCGAGCTCAATCGCCGAAGAGGTCGAGGGTCCGGCGGTCGGCGGAGGCGCGGCGCGCGCGGTTCGTGCCCCACTGCCTGAGGGCCTGGATCTTCTCTTCGTAGAGGGTCGCCAGGGGCACGAGCTCGCGGGCGGCGGCGCGGAGGTGCTCGACGGTGAGCTCCGTTTGCTTCTGGGCGTAGGCGTGGAAGAGGGCCCCGTCGACCATCTGCTCGATCTCCGCGCCCGACCAGTGCTCGAGATCGCGCGCGAGCTCGGCGACAGGGAAGGCCGCCGCGTCGCGGCCTCGCCGGCCGAGGTGCACCGCGAGGATCTGCGCTCGCTCCGTGGGCGAGGGGAGATCGACGAAGAAGACCTCGTCGAAGCGACCGCGGCGCGCGAGCTCGGGCGGCAAGCGCTCGACCTCGTTGGCGGTGGCCGCGACGAACACCGGGGCGCGGCGCTCTTGCAGCCACGTGAGGAAGGCGCCGAAGACGCGCGCGTGACGGGCGTCGGCCCCGTCGGCCCCGAGGCCCTTCTCGATCTCGTCGACCCAGAGCACGACCGGGGCTACGGCTTCGACCGCGCGCGTGGCCTCGTGGATCGCGTGCTCCGGCGAGCCCGCGGCGAACACCTCGGCAAAGTCGAGGCGCACGAGCGGCAGCGACAGGACGCGCGCCGTGGCCTTGCTGACGAGCGACTTGCCGCAGCCCTGGACCCCGCAGACGAGCATGCCCCGGGGCTCGGCGAGCCCGAAGGCGCGCGCCCCGCCGTCGAACGCGAGCACCCGGGACCGCAGCCACGACTTGAGCACCTCGAGCCCCCCGATGTCGCCGAGGGTCACGTCGGCGTCGATCAGCTCGAGGCACGCGTTGCGGCGCAGCGCGCCTCGCTTCTCGACGATGACGCGGGCGAGCGCCTCGTCGGCGTCCGGGAGCGATCGGGCGACGCGAAACGCCCGGCGCGCCTCGTCGAGGGTGAGGCCGAGCGCGGCCCGCACGAAGGCGTCGCGCGTGCCGTCGGCGTGCCCGAGCTCGGCGTCGGCTCGCCCGAACTCGGCGTCGATCAGCGCGCCCAGCGTCTCCGCGTCCGGCAAGGGAAGGGGCAAGACGCGCGCGTCGCGGTCGATCTCGGGGGGCAGGCTCGCCATGGGCATGACGAGCACCAGCGGCAGCTCGCGCCGGACCGCGCAGAGATCGCGGAGCGCGCGGACGACGCGCGGCTCGAGCAGCCACGGGTGCAGGTCGAGCATGACGCGCGCGACGCCCGCTTCGCCGGCGCGCGCGGCGCGCTCGAGGCTCGCGACGGGGTCCCGGACGGCGGCGTCGTCGCTCCACCCGCGCGTCGCGGTCCACTCGAGCGCCCGCGCCCCGCGAAAGGCCTCGCCCACGAGCGCGCGGGCGCGCCGCTCTTCGTGCGTGACGACGCACACGATCGGCACGCCCGACGCCGCGGCGGCCCGGAGGTCACGGACGAACGAGTCGCTCACGGGAGGCCCACGGAGCGAGTATACGGTCAGTGCGCCGGCTTCGTCGCGATCGACGTGGGCCGCGCGAGGAGCCGGTCGGACCACGCCTTCACGTTCGGCGGCGGCTCGACCTCGAAGAGCGCCATGAACTCGAGGAACGGCACGTAGCAGACGTCGGCGAGCGTGTAGCTGTCGCCGGCCAGGAACGCCTGGCCTTCGAGCTGCCGCTCGAGGATCTTGAAGTGCTTCTCGACCTCGCCCCTGGCCTTGGCCATCTCGTCGAGGCGCCACTTGGCTTCCGGGATGAAGCGCTTCGAGAAGATGACGACCCCGCCGGGGCGCGTGAACTGCAAGTCGCAGAGCTTCATGTGCATGTCCACGAGCGCGCGCTGCTTGATGTCGGCGGGAACGAGCGACGGCTCCGGGAACCGGGCCTCGATGTAGTCGAGGATCGCGGTCGACTCGTAGAGAACGAGGTCGCCGTCGACGAGCGTCGGCACGCGCCCGTAGGGGTTGAGCGTGAGATACGGCTCCTTGCGATGCGCGCGCGCCGCCATGTCGACCTCGATCTCGTCGACCTCGAGGTTCTTCTCGAGGAGCGCGATGCGGACGCGCCGCGAATACGTGGAGAAGGGGTGGAGGTAGAGGGTGAGCGCGTGCTTCGTTGCCGGGGACATGGGCGGTGACCTTTCCCGGAGGCTAGCCGCGAACGAGGGGCCCGGTCGCTCTCGATTCTGGGGCGCTCGATTAGCCACGTTCGAGGGGAGCCGGGAGCTCCCCTCGAGCTCCGATCGGCGGCGCTCAGCCCGCGCGCGACCCCCGGCCGATCGCCGCGTCGTAGGCCTCGATGAGCGCGGCGCGCTTGGTCGCGCCGAACTTGCGCGCGGCGCGACCGAGGAGCACGCCGACCGTGGAGATGGCGATGCCGAGCTCGTAGGCGATCATCTTGTTGGCGTGGCCCATGGCCGCCAGCGCGACGACCTGACGCTCGCGCTCGGAGAGGAACGCGACGTCTGCCGTCGGCGCCTCGTTCGACTGCGCGAGCAAGAAGCGCTTGCCGTCGGCCTCGAACTGATCGACCAGCGACCACCGGCCTTCGACGAGCGCCTTCCACTGGCGCGCGGCCTGCTCGGGGTCGCGCCGGCGGAGGGGCCCTCGCAGGCGCTCGAGGTGGCGGGCGGCGGCGCTGAGCGCCTCGCGCGCTCCACGGAGCTTCGCGCCGCGTTCGGCGTGGACGATCGCCCCCGTGGGCTCGATCACCGCGTCTGCGGAGGCGATGGCCGAGGCGCCCGCGAGGCGCCGACGCAGCCGCGAAGCCGCCGCGAGGTGCGACGACAGCCGCGCGAGGAGATCGGGATCGACGGGAGACGCTCGGCGGGTCAAGAGAAGGCCGACGTGGGCGCCTCGGCCGTCGGCGTTCACGCCGTTCAACCCCAGGATCTGGTGCACCCCGAAGCGCCCGAGCGCCTCGTGCGCCCCGTCGAGCAGCTCGGACCCCGGGAGCTTGCGGCTCGGGGCGAAGGCGACGCGCCGGAGCACCCGCTCGACGATCGCTGGCGTGCGCCGGTAGAACTCGGGGAAGTCGGTCGCCAGGATGTGCGCGAGCTTCGGGTCGACGTCGTCGGTGGCGGCGAACGCGGGGAATTTGCAGTCGTTGACGTCGGACGCGTCGTAGGTGACGGCGTACGCGCCCCGGTGCCTGACGCGAATCCCCTCGGCGGCGGCGCGGGCCACGTGCGCGAGCCACGGCTCGTCTTCGAGTTCGAGCGCGTAGAGCGCCTCGACGACGCCGACGCAGTCGGCCCGACGACCAGCGAGCATGTGTATCTTTACATCGTCGTAAACAAATTCGCACCCGCGGCCTTGAAGCGCCGGGCGTAACGTTGCGTCAAACCCTCATGAACGCGAACGAACCCACCACACGCTCGGGCACTCAGGCTGCATTGTCTCGCTTCCCCTTGGGCTCGCGCGCCCGAGCACGAGGGCCGCTTCTCGGCCGCGTCGTCATCGCTCTCTCGCTCGCCGCGGCCTGGGGCTGCACGGTGACGACGACGCCGGGCTCGCCCGACAGCGGGGGCACGACCCCCGGCGTCGACGGCGGAACGACGCCGGACGACGGCGCCACGCCGCCCCCGCCCGACGCGGGGACCACGCCGGACACGGGCACGACCGGAGGAGGAGACGCCACCGTCGGCGTGCTCGGCTTCACGCCGTCCAACGGCATCGAAGCCGCGCTCGCGGCCATCGATCTCAGCAAGCTCGTCGACATCGACGTCGTGGACGACGAGCAACTCCGCATCGACTGCGTCGTCAACAACAGCTCGGGCTGCGTCGAGATGACGGTCGTCCAGTCCGACGGGAGCTCGATCGAGCTCTACGTCGCCAAGTCGTGGAAGATCGAGCCCGCGGGCGTTCTCAGCGTGCTCGACAAGACGCCGGTCGTCCTCGTCGGCGTCAGCACCATCAACGTGCTCGGCTTGCTCAACGTGCACGCGACGGCGGACGCGACCGTCGCCGGCGGCTTCATCGGCATGACCAACGGAACAGCGGGCGGTCCCGGCAAGGGCACGGCGGGCGTCCAGAGCGTCTCAAACGTCGACACCGGCATCGCGGGCGGTGGCGGCGGCTACTGCGGCGCAGGTGGCGCCGCGGGGAAGGCCACGGCGACGAACGGCGGCGCGGGCAAGACCTACGGAACGCCGGCGATCGTCCCGCTCGCCGGCGGCTCGGCGGGCGGCCCCGGGTCCCTCGCTCCGGGCGGTGGCGGCGGCGCCGTGGAGCTCGTCGCGGGCACGTCGGTCACCATCTCGGCCGGCGGCATCGTCTCGGCGGGCGGCGGCGCCGGCTACGACGGCACGGACACCGGCCTCTACGTGGCGTCGGGCGGCGGAAGCGGCGGCGCGGTCCTCATCGAAGCGCCGGCCGTCACGATCGCCGGGACCGTCGCCGCCAACGGCGGCGGGGGCGGCGGCGGGGCGAGCGGCACGCTCGACGCGCACGAC
>CALFNG010000231.1 GCA_937902985.1 uncultured Myxococcales bacterium
ATGGCCCGCGCCGCAACCGCCGCCGGCCGCGCCGCTCAGAGCAAGCGCCACGAGCACGGCGTGCGGGGCGCGGCTCGAGGGGTGGCCAGGGAGAGCGAGAGCGGTCTTGGGGCGGGGCAGCGTCATGCATGTGCTCCTTAGCGCGAGCGCCTCGCACATGCCTCGCCGCGGCCCCCGTTTGCCTGCTCGGGCGCTCGCCGGAACGCGTGGTATCTTTCGATATGGCTCACTCGTCGGGTCCGAACGCGCGGCCGATCCCCCTCGATCTCATCGAGAAGCTCCCGAAAACCGATCTGCACGTTCACCTCGACGGCTCGCTCAGGCTGTCGACGATCCTCGAGCTGGCCGAGCGCCAGCGGATCGAGCTGCCGGCGCGCGACACCGACGCGCTCCGCGAGGCGATGCACCTGGGCCAGAACTGCGGCTCGCTCGTCGAGTACCTAAAGGCGTTCGACGTCACGCTGCGGGTCATGCAGACCGAAGAGTCGCTCCGGCGCATCGCCTACGAGCTCGCCGAAGACGCCGCGCGAGAGAACGTCCGCTACATGGAAGTGCGGTACGCGCCGATGCTGCACACGCGCCGCGGACTCAAGCTCACCACCGTGGTCGAGAGCGTTCTAGGCGGGCTGCGCGAAGCGCAAGACAAGCTCGGAATCGAGTCGAACATCATCATCTGCGGGATCCGGAACGTCTCCCCCGAGCACTCGCTCGAGATGGCCGAGCTGGCCGTTGCATACAAGAGCCGCGGAGTCGTGGGCTTCGACCTCGCGGGGGCCGAGTACGACCACCCGGCCAAGCACCACAAGGCAGCCTTTCAGCTCGTTCGCGACAACAACATCAACGTGACCATCCACGCCGGCGAAGCCTATGGGCCCGAGTCGATCGCGCAGGCCATCCACGTCTGCGGCGCCCACCGCATCGGCCACGGCTGCCGTCTGCGTGAGAACGGCGATCTCCTCCACTACGTGAACGACCACCGCATCCCGCTCGAGTGCTGCCCGTCGTCGAACGTGCAGACCGGCGCGATCCGCGACCTGGCAAGTCACCCGCTCAAGCTCTACATCAACCTCGGTCTTCGCGTGACCGTGAACACCGACAACCGGCTCGTCACCGACACCACGGTCAGCCGCGAGCTCTGGCTCTGCCACACCCAGATGGGGCTGACGCTCGAAGACATCAAGCAGATCATCCTGAGCGGCTTCAAGAGCGCGTTCCTGCCGTTTCACGTGAAGCAGCAGTACCTCCGCAAGGTGAGCGAGGAGCTCGCCGCCTTCTCGAGCGGCGCCGAGGCGCGCTCGCCGGCCGTCGGAATCGCCGTCACCGCCTAAATCGACGAGCGTTGACGAGCGATCTTCGATCACGCTCGCCCGATTTATTCGCCCAGGTTTAGATTCGCTCGAGTCCCGCGAACGGCGTCCGGGCTCGATCCAGGCTAGGCTTTCCCGCCCCGGAGGTCTGATATGCGCGTCGCACCGGCTCCGAAGCCGAAGCTCCTCGTCTTCATCATCGCATACTACGCCGAGGCGACGCTCGAGTCGGTCCTCGAGCGCGTGCCGCGCTCGGTCTTCGACCAGTACGAGTGCGAGATTCTCGTGGTCGACGACGCCTCCGAAGACCGGACCTTCGCCATCGGTCGCGCATACCAGCGCAGTCACCCGGAGATGCGGATGACGGTGCTGCGCAACGAGTACAACCAGGGCTACGGCGGCAACCAGAAGGTCGGCTACGCGTATGCGATCGCGCAGGGGTTCGACTTCGTGGCGATGGTCCACGGCGACGGCCAGTACGCGCCCGAAGAGCTGCCGCGGCTCCTCCAGCCCCTTCGCGACGGTGAGGCCGACGCGGTCTTCGGCAGCCGCATGATGGACCGGTTCGGCGCCCTCAAGGGCGGGATGCCCGTCTACAAGTACGTGGGCAACAAGATCCTGACGACCGTCCAGAACGCGATGCTGGGGACGCGACTCTCGGAGTTCCACAGCGGCTATCGCATCTACTCAGTGAAGTCCCTCGAGCGGATCCCGTACCGGCTCAACTCCAACGACTTCCACTTCGACACGGAGGTCATCATCCAGCTCTTGAACGCCGGCGAGCGGATTCGCGAGCTTCCCATCCCCACGTACTACGGCGACGAGATCTGCCGCGTGAACGGGGTGAAATACGCGAAAGACGTGCTCTGGGCGACGGTACAGAACTTCGCCCATCGCTCCGGCCTGCTCTACCAGCGTCGATTCGATCCCGCGATCGACGACAACGCGCACTACGACGCCAAGCTCGGCTATGCGAGCAGCCACACCTACGCCCTCGACGCCGTGGCGAAGGGCTCGAAGGTGCTCGACATCGGGGCCGGGCCGGGCGCACTGACGCGCGAGCTGCGCAAGAAGGCCTGCGACGTCAGCGTGGTCGACCGGCACGCTCCCGGCGTGTCCAGCCTCGACGTGAAGGTGATCATCCAAGACCTCGACGAGCCGCCGAAGTTCGACGCGCGGCCCTACGACTACCTCCTGATGCTCGACGTGATCGAGCACCTCCGGGACCCGGAGCGGTTCCTCGAGCAACTCCGGCAGCAGTTCGAGCACGAGCCGAAGAAGCTCGTTCTCACGACACCGAACGTCGCGTTCGTCGTTCAGCGCCTGATGCTCCTCGGCGGACAGTTCAACTACGGCAAGGCCGGCATCCTCGACCGAACGCACACCCGGCTCTTTACCTTCCGCTCGATCCGGCACCTCTTGCGAGACGCGGGCTTCCGGATCAAGTCGGTGAAGGGCGTTCCGGCGCCGTTCCCCAAGGTCCTCGGCAACGGTCTCGCAGGGCGCGCGGCAATCGCGGCGAACATCGCCCTGATCCGGCTCAGCAAGACGCTCTTTTCGTACCAGATATTCATCGAGGCCGAGAGCACCCCAGGCGTCGACTTCCTCGTGCGCGACGCGGAGGTGCGGAGCGCCGTACGCGACGCCGCCGCGGTCGCCGGCGCGCCCCAGAACGGCGCGCCCGCGAAGATCGCGGTCACGTCTTCGAGCACGCGATAGAGACGAGATCGGCCGCAGCGGCCAGTACCAAGTGGCCCCCCGTTCAAGACGGGCTGCCGTTCTCGCCTCCGGATCGAGCCCCGGGCACGACGCCGTGTCGATGGGATTCGAGAAAGCGCAAGTTCACGAGCTCTGATTCAGCGCTTCTCGCTGAGCAAGAGCATCTGTTTGCCAAATGCCCACTGGAGGGGTCGGGCGGACAGATACGTGCGCACCAGCCAGCTCCATTGTGGAATCGCGCTCTTTGTGGTGTAGGGCAAGAACCGCGACCGCACCTCGCGCACCCTGAAGCGCGCGACCTCGAGAGCCTCGGCCATGCCCTTCTCTGTCAGCGGCAACGTGTGATCGAAGAAGTCCCAGAATGCCGCCCCCACGTGACGAACGTTGGGTTGAAGGATCAGGAGACGCCCCCCCGGCTTCAGGACGGTGCGTATGGATTCCAGCACGGCGAGTAGACCCTCAGGCCCATGGAGGTGCTCGAAGACATTGCTCGCGAACGCCAAGTCGACGGATGACGGAGCAATCACTGTATGAAGTTGAGCGAGCTCGATCTGATGAACTTCGACCCCGGGCGCTGCGCGGTGCGCGGTGTCCGGATTGATATCGACTGCGATTCGCTTGGCAGCTCCGATATGGTTGATGAAGTCACAATATCCGGCGCCCACGTCGAGAACCACGTCGGTATTCGAGACGTAGCGCACGAAGAATGACGAGCAAAGAATCCGCCAAAGTCTCGCTTTCTGCACGCGCTCTGCGTCCGGAAACCGATTCGCGTAGAGCCTGTCGATGCTCGTGCCCAGGCCGGGGTGCTCCGCAGGAGCTCTCTTCTCCGTCACGCCTATCATGCAGGCCTTTCCATCTGCCGATCCACGCGGGCCACGATAGCGAAGCCCGCGCCTTGTGCAAGAGCCTGACCCGCTTGACTTCGTATCGACGCTTGCGCGCGACACTGGCGTGCACTAGTTGAGGGTGGTGTCGCCTCCGATCGCACCCGTCAGTTGCTCGGCGAACGAATCGCAAGACACCGGCCCGGTCTCGATCGCCTCGGCAGCTGACGGGCGCGGACCACCGAAGGGGCTCCGATGCTCCGTGGTGGTGCCCGTCTTCAACGAGGGCGCCAACATCGGCCCGTATTGCCGTGCCCTGGTCGCCTGGGCGGAGACCGGTTACGAATTGATCGTCGTCCACGATTTCGATGAAGACGACACGCTGCCGGCGCTCGCCGCGCTCCCGGCGAACGAAAGGCCACGCATAGTTAGGGTCGTGAAGAATGAGCTCGGGAAAGGGGTTCGCTATGCCATCGAGGTGGGTATGCGAGCGGCGCGGGCGCCGGTCGTCGTCGTCAGCATGGCCGATCTCTCGGACGATTTCTTGAAACTGTCGGAGCTCGTGGACCGGGCCTCGCGAGGCGCGGCGGTCGTCTGCGCAAGTCGGTATTCGCCGGGCGGTCGGCAGGTCGGCGGCCCCGTCTTGAAGGGCTTCCTGAGTCGAGCCGCGGGGCTCTCGCTGCACTGGTTCGCTGGCCTTCCGACTTCCGACCCGACGAATAGCTTCAAGGCGTACCGGCGCGACTTCCTCGAGCGGACGCAGATCGAGAGCAAGGCAGGGTTCTGTCTGGGCCTCGAGCTGACCGTGAAGGCGCACTTCGGGGGTTACCGGGTCGAGGACGTCCCCGCTACGTGGACCGATCGGATTGCCGGTGATTCCCGCTTCAAGCTGCTGCAATGGCTACCTCACTACCTCGAGTGGTACGTGTGGGCCTTTCGGCAGCGCTACGGTCGTCGAACACCGTTCTAGCGACCGGGGCCCAGGGGCGCCACGACGCGAACGACGACTGGAATCCGCCGCCGATCCTTGGCGCAGACACGGCGGGCAGACCGGCTTCCCGCATCAGATCGTGCCCTCCGTGACCTCCCTTTGGATCCAGGGAATGACCTCGTCCAGCATGCTCGAGAGCGACGTCGTCGCCTCGTAGCCTAGAAGCTCTCTCGCCTTGCGAACATCCGGGACGCGACGCTGCACGTCGTATTCGAACGGCTTGTCGCTCACGGTTCTGAAGGGCTTGCTGCCCTTGTAGACCTTGTCCCATATGGCTCGCCCGAGCTCGAGCACGGTGGTCGATTCCTCGGTAGAGATATTGAAGTCCTGGTTGATCGCCTTCGGATGTTCGACGCACGCTGCGATTCCTCTGGCGAGGTCGCCCGCGTAGGTGTAGTGCCGCACCTGGTTGCCCTCGCCGAGGATATGCAGCGGGTCCTGCTTCTTGAGGACCTTCTGGATCAGATCTGGAACGACGTGGCTCATCGCCAGCTTCACGTTTCCGCTGAAGATCTCCTTGCCACCTAGCGCTCGCTTTTCACCTGTTCCGACGCAGTTGAATGGTCGCACGATTGTGTATGGAAGCTTGTATTGCTCGTGTGCACCACGGGCGAAGTATTCGCACGCCAGTTTTTGAAAACCATACGTGCTGCTGGGTGGAGGGCACGCGAGCTGATGCCCCTCGGGCGTCGGGAACACAGTTGCGTTCTCGAACACCATGCTGCTGGAAAGTACGGTGACCTTCTGAAGCTTTCGTTGCTGATAAGCCCAGATGGCCGCGTCGAAGCTCGCCGCGAGGATGCGCTCGTTATCGGCGAGGAGATCGTACGCATATTCGTGGAAATAGCTAATACCCCCGATTCGAGCAGCGCCCGCGACGAAGTGGTCACAGTCCGCCACTAGCTCGCGGAGCAAATTCGAGTCGATGCAGTCCCCCTCGCGGAACGTGAAGCGGGGATGATTGTCGTAGCTCTTGGCGACGCGTCCATACTTGGAGAAGTTGTCGACTCCAACGACGGCGTACCCACGTTCTAGCAGTTCTTCGACGAGGTAACCGGCGATGAAGCCGGCCGAACCCGTGACGAGAATTTTCTTGCCATTGTCTTGGATCATGCCCCGACCATCTAGCCCAGGATGTTCCAGACGTCCATGACCACGACTTCTGGACGGATTCGTAGTTGCTTGTACGCCTTGTGCGGCGTGCCTATGACGAGGGCGTCGGCTTCGGCCAGCACTTCTTCGAGGGACACCAAGGAGTCGTCCTTGACGTAGGGGTCGGTGCAGAGGACGCGAGCGGCCCGCAGGTTCAGGATCTTCTTCAACTTGTACGAGAGGCTCGAGCGACCGTCGTCACTCTCGGCCTTGAAGCCCATGCCCAGGACGCCCACGGTCTTGTCCGCGATGGGAACCTTCTTCGCCAGCTGCTCGACGACGAAGGCAGGCAGACCTTCATTGACGAGCATCGCGGCGTGGCCAAGGAAGAACTGATTTTGACTGAACGCCGCGAGCTGCATCGTGTCTTTGAACAAACACGGACCCGCTGCGAACCCCGGTCCCGGTATGCCGGCGAGCCGCGGGTAGTTGTGTCTGCTTCCCTGCAGAATGCGGTTGAAATCTAGACCGTGGTGTTCCGCGATCATGTAAAATTGATTTACCGTGGCGAACTGGATGTATCGCCAGGCGTTGGCGAGGAGTTTGGCCAGCTCGGCCTCCATCGGCTCCATCACGACCAGGTCGTCGTTCATCGAGCCGAAGAGGGCGCGAACGGCTTGAGCCCCGCGCTCGTCGAACGAGCTGACGATCTGAGGGAGCTCGGCGAATTCGCGCACACTGTAGCCTTGCGCCACGCGTTCTGGACAGAACGTCACGGACATATTCAGACCGCGCTCGCGAAGCCAGCGTTGAACCTTCGCTGATGTCCCGGGATAGACGGTACTTCGGAGCACGAGGACCTGTTCGTCGTTGAAGAACGGCAAGCAGCGCTCGAGTGCTCGGGGGATGGCCTCGAACGAAGGATTCAAGTGCTCGTCGACGGGGGTTCCGACGATGAGGACGATGATGCGGCAGCTTGCGAGTGCGCTCGGATCGGTCGAGCAAACGAGAGAATCGTTCGCAAGACCGGCGGCCAGTAGCTTCTCGGCACCCTCCTCGAAGAAGGGCATGACGCCGGCCTGCACCTGCGCGACAGCATTCTCGTTGATGTCGTAGATGAGGACGCGCTTCTTGCTCGCAAGCAGAAGCGCGAGCGGCAGGCCAACGTGGCCGCATCCGCCGA
The DNA here is from genome assembly GCA_937902985.1 of uncultured Myxococcales bacterium. Lineage (GTDB taxonomy): Bacteria > Myxococcota_A > Polyangia > Polyangiales > Polyangiaceae > Palsa-1150. The sequence goes on from CALFNG010000231.1 coordinate 7,120, forward strand.
TGACGCCAACGTCGAAGGTGAAAGTTGGAGAGCTCATTCGTTGCCTTGTCCGGGCCGGCCTCGACGGCCGGCGTTGTCTGTCAGGCGGTCAGTGTGTGGTCCTCGCTTGCACGCTCGTTTGGGCGTCGGCGTCAGCTCAAGTCCGGGACGAGGCCCTGTCCAAGCGGGCGGGTGACGCCGAGCGAGAGCGCTGCGTCCGGCGTCAGGCATCTGGCAGAACAGGCGTGTCACCCCCTGACGGGCTATCACATTCCCGTGGCGGATGCTGAGCGCATCGCCAGCCTCCGCGAGCACGTCACCCGAGGGAGGACCTCGCCCCGGGCGGTTCGTGGCGAAGAGGCTCCAGCCCTGGCCGAGAGGCTTCATGGCGCACAGCGGTGGGAAGGCTCATGGTCCACCGCGTGCCCGTCGTCGCATCCCGCGCCAGACGACGGAGCGTCGAGCCTCTGCTCGAGCGGCACGTTCTGATCCGAATCTGATGTTCGCATGCCGAATTTGGCCGCCGCGGCGTCGCGGGTAGCAAGGGCGACCGGGCGAGAAGACGAGGCTCGCTCGTCCCAGAAGCTGTCTAGAACGCTCGCGGAATTGTCCTCGCGTAGAAGGGCGCCTTCCGTATAAGGGGGGGGCGCTTTCGGGCCTTCCTGGCCCCGTCGGCCGCGGGGAGCGATACCATGCGCACCAGCTCAGCAAGACTCACCGAACGGCTCGCGCGAGTCCCCGTCGCCGCACTGGTGTTCTCCGTCCTCGGCATCCAGATCACCGCGTCGCACCTGACGGCGCCGCTCGGTTTCTACGACGAGGGACTGCTCGTCACGGACGCTTTCTTGCTGAGCAAGGGGCAAATTCCTTACCGTGATTTCTACGCCAATTACCCACCGGGATCGTTTCTCCTCGTGCGGGCATGCAGTCTCGTTTCTGCGGGAGCGACGATCCACACCATGCGGGTCCTCGCCCTCGGAATTCGAGTCGCGGGTGCCACGCTGGCGGCCATCATCGTAGGGCGCTTGACCAGGGGGCGCGCTCGCGTCGCTGCGTTCGCAGCCGTGCTTCTTCTCCAGTCGCGAATCGAGCTGACGATGTATGCCTACGTCACGGCGGTCGCGCTGGCTCTCGGCGGCGTCGTCGCGCTCCCGACCAACACCTCGCGCCGGGGGCGATTCACGGCGAGCGGCGTGCTCTTTGGCCTGGTGTCGTGGTTTCGCCACGACCTGTTCATGTATGGAGCCGTCGGCGCAGGGGTGCTGGCTCTGTTCGCGCGACTCGCAGGCCGCCCGATCGTCGCGCGTTTGCCGCGCGAGGCGCGCCGCTCGTTCGCCGTGGGCTTGCTTTCTGCCGTACTGCCGTTCTGGTGCTTCGTCCTGCTCTCAGGGGGACCCAGCCAGGTCATCCACGACCTCGTGCTAGATCAAGCGAAGTACACTCAGCCGGCCCGCGTCATGCCATTGCCCTCGTTCAAGGGAGAGCAGGGAGTCGGCTTGTTCAACTGGACGATCCCCGGTTATCTCACCGACTACGTGACCCTCGGGTTACTCGCCCTGGCCTTCGCCGCCGCGTTGGGCGCCGCCCACGTCGTGCTGCAGGTACGCCGTAGGACGAGCCGAGACGATCTGACCCTCACGACCGCGTTTCTTCTCGCGATCTCCGTCGCCACGGCTCCCCAGGCGCTTCTCCGCACGGACTGGGCGCACGTGGGTTACGGCGTGCCGGCCACCGTCGCTTGCCTGTTCGGCGCTCTTGGCGCCATCCCTGCGTTCAGCGAGTTCCTCGTCTTGCTCGCCTTCTTGCCGTTCGTGGCGAGCCACCCCGGGCTCATCGCACCGGGGGAGCTTCTCGCGCGTCTCAAGACACGGCCCGATGAGGACTTCATTCCCCCCGATCGGCGCGCCGTCAGCGCCGCGATTCATCGCCTCGCCGGACCAGACGACCGGATCTTCGTGGGATGCACCGCGCACACGCGCGTCATCGTCAGCTTCGTTTCCGTCTACTACGAGTCGCGCCGGTTGGGCGCCACGCGCATCCAGCAATTCGACCCGGGAATCGTGACACGCGACGACGTACAACGGCGGATGATCGAAGAGATCGAATCGCACCATCCAGCGGCGGTCGTGCTCGCCGACGGCTGCTACTGGAACGAGCCCAACGCATCGAGTAACCTGGGCTCGGACCGGCTCGATCGCTACATCGCGACACACTACGTGGCCGTCGAGCAGGTCGGCGCCTATCACATCATGCGCCCGCGCTAACGGCGTTCGAGGATGGCGTTCGCCGATTCGGCCTCGTCTCCCGCAGCGCCGGATGATATCCTGGCGACACACGGCGTCCTGACCGGCGTCCTGACCGTTCGACGGCCAAGGCGAACGTGGAGGAAAGGTTCCGGTGGCGTGCTCGTGGGCTCCCGCGGGCCTCGTCGCCCAGGTGCGGAGCCTGCGGTTGAAGCGAAACGCGCGGTCGACAGGGCGGCGATAGGGTCTCTTTTGGGGCTTCGGAGCGCGCCGGCCCGCGCTCTGCAGGAGCCCAGGTGGGAATACCGCGCCGGGAAGTCCGCACGCCAGGATCTTTACGGGAGCGCACGGATGAGCGCGGCCGCCGTGACCGGCCAATCTCGCTCTCGAGCGCGCGAACGGCCGTTCATTTGCATGACGTCGACGGGTCGATCGCCATCAGCTTGAGGCGATCGATCGGGTTCAGTCCCTCGTCGAGCGTGGCGATCGAGTAGAGGCGCATCCCGTCGAGCAAGAAGGGCGGCGGGTGCGGATCGCACATCGTGACGATCCGCGCGTCACCCTCGACCAGGGGCGCCCCGCAGCTCGTGAGGGGGTCGAAGTCGGCATTCGCCTCGAACGCGGCGAGAGACTGGTTCTCGCCGGGGCCCCATACGCCGCTGCCGGGCCGGAGGGTGAAGGACACGCAGTGAGCCTGGGGCATCGCGAACACCATCCCCGAGGCGAAGCCGCAGTCGGGCCGCCAGTCGTCGAGGTGCATGTGCACGGGATGCGGACCGCGCGGCTCGTTGCACTTGAAGCGCCTCGGCACCCCCGGGGTCGGCACCGCGAGCGCGTCGATCTCGGTCACCTTGGCCAGGAAGGCCTTGCGATCGACGGGATGGGAGATGCCCGCGGGCCAGCCCGTCCACCCGGCGTTGTAGAGCGCGACGGCGCCCGCGAGCGCCAGCTGCGTCGACGGCACGAGCCCCGGCTGCGCGCGCTTCCTGAACCAGTCGACCAGGGCGATTCCCACGCAGAGGAGCGCCGCCGCGAAGGCGGGGAACATGTCGACGAGATAGCGAGTGACCAGGTTGCCGGCGCGCATGTAGTAGAGGAAGAGCGCGATCGCAGGGGGCAGCGCCCAGGCCGCGATGACCGTCGCGCGCTCGTCCGCGAGGTCGCGGTCGCGCCGCCACAGTCGGTACCGGAAGAAGCGCCAGCCGGCGATCGCCAGCGCCGCGAAGAGGCCGGCCAGAACGACGCGGTCGTAACCCGGCGAGTAGTACTCGCGCCATCGCTCGCCGGCGACGTACGGCGCCACGCTGGGCGGGGGGTCATAGGTCTGCCACGTCACTGGATCCAACCGGAACGTGGTGGCGTACATCTCTTCAGCGGCGACCTTGAACGGCACCCTCGCGAACGACGTGCCCCAGCGGAGCAACCGATTCACGAACGGTCTCGAGATGCAGTTCGCGTAGCCGCCGTTGAGCGGCGACCCGAAGCGAAGCCAGTTCCCGAGGAAGTAAAACGCGCTCACGGCGCCGCCTGACACCAGCGCCGGCACGAATCCGAGGGCCCGCAGACGCCGTCTGTGGGCGATGACGAAGACGAGGACGACCGTCGACAGGCCATAGCCGGTGAGCGTGGGCCTGATGACCGTCGAGAACGCCGCCGCGCCGCAGACGAGCGCGAGGCGAGCCGGCGTGCACCGGTGCAAGATCGCGAGGACGCCGGCGAGCAGGAGGACGCTCCACAGCGCGCCGGTGCAGATCGTCTGGTCGTAGATCAAGAAGCGAGCGCACAGGAGGCCGATGAACGTGGGGAAGGTCATGATGAAACCTGCCGCCGCGCAGCTCGCGACCAGGGCGCTCGTCTCCTTGCGCGACGACGCGTGGAGCGCGCGCGCCAGGACGAACGTCGTCGCCGCGTAGAGGATCAGGAACCGAACGCGATCGGGAAAGCCCGGAGCGCCGAAGAGGAGGCCGAGGAGATGAAACGGCGCCGCGAGGAGCGGTACGCCGAGTCCCCAGACCTGGTGCATGCCGTTACGACCCCAGACGTAGTCGTTCCCCGCGCCCGAGGGGTGGGGGACGAGCGCCCAATGCCCATGGAGCCATGCGCGCACCTGGAGATACACGTACGGCTGGGCCTCGGCCGCGTCGTCTTCGTACCAGTCGCCCCACTTGGGAATGAAGTTGGCGCGAGAGTACAGGTAGAACGTGCACACGAGCGCGGTGGCGGCGTAGGCGAACCAGTCGGCCTGCTGCCATACGGAGCGGAGGACGCGGCTGGCGCGGCTCCCTGGCGACCGGTCAGCTCCTTCGCGGACACCCACGATTTCGGCCGCGGAGGATGCGTGGCCGATCCTTCGATGTCAAGGCGGCAGACCGTCGGCAGGCAGCGCGCCGGCGCTCTCCTGCCCGCTCGCGCCGGCCGACGGAACGAACGCGCGCTCGGGAAAGACGTCGCCGCGGGCGTCGTCGACGGCCGACCGGTTTGCACGCGGCTCGCGCGCGTCGCCCTCGAGCGCGCCGTCGCGAAAGACGATCCAGCCGCCGTGACTCGGGATCCGCGGTCCCGGGAGCAGGATCCCGACGAGGTTCAGAGGATCCGACGCCCGAACGCGCACGACCTCTCCCGTGCGCTCCGTTCGCCGGATGCGCCGCAGGCCCTCGAGCGCCTCGGGCAGCGCGTATTGCTCGCCGATGAACCCGGCGACGAACCGCCCGCCGCGAACGAGGCCGCGCGCCTCGAGGAGACGGAGCGCGCGCAGGACGTCGCGCCACGGGACGGCGAAGCTTTCGCGCGCGACGAGCTCGCGAAAGACGACGCCGTAGCGCGCGAGCAGCTGCTGCGCGACGCGATCGGCGATCGCGTCGGGCAGCGTCGGCCCCTCGCCCGACCCCGGCGGCTCGGCTCGTTCGAAGAGAGACCAGCGCCCCTGCGCCGCGCGCCGGCCGCTCCGCGCCGAGCGCCCCCCCGCCAGCAGATCGCGGAGCGGCTGGAACCCATCGCCAGCGACGAGGCCGCGCCCCACGAGATCCCACAGGGCATCGGCGAGACCGGCCGGCGTCAGTCCGGCCGCGACCGCGAGGTCGTCGGGAGATCGGAAGAGCACACGTCTGAACTCCAGTCACTTAGGCATCT